>CADCJO010000027.1 GCA_902801765.1 uncultured Eubacteriales bacterium
TCTTTGCAAAACAATTTGTAATCTCACCAATGATATGGTCAAAAGTATCACTTGCAGGCAATGGATTGTTGATGCGTTTTTAATTTGAGTTTAGTATCACGCACCAGCGGAAACCATGCTGATTTAATCAGTCAAGCAATATCCGCTATTGAGGTCCAGGAGATGAAATCTCCTGGTGCAGGTGCACGAGGGCCGCATAGGCCCTCGCCCCGTCGTTATCCTTTCAAACGAGACTGATAAATTGTTTGAACATGAATGGAATGCACAAGGGAGGGAACGCGCTTGAAGGAATGGCAATGGATGGTAGAGCCGAAAATCTCCGATGCGCTTTTGAACAATCCGGGCATCGGGTTCATTTGCGCTCCCAATCTGATGGGAGATCACGACATGGTGCGGGACAACCGGGGAAACGTGGTGGAAAAATACAAATTCGCCCCGGAGCAGAAAACCTGGAACCATCCGGATTCCGGCCTGTCTTACGCGGGCGCACCATGGAACGTGCTGGAGCCGGAGGAAGGGAAATTCGATTGGTCACTGCTGGATCAAAAGCTGGAGCGGGCCAGGGTGCTGGGGTGCAACGCGGTGGTCAGATGTTCGCCGTATTCGCTGACGGAGGACATTCCCCGGTGGCTGCGCGAAAAATATCCCGAAGACCCGGAATTCCCCTTCTGGCGCATTGATCCCAATACCACCGAGTTTTCGGCTTACTGGGCGCGGTTCGTGCGGGAATTTGCCAGGCGCTACGACGGGCATCCCTTCATCTCCTCGGTGGATATGGCGCTGTGCGGGGCGTGGGGCGAAGGGGCCGGTTCGGAATTCGTGGAGCCGGAAAAGCTGGACGAGATTATCCGGGCATACTGCGAGGGCTTCCGCAAAACGCCGCTGCAATGCCTGCTCCACGATCCCGTGTCGGTGAGCGCTATTCTGAAATACAGGAAGAATATCGGCTTCCGGGTGGACTGCCTGGGTGATATGGGCGGCTTTCACGGGAAAGAATGGAGCCACATGCAGGATTACTATCCGATGAATATCGAGAATTTCCATATGCACGACGCATGGGAAAAAGGGCCGGTGCTGTTCGAGGCCTGCTGGCACATGAACGATTGGTATCTGGCGGGCTGGGATATCGATTATATCATCGCGGAATCCCTGAAATGGCACATCTCCTCCTACAACAGCAAGCAAACCACCGTGCCCGCGGCCTGGAAGGACAAGGTGGCGGCGTGGGTGAAAAAGATGGGCTACCGGCTGGAACTGCGAAGAGCCTACGCCGGGGTGGAAAAGGGGCAGCTTCAATTGAAGCTGCTGTGGTGCAACACCGGGGTGGCCCCGTGCTACGAGCCCTATCCTTTGATCATTCGGCTGAAAAACGATCGGGCGGAGAAAAGCTGGCAGCTGGAGGAGGATATCCGCTCCTGGCTGCCCGACGAGGATCACGTGGTGCAGGCGGCGCTGCCCCTGGACGTGCCCGCCGGACAGTATGAACTCAGCTTGGGGATCGACACCCGTATCCCGGAAATCGGCACGCTGCACCTGGCCATCGAGGGCAGGAATGCGGAAGGCTTTTACCCCCTGGGCACGGTGGAAGTGCGTTAAGCGAGGAGGGGCACGCAATGGAAAAATATACGCTGGAGAGCTTTGAGAGGTATCGGGCGGTGAAATGCCGTCCTTTGGAAATCAACGCGATCATGGACGGCGCGGGCCGCAGTACGTTTCAGACTGCGCGTTTGGAGTTGGGACAGGCGCTGCCTGCACTCACGGAAAAAACGCTGCTGGATGTGCGGATTCCCGACGTCGGGCTGACCTGCGCCGCGGAATCGGAAAGCGCCCTGCGGTCGCTGGCCGCGCAGGTATACCGGCATCCCATGGTATTGGGCGTAATGCTGTCCTCCGACGCGCCCGCTGTTTCCCTGCGCAGGTTGTGGGAAGCGGCTGCCCAGGCCTTTTCCCCCAAGCGCTATTATGTGCCGGTCACGGACGGGGAGCAATTGGATTGGGCGCTGAAGCGGGGCTTCCTGGGCGGCGTGCTGGCGGAGATTGGGGACAATGCCTACGACACCTGCGAAGCCTTCGCCATGCAGAACGCTCAGCAGCTGTACAAGCGGTTTCCCGTGCTGGTAAGAAATGAAAGCAAAACAGAAAACGCCGCCCGGTTCGCCGCCCAATGGCACGCTATGGCCGTGGAAAACATGCCCGGCGCGCTGGCCGGCTGGCGCATCGCCCTGCGGCGGCTGACCTATCCGAAGGAACTGACCGCCGGAGGCTTTGCGCCTATGCGCTTCTGGTGGAACAATCGGGGGCCGAGCTATTGCCATGAGGCTATGGAAGTGCGCCTGCGCCTGGAAAAGGACGGCCAGTATACCCCCATCCGGCTGCATGACCGTTTCCATTCGTTCCATCTGGCGGATCGGGCGTACAATGAAATCGTGCGGCTGCCCAAGGTGGCGCCCGGCCTGTATCATCTGGAATACGGCCTTTTCACGCAGGACGGCGAAGCACTGGTACTCTGCCACGAAGGCCGCACGGCGGACGGCTATTACCCGGCGGGCGATATGCATTTGGATGAGTGCCCGCGCCCGGAGTACGAGCATATTTGGGACGATTATTTTGCCGATGGGTATTACCCCCTGTTTGACCCCAAGGTGCCGGGCACGTGAAGGGAGCGAAACGCATGAAAACTGATCGTACCGTGATTTTCCCCTTGATTGCCGATTATGCCTTTCCCAATACCATGAAAGGACAGCGGGGCCAGATCGGGGCCAACGGCCAAATCTTTGCGGTCAAGGAAGACGAGATCTATTCCCGCGTCTATAAGATGTACTTTAACTGGAATGAATTGGAACGTACCATCCAGGATGATGAGGATTTTATCCGGCAGGTCTGCGAACGCCGGTTTGCCGATTGCCGCCTCCACAACATCCGGCTGATTCCCCGGGTGGCGCTGCAATGGCCCAACCACGGCGACCACACCAAGGCCACGGAGGTGAGGGGCTGCTTCCCCTCGGATATGGTTGCCTCCACCCTGGACACGCCGGAATTCTTTTTCCGGGTGCGGAACCTGATCCAAAAGCTGGGCCATGTGTGGAACGACGACCCGCGCATCTCCTACGTGGAAATGGGCATTTACGGCCTGTGGGGAGAGCAGCATGAGGATTCCCTGAGTCGGGCGGCGCAGCAGAATCTGTCGGACGCGTTCCACGAATTCTTCCCGGACAAAAAGATCATGATCCGCTGCCCCCGGGACTGCATGGGCCAGGGCTTTGGAATGTACTGGGATTCCTTCGCCCACATCGACGAGGAGCAGTACGGCCGGGACTGCGCGCGCTTCATGGACTGGAAAACAGCGGTCATGGGCGGAGAGGTGGCCCACAACTGGGGCCGCCACGAGATACAGCCCGGTCATAATATGAACGACACCCTGACCGCGCCGGAGCACCGGGACCGCTTTTTGGAATATGTGTTCTGGCAGCACAACAATCATTTGGGCATGTGGCTGGAGCATGACGATACCTATGAACAGGCCCTTCAAGGCCTGGCGGAATATCAAAAGCGGGCCGGCTACCGCTATGTGCTGGAAAAAGCGGAATATGGAATAGAAAATGAACATCTGCAGGTGGCCTTTGACGTTCGCAACGTGGGCGCTTCGCCTTTCTATTACCGCTGGCCGGTGTGCGTGGCGCTGCTGAATGAGCAGAAAGAACCGGTGCTGGAACAAAATCTGGAGGGCGTTGACATCCGCGCCTGGCTGCCCGGAGACCAATGGAGCTTTGAAAAAAAGGCATATGACATCCCGGCGGAAACCTACCGCGTGGAAACGGCGCTGGATGTGTCCTCCATGCCTGAAGGAAAATACATGCTCACGCTGGCCATCAAGGACCCCGCCTGCAACCGGCCCAGCGTGCTCTTTGCCACCCGGCAGTATTTCCGGGGCGGCTGGCATCCCCTGGGGTATGTGGGCGTTGGGACGCGGGTGGAGCGGCCGGTGATTCCCGAAACCCTGTTCGACGATCAGCGAACCGACCGCACCATCACGTATTGACGAGGTGAAAACAATGAGCGTTCAATCTCAAAATCTGCGTGCGGTCATTTGGCCGCTGCTCAATCCGGATACGGGGATGCTATTTTTGAACCGGCTTTCCTGGCGCGGCGTGGAAAAAGCGCCGGGCGCATACGACTGGCAAGGGATCGAAGCGGTGATCCAAAGGGCTCGGAATATCAAGCGGTACGCGTTGCTGCGCATCGACCCGGACGCGCCTGACTGGTCATGCGATCCCATAGGGGATTTCCTGAAGCTGCTGGACGCCCTGGGCGCGGCGTTCGGCCGGGAAGCAGCGCTTTGGGGCATCGACGTGGTCTGCCCCGGCGGCGAGCAGCGGCAAACGCCGGAAACGCTGGCGCATGTGGCGGATTCCTTTTGCCGCAATTTTCCGAACGCAAGAAAATTCATCCGGGCGGGCAACCGGTGGGAAGCGGCGCTGAAGGACGAACCGATGCTTGGCATTGAGGTGGATAAAGGTCTTGTTCCCGCGGATGAAGCCCGCTGGCCCGCCGTTCCTCTGCGGATGGCGATTGACCCGAAGGACGCCGCCGCGGTGGACTGGGCCATCGCTCACCATATCTCTGTTTTCACCACGGAGGACGCTTCATGCGCCAATGTGCCCACCCACGCGGGCTACCGCTTCCAGGTCAAGACGGTGGAGATCGACAGCCGGGATCAAACCCGGGGATGCCTGACCGCCCAAGTGACCTTTTCCAACGCAGGCACGCTGCCCTGCTATACCAAAGGCCAATTCCGCCTGCGGCTCCATGGGTCGGGGCTTGAAGACACGCGGGCATACGATTTGCCGCTCCGGGCGGAAGAACTGCAGCCGGGGGAAGAACGCGCGGTCAGCCAGCGCCTGGATATCCGCGGGCTTGCCAGCGGGGAATATGACGTGCACGTCGGGCTGTTCCTGGCGGGCACGGAATATCCCGTTTCCTTCGGCATCGAGGGCCGTATTTCGGATGGGTATTATGAAGGGCGGCTGATCCTGGAGCTGTGATCACCGCCGGAAGAGGAGAACATCATGATCATTCGGAATTTTTTGAAAGCGCCCCTGGAAAAAGCGGTCATCCATGAGGGAGAGGGGCTTTGCGAACACTGCGCGGTATTTGAAGCCCGGGATTTTGAAGCGCCGATCCGGTTTCTGAATTACACCGTCATCCCGCCCGCCGGCTCCTTCGGCCAGCATACCCATGGAAACGACAACGAAATTTATATCATCCTGGAAGGCCGGGGAGAATACACCGAAAACGGATGCACGGTAAAAGTCGCGGACGGGGATATTCTGGTAAACGCCCCCTTTGCCTCTCATGGGATCAGGAATACTGGGTCTGTGCCCATGCGCATTCTGGTGCTGGAGGCGTACAACGAAGAATAAGCATATCTGCATAAACAGGCCCGCCCTCCGGGAATAACGGGGGCGGGCTGTTTCCTTTTGCTTCGGGCGAGGCGCGCGATAGAAAAAGAAGAATATCATTCCAGATATAGCTTCCGTAACGCCTCCCGCTCCGCATTGCCGATTCCAAGTCCATCCGTGATGAAACCGTCAAAGCTGCCGAAAGCGTCTTCAACGGTGCTGTATATGGCTGAAAGGTATTCATCATGCGCGCCGAACAGATAGCGCATGGCCTGCTCGTTCACCTGTTCCGCCTGGCGCAGGGCAGTTTCCCGGAGATGCTGGTATTCTTCTTTCAGGCATTCGTTTGTTTTCAGATAGTCCGCCAGAATATCACGCCGGCTGACGCCCAGGATTTCCTGGACGATCACGGCGGCAAACCCCGCCCGGTCCTTTCCCGCGGTACAGTGCCACAGGACAGCCCCCTTCCGCGGCTGCATCAAAAGCCGGATAAAGGCCGCGTACTGGGACCGGGAATAATCGCTTGTGATGAGCTTCCGGTAATTGCCGATCATGAAATCCCGGGCTTTGCCCGGCTCCCGGGCGATCATGGCGAAGGCCTCTCTGTCGGATTTCGCGTCGCGGCTGATTCCGGCTGTGAGGTTCTCCAACACCGGAAGATGAAGATTCTCCACCTTGGGAAGAACGGGATCAGGCATGCCCTTTCTCTTTTCCGCTGTGCGGAAATCCACGATCAGGGAAACGTGGTCGGAAAGCCACCGGATGTCGGAGGGGGAAGCGCCGTGCAGCTCTCCGCTGCGAATCAGGCGGCCCGCCTTGACCACGCGGCCGTCTTTCGTCCGCATCCCGCCCAGGTCGCGGGTGTTGTGAAGGTTTTGCAGTTCCATATTGCCTCCCGGTACATGGATAAAGTCAGGGATTGCATTTCTGGCAGGGCGTATAGCCTTGATCAAGCAGCGCTTCCCGCGTGGTTGTGGTGTTCTTCCGGTTGTCGTCGGTGATTCTGTCTGCTTCGCTGCAGCTGGGCAGGTGGAATTTCAGGGTCTTTGTATTGAGAACATATTTTTTCCTGCCGGAGGAAGGCGCGGCGGTCGCCTTTGACTTAGGCGCGGCGGTAGGCTTCGCGGTTGCTTTGGGTTTGGGGGTCGCGGTGGGGGAGGGCTGCGTTAAAACAAACGGACTTGCGTTTGATTCGCTGATCAGGGCCCGCAGGGTTTCCGCGACGGCGGAATCCGCCGTGACAGCAATCAGGCCGGCCAGCGTCAAAGGATAAAGCGCATCCCCTTTTACATATCCTTCTTTGAAGGATTTGCCCTTGATGTAGCGGATCTGATACCAAAGGGTACTGCCGGTTTTTTTCGTGGCCAGAATCGCGCACAGCTGATAGTCTGTCAGCTGATCGGCGCCGGCACGGTCGTTTGCGGCGCTGTAGACCGTCAGCGCGCTGCGGTCAGCTGAATGGGCGACGCCGAAGGGAACCGCTTCGTTGAGGGGCTCCGTCAGCTGGTCTGCCAACGCGGCGGGGCAGCAAAGCAATGAAATGAGTATCAGCACGGACAGCAGTCTTTTCATGATCCTTCTCCTCCTTGCGCTGAAAACATTATACCAGGAAAACCGATCCGCCGCAATGCTTGTTTTTCTATTGCATCCGAAGGCAACTCGTGGTATGATAAACATTGAAAATATATACCCTTTGCCCGGCTTCAGGCGGTGAAAGCAAGCATGATGTTTTTTCAAATGATGATTCAGGCAAGGGGATTCATTGATTCATCGAAACTTCGACGGCCTGTATGGAGGAATGAGAAGATGAAGAAAGCTGCCAAACAGTTTTTGCTCATTCTGGTAGCATTGGTGATGTTATTGGAGACGGCGCCCTTGTCCGCTCTTGCGGAGGAGCTGCCGGCTGCGCAGGGGAAAATCATTTCCACGGACGTATCAGAAGGGCGTCAGGTGGGAATCGAGCCTGAAAAGCTGCACGTATTGAAGGAGGGGGAATATACCGTCGCTCCTGTGGCGGACCCTTCCGCGCTGGTTGAGCTGATCAACAGCCAGGAGCAGCCGGCACAGCCCGCGCGCGGCGGGATGCGTATGCTCAAATCGGCCCGGCCCGCGCCCGCGGCGCTGCATGCCAGCGGCTTCCTTGCCTACGACATTGAGCTGACAGACAGCGCGGCCAACGCCCTGGCATACGAGGTGACCGTGCCTGTAGGCGTGGATATGCTGAAAGATTACAGGGATGCTTATCTCCCCCTGAAAATTACGGAAGTCAGCTATCAGCTGCACCATATCCATACCAAAGAAGACGGCGAAGTCACGGCCGAAAAGATCGAAGGCGATGTGACTGACAAAGACGGCGTGATCAACGATTTCACCATCACGGTGGGCTCGTTCAGTTCTTTTGTGCTGCAATACACGGTGGACTTTGCATTTGAAGCCGACGGGCAGAGCTATGAGCTGAGCCTGGCGGGCGGCGACTGCGTAACGCTGGGCGCTTTGGCGGCGGCGCTGGGCATCGTGCCCGGGGAGAAGGCGCAGGCGTTCACCCGGGACGTGGCTGAGGCAACGTTCAGCACGCCCGAGCTGGCCTACGTGGGCCAGGTGGACACCGACACCACGCTGGGGGCGTTCAAGGAAGCCCTCGGCCTGGTATGCGAATACTCCGCGGAGCTGACGAAAGCCGACATCGAGGCCATCAACAGCCGCGCGCTGACAGCCGGGGAATGGGTGCTGATCAGCCTGCAGCCCTTCACCTCTCCGGAAACCCTGACCCTGCGCATGACTCTTGGCGAAATGTTTGAGATCAGCGTGACCGACGCGCAGATCAAGAAAACCGTGATCACCGAAAGCGGCGAAGCCTATGAGATCACCGTGACCTTCGATCCGGAGAAAACGGGCATCCCCGAGGACGCGGACCTGGAGGTTCAGGAGCTTTTGCCCGAGACGGAAGGCTACAGCGATTATGTGGCAAAGTCCGAACAAGCCCTGGGCATGGATGCGGGCAGCGCGGGCTATATCCGCCTGTTCGACATTAAGATCGTAAATAAGGATGACCCCACCATCAAGTACCAGCCGAAGGAAGGTACTTCCGTTGACGTGCGCATTGAATTGGCGGACGCTGTCGACGCGCAGGATCTGGGCGTTGTCCACTTTGCGGATACCGGTGCGGAGGGTGACGTAATCAAGGCTGATATTGCTGATCAGCTCGTGTCGTTTGAAGCTTCCGGGTTCTCTGTATACGGAATCGTGGGCACCATCATTCAGGACTACCTGTCCGACAGCGGCGTGCTCTATGAAGTAACTGTCACCTTTGGCAAGGACGCCCAGATTCCCGAAGGGGCGACTCTGCGCATTATGGAGTTTGAAACGGACAGCAAGGAGTACACCGATGCCCGTAACGCGGTATTGGCCGACAAACTAGCCCGCAGCGAGGAGGTCTACTTGGATGAGTTTAACCTAGCCGCGTTGGACATCTCCATTCTGAATGCGGACGGTGAAGAGATTGAGCCTGCCGCGCCTGTGCAGGTGGATATCCGGATCAAGGCTCTACCCGGTGTGGATGATCTGAGCGAGATCGTCGATACCTTGGAGATCCAGCACCATGTGAAAATGAGCGATGGCAACGTCATCGTTGAAACCGTGTCCGACGCTAACATTGAGGCTTCTTTCGAGCAGAAGACCGACGCTTCGATCATCGCTGAGAAGGCAGGTAGTGCAGTGAATCCCGACGGGGTCACTGATGAGGATTTTCCAGCTACGCGCTCTACCAGCGTCAGTGCGGACAATGGCAGCGATGGTGTTGAATCTTCCACTGATGACAATAAATACATTGAAACATCTTTCTCCACAGGTGTGTTCTCCACGTTCACGATTACGTGGAGTGAGAATGCTCCGAATGATACCACGAATTTGCGCATAAGGTTCAGAGTCAGTGGTTCTAATAGAGATAGATATGTAACTGTGCATTATGTCGACTCTAACGGGAATCCAATTACCCGCCCGAATGGCATCACCAACAACACGAATGTTACTACAACAAATGCAACCACGGAAGTGGTGATTGCCAACAGTTTGTTGGGAAATGGTATTACAGGTCGTGACTTCATCGCTGCGCACTATGGTTCTTACAATGGTGACGTTATTACTCGTATGGTTGGATCGCGCAGTGGTAGTACCAATTATGTGACGTTCTATAATGGGAATACTCAGGTAGCAAGTGTAAACAATGATAACTCCAATATTTACCTTGTCTATTCCGGTACGAGCGGCAATGAAGTTACAGTTCATTATGTCGATCAGAACGGCAATGAATTGCCTGTTGCTAATTCAGGAGAAAGTGTCTTTGGCAATCTTGATCAAAATAGTTCATCGCCGGCGTTCCTGATCTATGATATTGATGGATATGAGTACAGCTATACCTATCGCAATACCAACACCAATGCAAACAGGATCACGCCGTTATTGGCAAAGAATTCCAGTAATCGGTGGATGTACAATGTAAACAGAGAGGTAGGCTGGTGGGGTAATGTTTCCTATTCAGGAACAGAACTCTCCAACAACGATAACATCTATGTCGTCTACAAGCCGAAGACCGCGACTACCACCGGCGGAACCCCGCAGGTCGACCAGGACGAAACCTGGCCCGATCAGGAAAACCCCGCGCGCAAGCCTCAGTTTGGCAAGTCTTCCACCAACATCGGCAATGGCACGAACAACATCTCTTTGAGCATCACCGCCCCGGAAAAACCTGTAACCAAATCCACCCCGGCGGATGTCATCGTGGTGTTCGATGTTTCCGGCTCTATGGAAGATAACCTTAGTGGCAATACGAACCGTCTTGCCGCTGCCAAAACGGCTGTCAATACCATGGCGAACACCCTGCTGAATGGCCAGAACAATGATGTTCGCATGGCGCTGATTTCTTTCTCGACGACAGCGCAACAGGTGAATATTACCGGAGCCACCAACGGTTTTACCTCGAATTATAACAATTTCCGAAATGCAGTTGATGGGCTTAGTGCCCAAGGCGGCACCAACTGGGAGCAGGCGCTGCAACTGGCCAACCAGATGCAGGTAAGATCGGATGCCGCGACGTTTGTGGTGTTCGTTACCGACGGCGACCCGACCTTCCGCGTGAGCCGTGGTAACGTGTCCGACTCCAATTTGGATTTGTACACTGATAGCACGTATCAGTACTATCGGGACAACTATGTGTTTGGTGAAGGGTATGATGACAGCGAAGGCCGCAACTTCGATTTCGCGGCTGACCAGGTTTCCGCCATCGCCGGCGCAAACAAGAGCTTCTACGCCATCGGCATATCTAACGACGTAACAAAAGTACAGAACCTGACGACCGAGGGCGGCGTAGCAGCCGACCACGCATTCATTGCATCCAATACCACCGCCATGAACAATGCCTTCAAATCCATCACCGAATCCATTAAGTCGGTGCTCGGCTTCGGCAATGTGGAAATCACCGACGGCATCACCGCACTGACCAATGCCGAGATGAAGGTCATGCAGAACGTGGACCCGAACAGCTTCAAGTACTATCGCTATGGCGGCGCGAACAACAATTACGGCAACGGCTACGCGAATAAGACCGAATGGACCACCCGCGCGGCGGATGGGTGCGCTGCCGCGACATACACCGAATCCGACGGCGCGGTGCATTGGGATATGGGTGAGACCTTCCAGCTGGAGGATGGCGTCACCTATGTGGTCGAGTTCAGCGTCTGGCCCAGCCAGGCCGCTTATGACCTGGTGGCCGATCTGAACAATGGCATAAGGAACTACGCAAGCCTGACTGAAGCTGAAAAAGCGCAGATCGTCGAACTCACAGCCCCGACAGCAACCACCACCGGCACCTACGCCCTGAAGACGAATACAAACGAGGTCGAGGCAACCTACCAAAGGACGACGAAGACCGGTGATACCGTGACCGTGTCCGGTACTGAAGAGATAACAGCGAATTATCAAGCGGGCTCTCTTCAGAACATGGGCCTGACTTCCGACTACATCACCGTCAAGAAGGAATGGAACAATGGTCTGGACGAACGCGCGGTGGATGAAATCACCCTGACTGTGACCAAGGATGGCGTTCCTTACCTTGATGGTCTGACCCTCAATAAAGGCAACGAATGGACCTCGGGTGAGCAGTATATATCCGCCGGTGTCATCACCAAGACTGGCAATGGAAGCTACAGTGTCCGTGAGCTTGGCCACGAGTTCACGGTAACCGAACCCGCTCCATTTTCCTACTACTGGGATCTGACGGCGGCTGTCTATCGGCCCATGGTCATCAACGGTACGCTGACCATGCTGATCAAGACGGAAAGTCCCACCGGCGCAGAAGGAACGAATTACTATGTGATCGCAGGCAATAAGTATCAGGTAAGCGAGATGCATCCGCAGCTGGTCGCAAGCAACAACCGTCGAAGCAACCTGAACCTGAATAAGGTAGTGACCGCGAACACGCAGGCCGTGGATAAAGTTCCGAATCCTGATGATGTGTTCACCTACACCATCACCGTCACGGACCCCAATGGCGAGGACGTATGGTTCTCCGCGCAGGACGCGCCCGAGCATCCTGTTCTCATTGAAAGCTATTCCTCCAATGTGACGGCTGAAATGAGAGATGGCCAACCAACGGGAAGCTACTCAGTTCCCTCCGGAGCGCAGTTCACCATCGGCATCAAGGCGGGCTGGAACGTGCGTTTTTTCAACCTCCCGACCGGCACTACCTATTCTATCCAGGAAACTGGCATGCCAGATGGCTATGAATTTACCAGTGCGACGACTTCCGCAGAGGTCACCAATGCTGAATACGCGGTGGGGACACCCGGTACTGTGAGCGGCAACATCGTGACCGGTACCATCAATCAGCCGAACAATGTGTTCAGCACCGAGTACACCAACAACTGGAATCCCAACAACGAAATCGTCATTATCAAGAACGACGACGAGGACGCGAAGCTGGCGGGCGCTCAGTTCACGCTGTTCAAGCAAGGGGACGATGTTTGGACGCAAATTGCGACCTTCACCTCCAAGGCGGATGCGGGCGAGACCCTGAAGGTGGGCCGCGGCCTGTACAAACTGGAGGAAACCGCCGCGCCAACCGGTTACGCGCAGACTGATACCGTCTACTTCCAGGTGGAGACGAGCGGCAATACCACGACCGTTGCGCTGACCAACGAGAACGGCGAAGTAATTGACGCGGAACAGTTAGCCGCCACCTATCCCGATGCCACTGCGAGCGGGAATACAGTTACAGTAAAGAATTGGCCGATGGCCAGCGTGAAAGCTACCAAGGTATGGGAAAACGCTGATGGCACCGATACCCCCCCGGCGGACGCAACCGTGGTATTTACGCTGTATGCGGATGGAGAGCCCAAGCATGCAGTAACGCTGAACGGCCAAAAGGATGAGGAAGAAGTCACGGGAAGCACGACTTGGACTATTCCG
This sequence comes from uncultured Eubacteriales bacterium, assembly GCA_902801765.1. Lineage (GTDB taxonomy): Bacteria > Bacillota > Clostridia > Christensenellales > Aristaeellaceae > RUG563. Next base: position 12,861 of record CADCJO010000027.1, read on the forward strand.
GAAAACGGCGCATATGAAAGCGAAGCCTGGACGGCAACTTTCACGAACCTGCCGAAGTACAAAACTGACAAAACGACTGAGATCGTATACACGATAGCAGAGACGACGCCGTGGCCTGGCTATACGCTCATGACAGAGGGACGTGTACAAAACGGCGAAACGATCACGAACAAGCAGATCAGGGTAAATCTTGAACTGCATAAGGAAGACGTTGACAACGAACCTCTGTCCGGCGCAAAGTTTACTCTGTATTCACATTACGACATCAACCATCCGGAGAATAACGTAGTATGGAAGGATGAAATTATCAGCGGCTCAGATGGAAAAGCAGACATGGGTACATTCACAGTAGGAACGTACTACCTTGTTGAAACCCAAGCTCCTGCGGGCTATATCCCCTTATCGACGCCAATTGAGATTAAGATTACGAATGACGGTGGCGAAATAAAAGTCAGCTATAAAAAAGGCTCGGAGGATACATGCGAAGTAGCTGCCAAAGACGATCATGATGTTGCACTTTACAGTGCATCGGTGACGGTTATCAACACCCCCGGCGTGCAGCTGCCCTCCACCGGCGGCATGGGCACCGCGCCCATCTACGTGGCCGGTACGGCGCTGGTGCTGCTGGCCCTGGCAATGCTGCTGAAAAAACGGCGTCAGCGCTGTGACTGAACAGAGAACAACTGAATCAAACAAGCGCTCCCCGGACACAAATCCGGGGAGCGCTTCATCATCAAACCCATGCTGTATGCAATCAGATTATTATGCGCCGTACAGACGGTATTCCGACGGATGCCCGCGGAGCGCCTCATCCAGCGCCTGGAAGGTGCGGGGCAGACTGTCGCCAATGAGATCGGCGGCGACGATCGCCTTTAAGCACCATTGGGCGGTGAAATTGGTGGTAATCCAGGGAATTTCCATGAGCTGCCTGCCGTCCTCCCGGATGCCGTAGGCAATCGGGCGGAAGCCATCGGGGCGGTCGGGGGCATACAGCAGAGCCAGGAAATTCCGCCAGATGGCCCGGGCCATGGCATCGTCCTTCGCTTGGCTGGCCGCCCATGCCTGCATTTCAGCGGAATAGATGGGGCTACCGAACTGCCGGTCGTGCAGCAGGCCGTTGGATTCTTTTGTTCTGTCCTCCGGCGACAGGAAAAAGTACCGGCCGTTGCGGGCGGTCATGGTCCGGAGGGCGTCGCTGGCCAGCATGTCCGCCGTTTCCAGCCACACCTCCGTTTCGCCCATGCAGGCCTGCAAATGCATGCTGGCCTTGGGGCTTTCACCTTCATAGCGCAAGCGGCAGGTGTTGGGGTCGAAGCCGAAAACGGGGCCGGAGGTCAGGCCCAGAGGGGCCTTGCATAATTCCGCGACGCCTGTTTCGATTTTCTCCCGCCAAACCGGGTTCAGCGTACGCTCGTAAGCGGTCATCCAGTCTGACACCAGCGCGGCCCAGTCCGGCCCCGAACGCAGGCGAACCGTGCCATCCTCCCGCTTGTACCAGGGCATCACCCGCAGGGATTCCGCCGCGGCCAGGGTGTCCTCCATGCAGTCGCCGATACGGCGGTTCCCCGTCAGGTAAAACAGCGGCCTGTGATGCCCTGCCATGGACACCCTGGGCTCCTTGCAGGGGCAGCCCCAGTGGCGCACGTTGTGCCGGGAGCCCAGCCCCTTCATGGGCCCGAAATGGTATACATCCACGTCGGCGGTGTGGCGGCTCAGGGCTTCGGCCAAGCGGAAGACCCGCTCGCTGCCCGTGCGCAGGAATTGGAGCCACAGCCAGTACGTCGGGGCCAGCTCGGTGTTGTCCCAGGCGTATCCGCCCACATCCCAGCGCCACATATGACGGGACGCTTCATAGGTGTGCATGAAGTCCCCGTAATTGAACAGGCCGTACCAGCTTCTTTGCTCCACTTCGGCTTCGTAAAACACCACCGCGGCGGTGATCTGGTCTTCCATCCAACGGGAAACCTCGGTCTCCCGATTCGGCAGGCTCCAATAACCAAACGCCCGGTGTTCATGATAGTAATCCGGAGAGGCAAAGTAGACAGCGGGCCGCCGGGCTGTATCTGAGAAGGCTTTCAGCTCCTCATCCGGGATATACCGGTTTTCCTGGCGGACGGAGACCTGGCAGGTTACCGCGATGCCGTTGGGGTCGGGCAGCATGTAATCGAAGCCCTCATAGTTGCTCATGGGATAGGTGCGCTTGTCATAATGCCGGAAATCAAAGGGCGCGGCCTGGGGAGAATAAAACCACACCGTGCACCCTGCTGTTTCTCCGGACAGGTTTTGAACTTCCAACCCGGCGGGGTGCTTCTCCCAGCATTCCCGCAGGTGAAAGCTCAGCGTGCGCTGCGGATCGCTGACCGCCAGGCTGCCGGGTGCGCGGCGGCCCTGCACGCCGTCCAGCCAGCAGCCGCCTTCCCAGGCTTTTTTCCGAATGCAGAAATGATCGGCGCTGTCCTGACAGAGGGAAAAATGATCCCAGCGGGGCAGATCCGCCGCCGCTTCATCCAGCTCGGGAGAGGCTTCCACGGTTTCCCCCCTTTGTTGCGCCGCCAGCAAAGCGGGATTCAGCCGCTTTTTCCAGTGGAACAGCTGCGTGGGATGATCGTGATAGACCGCCCCGTCCGTCAGCAGCCGGACATGCCGCTGGTAAGGCTTGCCGGTCAGCCGCGTTTCAAAGCGCAGGCCCCATCCCGCCAGGCGGTCGCGGGTTTCATCGCCCTGGAAGAAAAAGGTGTCGTCAAAGGCGATTTCTCCGTCCGTCCGCACATACATACGGATTCGGAAGGGCATTTTTTCCCGTCCGTCCTCCAGGTGCACGCCGTCGAAACAGAACACCATTTCCAAGGGGCCTTCGGTTTCCAACCGGCGCTCCGTGATTCTGCAGGGAAGGGGCCGGGTCCGTACTGTGGAGCCCTCCTCATTCTCTGTCACATGGCTGATAAGCAGCCTGGGACAGACCCGGTCAAAGGCGCTTATACCCTCTCTTTCGCAATGAACCGCCAGACAATCTCCGTCTTTGGGCACAGTCAGACGGATGGCTTCCCCGCTGACGAACCAACCGTCCGCCGCCGCTGTCACGCTCAGCCCACGTGCTTCCAATTTGCCGCCTGGGGTCAGTTCACAGCTTGTCCCCATGGCTTCCGCCAGGGCCGTATGCCTGCTCCATTTCACGGAACCGTCCGGCCATCGGGCGGAGATTTCGCTTTGCATTGGAATGAGATTTCCCTGTTCACCGAGAAGCGTAAATGCTTCGTTCTGTACGCTGCCTTGGGGCCAGTACCCGCCGAAAACCGCCCAGCCCTTTGCATGCCTGTTTTCCAATAGACGCATGCGCATAAAATGCCAATCCTCCCTTTTTACGCTGCCGTTTCATTCATTATATATGAAAAGGCTTTTTCCAGCAATATGAAAAAAGCTGGCTTTTCGGTGGGTATCCTGCTATAATGAATCAGAAAAACAAGGGATGGAGGAGGCTGATTATGTCTGTCTTTGACGATATGCGCGGTGAATTGATCTATGAAAATCCCCTTTCTTCCCCGGAATCGCTCCGGGATTTCGTATTGGAAGGCAAAGCGCTCGTCCGTTTTCCTCAGCAATGCATGCGTCTGGAAAACGCCGAGAGCGAACAGCTTGGACAGAAAGCCAATTATGTGCTTTGGTGCACGAAAGCGTTTCCTGCCGATATGCTGCTGACAATTGATTTCCGGCCTGTGCGGGAGCCGGGTTTGGCCATGCTGTTCTTCTCCGCTTCAGGGCGGGACGGCCGCTCGCTGTTCGATCCCGCGCTGTCTCCGCGTACCGGCGAGTATGTTCAGTATCACCACGGGGATATCAACGCCTTTCACCTTTCCTTTTTCCGCCGCAAGGAAAAGGACGAGCGCAGCTTCCATACCTGCAACCTGCGCAAAAGCTATGGCTTTTATCTGGTGGCGCAGGGCGCCGACCCAATTCCGAACGCGGAGGACGCGGAGGATTTTTACCGGCTGTCGCTGCTGAAGCAGGGGTTCAACGTGCGCTTTGCCATCAATGATTTGGAGGTGCTGACCTTCCGCGACGACGGGCAGCAGTACGGCCCGCCGCTGGGTGGCGGCTGCATCGGGCTGAGGCAGCTGGCGCCCATGGCGGGGGAATACGCCAACCTGCGAGTTTTCAGCGTAAAGAAGGACTGATGGCTTCCCGATGGCCGCGGTTCTCCGCTGATGCCAGAGGAATCGAAAGAATTCTGCAAAACGATGAAACGCGCTTGCTATCCAAAGTGTTTTCAGGTATAATAAAAATGATTTCGTTCAGGAAAGATGTTTGCCAGGTTCGAAGGAGCATGTGATGAAGAGGGTCCTTGCAGTGATTTGCCTTGCCGCTGCGGTCATGGGAATCTTTCCCGTGGCACAGACGGAGAAGACTGGTCCATCCTCCCGGATGCATTCTTACAGCGCAGGCAAATACGAGGTTGGAAAGAATCTGAAAGCGGGCGAATATATTCTGTTCAGCGCGCCGCTGCAAACGGGATTCTTTGCCGTGCTCGCAGATATGGAAAGCATGGACTTGATTACGAAAGGCTCTTTTGAAGTGAATACTTTCCTGACGGTGGAGGAGGGCGACTGGCTGATCATCGCCAATTGCATCGCCATTTTCGCCGGTGACTATTACAGAATGCGCACAATCAAGCTGAATGAATCCGGCGGGATGCTCAAGGTCGGGGTGGATGCGCGGCCCGGTGAATATGACCTGACAAGCCTGCCGAATAAAACGTCCGTTTACCGGATCTACAACGACAGCCGATACCGTCTGGTGGTGGAGGAGAAAGAGTTTCGCAATACAAGCCACATATCCCTGGAAGAAGGCCAGTATTTGGAATTGATCAATTGCTTCGCGGAGGGATTGCTCCCGGAAGAAACAGCCACGCCGCGGCCTGCTCCCACTTCTGCTCCTCAGCCTGAGCCGGATGAACCGGGCGCGGATGCCACGCAGGCCCCAATGCCTGATCTGACCGCTGCGCCCGAACCGAAAGCGACGATTCTGAGAAGCACACAAAAAGTGCGCATCGACCCGAGAAAATCTCCCAAAGTCCGGTCGATTCCATCCACGATGGGCGAACAGCTTGGCCTGGCAAAGGCCGGGGCGGAATATGAGCTGCTGGAGATCGGGGAAAGGTGGTATAAGATTCGCCTGGAAAACGGCGTGGAAGGATGGGTCATCGCCGGGATGGCGGAGATCGTGAATTGATCAGGGCTGGCTCACATCAAAAGTGATGGGGCAGGCTGCAAATGAAATGAAACAAGCCTGGAATTCCGCTGGAATTCCAGGCTGTTTTGGCGTAAGCCTTTTCGAATGAAGAAAAATATGCTATGATAAAGGCGGAAGATGGGAGCGCAGGAACGCCGCGCTTTTCCCGTCTGTACCATCTGCCAGGTTCTTTTCAGCGAACAATGATGATGGATTGACGATAGGAATGGATCAGCATGCTGCGAAAAAACGACGAAATCACGGTAACCATTGAGCGCTTCGGCGGGGAGGCGGGCATCGCTCATCTGGACGGCATGACCCTGTTTGTGGAAGGCGCGCTGCCGGGGGAGACAGTCATCGCCCGCGCCCAGAAGGTAAAAACTACCCACGCGTTCCTGAAAACGCTGCAAGTATTATCCGCCGCGCCGGGGCGCGCTGAGCCGCCCTGCCCGTACTATGAAAAGTGCGGCGGATGCGTATGCCAGCACATGACGTATGAGACCTCGCTGCAAATGAAGCGGGAGATTGTGCAGAGCGCTCTGTCCCGCATCGGCGGGCTGGAGGTGGAGGCGCGGCCCGTGCTTGGCATGGATGTGCCTTGGCACTACCGCAACAAGACCGCGCTGCCCGTGGGCGGGGAAAAGGGGAGACCCGTCATCGGCTTTTACGCGCCGCGCAGCCATCGCATGGTCGACATTGATCATTGCCTGATCGCCCGGGAGGAAAGCGACGCGGTTTGCGCGGTGCTGCGCAGGTGGATGGAAAAGTTTCAGGTGGAGCCCTACAACGAGGAAACCCATCGGGGGCTGGTACGCCATATCATGAGCCGGGTCTCCCGTTCCGGGCAGGTGATGGCTGTGGTCATCGCCACCGGGCCAATCTCCCATGAACGCGAATTGATCGCCATGCTTCGGGCGGGTGTGCCGGGGCTTTGTTCCCTGTACCTGAATATCAACCGGCGGAACGACAATGTGATTCTGGGCAGCGAAAGCCATCTGATGTGGGGCGAACCCCGGCTGAACGACACGCTCTGCGGCCTGCAATACGCGCTGTCGCCCCAGTCCTTTTTCCAGGTAAACCCGGCGCAGACGGAAAAGCTGTACCAAACCGCCCTCGATTTTGCGCAATTGACAGGAAATGAACTGGTGGCTGACCTGTACTGCGGCGCAGGCACTATTTCTCTCCTGCTGGCCAAGCGCGCAAAGCATGTGATCGGTATTGAAATTGTGCCTCAGGCCATCCGCGACGCGGAGGAAAACGCCAAGGCCAACGGCGTCACGAACGCGGAATTCCATGCCGCCGCCGCGGAAAATCTGCTGCCCCAGCTGGTGGCCCAAGGCTTGCGGCCCGATGTGATTGTCCTCGACCCGCCCCGCAAGGGCTGTGAAGAAGCCGTCCTCCGCGCCATCGCCGAAGCCGCGCCGCACCGTGTCGTCTATGTTTCCTGCGACCCCGCCACCCTCGCCCGGGACGCGAAACTCCTTTCCGCGCTGGGCTACGGCCCCGATGCCTGTCAGCCTGTGGACATGTTCTGCCAAACGGGCTCGGTGGAGACGGTACTTTCTTTGTCCAAAATTTCGACCGCCCAACATATCGACAATGACCTCGGCTTAGACGAACTGGACGTGACCAGCGCAGAAACAAAAGCTACCGATCAGGAAATCAAGGATTAGTGCTGGAGCATCCGGCCTCAAGGTTTCCTGCCTCTATATCGCCCAAATCAAGGCCAAGCATGGGTTGATCGAAAGGGAATGCTGCAGCAAGGCAAAAGCGGAGAACACATGAGTTCCCCAATGCCCGCCGGAAAAAGAAAAGGCAATCGAGGACGCGCTCATCCATTTTCAGATGGATTGATCATAGATTCTAGAAATCGTAAATTTGCCTTTTGCTTCAATTATTATAAGCTGTGGCTTTTGTCTCCCTCAGATTCAGCCGCCCAAAAGTGGCAGTCATGTTGACTGCCACCTCTGTGAAATATATATTGGGATCAACGGAAAATCGCATCGATCAATGTTCCGTTGATGGCGTTGAATTCAACCCAGCTGGTGTATTCTTCGCTTTGCCCGGCTTCCTTAAACAGGATTTGCCACACAGGAGCAAATACCATGCCGTCCTGTTTGTTTTCCGCGCGAATTGCGACATAGGTCAGCGCTGCCCGTTCGATGGATTCTACCTTGATACTGTCGCGGGATTTGGCGGCCTCCTCATAGAGCCGCTTTACAGCGTCCTCGGGAGGAATCAAGTGTTCAGGGGTGTATGCTTCTTCACCGCGTGTATAGTAGCTGGCAATGTTAGCGTAAACGATGCCGCGGCTGGTGATAAATAATGTCGCCTGATGGCGGCCGTCGCTGATCTTTGTCATCCCCAGGGGTGTAAAAATCAGGCAGTATCCTTCATCTTCCACCGTGGCAGTGGTATAATCCTGCCGCGGAGAATTGCTGTATCCTCCTCCTTCATACCAGAAATGGTTGTAGGCTTCCCCCAGCGTGTGAATTCGATCCAGATTCATATCCAATGCCCAGGCCAGTTCATAGCCCTGGATACCCAGCTTTTTGAACAGTTCCTCTGCAGTCTGCTTTGCGTCTTCCAGGGAAAGAAGCGTGAGCTGTTCATGTTCCAGCCTGATACCGTCTGCATACCCAAATCCGAAGTAAACGCCAGACGCCATATCCGCAATACTCTGAGAAAGAGCCAGCTTGGGCAGCATGGATGGTTCAATATTGGGATTAACGTTTTCCCGTTCCCGCCAATTATAGTCGAACAGTTCGCCTGTGTATTCTGCATACCAGATTCCTTCGGCATGACAGGAAAGCTCTGCGTGATCGTTAAAGGTCATGGTTGTGCTTTTTGGGGCCCGGTCTTCCTTTGCGATTCCGCTCTGGTTGAACCATTCCGGC
>CADCJO010000028.1 GCA_902801765.1 uncultured Eubacteriales bacterium
TTGAGGTCCAGGAGATGAAATCTCCTGGTGCAGGTGCACGAGGGCCGCACAGGCCCTCGCCTCGTCTTTGTTTTTTACCCTTCACAACATGACTGTTAATAGTATGGATTCGTAAGTATGTAAAAGTGGACAGTATGAAACACATGGAACGGAGAAAGACTGATCAAGTGTTTATCAGGCCATAAAAAACGGGCTGTATTCCGTATTGATTCGCTTTGCAGCCAGTCACCGTCAGGCGAAGGGTAACGAATCCTTTCTTTAGAAGTTCCGCGGGCACCCGGATGGGCTGATGCGGCCAGAAGGCCGCGCCGCAGAACTGTCCATCCGCATACAGCTCTGCCATGTCCTCGGCGTTCACATCCACCAGCAGATCGCCCGCGCATGCTTCCACGGTGGCCTCGTAGGTTTTCACATGGCGTGCTTCATCGTGCTGACACAGCGTGAAATGCGTTTCATTGATTACGCGGCAGGGACGGGGCTGAGCCGGAAGCGGCCGACCCTCCGCATCTGATCCGCAGGCGAACAGCAATACGCTTTCGCGGGGCCGCAAAGTAAGCGAAATCGTGGTTCCCGCGTCGATTTGCCTGGAAGGCTCCCGCCAACGCCGTCCTGTCCACAGGTCATACCGGCCGATAGCGGCGCGGACAGGAAATACCGCTTCCGTTTCAATGGTTTGGCTGCCTTCATTGACGCAGAGCCAGCATTCCTGTCCCTGCCAGATCAAATGCGCAACCCGCAGCTCCGGCTGCGGCGGCTGGCACAGACAATCGGCGGGAACAGCCATCGCGTCATGAGAAACTTCGGGGAATATACCGTCATCGCCGATCACGGCCCGGTATTGCCTGTCTCCATATTGCAGACAGCCGTTTTCCACCCGGCATGCGCTCCAAAGGCTTTCCGGAATATAGCGGAAGCCGCGCTGGGTTTGAAACAGCGGCGCGGCTTTTTCCGGCGCCAGCGCCCGGTTTCTGCATAATACTGCGATAGAACACTGTACTTCGCCTTCCGCCATCAGGCAGGAAAGGCGGGCCATATAATCCGCCCACTGCCGATAATGGGGCCACCAGATGTTGCCCGGACCCACGTCCGGCGGACGCTCGGCGCTGCGCTTGCCAGCCAGGCTGTAATAAAACGCGTGAGGAATGAACAGATTCACGCCCCGCACCGCCAGCCAGTCGATGTACCATTTCATATCCGCGCCGGTGAAATGCCAGGGATTTCCTTCCCGGTTGCACGCACCGAAGCATTCGTTGGAATTGCGCTTTCGGCCCATCAAATACGCCATGTCGGCGCTGCATTTGGCCATCACGCTGTCCATCCCGACGGTGCCGCCTTTTTCCGGGGCGACCCAGCGGAACACCAGATCCTGGCCCGGCACATGGAAATACTTTTCCACTTCAATATCGTCGCTTTGATGGGGATGGCCCATCAGGGCGATGCCGTGCTGTTCACACCAGCTGGAAAGCGCGGCATAATAGGCCTCCCCTTCCCGCTGCAAAATCAGGCGGCGGTACAAAGCCGTATCCTCGTTTTCTTCGCCGGTAAACAGCCCCGTCAGCCCCGCCAGGTTCCCGCCCGCCTGCCGGAAAAGCGTCGCAAAGCCCATCGTCCAGGGCTGCATGTGTTCCGCGTTCCGGCCCAGAATGCTGGGTTCATCGGTGAAAAAGCCCAGAATGGTGCCGCCGAAATACGCGGAAAATTCCCGGTAATAAGCTTCGTGGGTCAAGTCCAGAAACCGCTGAACGGCGTCGGGGTTCAGAATATCGGCGCTGGGCGGGGCGTTCGGTTCCCCGTCGTCCTCGCCGAAGTGAATGCCCCGGATGGTGCCGCCGCTGAACCGCTCCACCAAGTATCCCCGCTCTGTTTGGCACAGCACCTGATCGTCCGGCTGCGGTTCCTCCACCAGCGCAATCCCTCGGCTGGCCCACTCGGGATGGCCCTGCACCACCTGGCCGCAGGCGGAGCCGGAAGGATACATGCCCTCATCGTACAGTACGATCTTCATATCCAGCTCCGCCGCCGTTTCGATGGCGGTGCGTAGATAGCGGAAAAACAGCGGGGACAGGTAGCCGATGCGCTTACTTAATCCTATGCGCGGATGCAGCACCACACCGTACACGCCATGATGGCAAAAATCCAGCAGCTGGCGGCGGATTTCCCTGTGGGTCAGATCCCCGTTGAGAAACCAGAACGGGATAGGCGTATATTCTCTGGAAGGCTGATCCAAACGATTCAGAAGCTCCATCACTTGATTCCTCCGCTGTCCTCGAATACAAGATCTTTTCATTCAGCATATCATAATCAGACCGGATGCGCAAGTGATTGCTGAAACCGGTTGAGCTTTTCAAAATATTTAACAGCCATGTTGTGAAGGGGGAGAAACCAAGACGAAGCGAGGGCCTATGCGATCCGCAGCCCCAGTGTCTCCTCCCCGCTTGCTTTGCAATTCACTGTTAAGAATTCAGGATGTATCAATCATCTTCTCTTTCCGTTCGTCATCCTGCACATCCGGCTGCTATGCCGGAAAAACATACCGCACAATGTACCCCTCATTATGAAAACAGCCGCTGAACGCAGAAAGAACCCGCTCCGGATGGAGCGGGCAGTTGAATGGCTTTTGTGTTTATCCGTTGCCGTACAGGTCGAGTTCGGCGTGGATCACTTCGCCGTCCTCAGTGATGAACACCGAGGCGCGGGTGGCCCAATAGCCGTAGTTGGCGTCGTAGTTGTAGAACTGAACAGACCAGGTGGTACCCGCGTGGGGCATGCCGTCGATATACACCGCCGGGGTGATGAGGGCGGAACCGATGCGAAGCTGGTTCAGCCAGTCCGCGCCCACCTGTTCGTCGCCCACCTCATGCAGGGCTTGCCAGGCGATTTCCTCGATTTCGGCCTGGCTTTTTTTCGCGGGATCAGGGAAGGTGATGTACAGATAAGGCTGATCGGGATATTCCAGATCGTCCGGCGAAAGCAGGGCGAGGATCTGATACATCAGCTTGCAGTCATGGGGCCAGAAGGCCTGATCCTCATATTCCTGACACCATGCATCGGCTTTCGCCTGAATGTTTTCCGCAGTCACGCCGTACTTTTGCATCGTGGCGTCCAGCTGCTCCCAGTAGGAAGCGGGCGCGAAATCCTTGCCCCAGAACCAAGGCCTGCCGTTTTCTTGCGGGGTGGGCGTGACCAGGGGTTCATCGGAGGATACCGCATAGTGCCGGACGCCGGCGACGTCGGCGGATTGCAGCTCGTATACCTCGCCCGTGTCCGCCGTCAGGTACACTTCGCCCGCCTGGCTGCTGTCCTCGCGGTAGAAAATCACCTGCCATGCGGAAGGGCCTTCGTCTTTCTGATTGGCCCAGTAGCGGAACGCGGGCCGCAGGGTGCTCACGTTCAGGGTGGGCACCTCGTCGGCAAATTCGTCCTTGAACGCTGTCTTGGCGATCTCCAGGGCTTGTTCCTTTGTCAGGTCGCTTTCCCTTGGCAAGCCGGGAATGTGCGTGAGCGCTCCGTTGGGATTCTGGTCATGGAGCAGATAATCCAGCGCCTGAGCCTCCAGGGGCCAGAAGTCGGTGTTCCAGCCGTAGTCGTCTATCCATTTTGTGTAAATCTCATCCATGGTGTCTTCGTTATATCCGATGGCATTCAGCGCGGCCCAGTAGCTTTCGGGCATTTCTTCGCTGTTCCAGAAGGCGGGATACTGGAAGCCGTCCGCTGCCGCCGCGGTGGTTTCGGGCCGGGCCGCGCGGTAGCCCTCCCGGGGCTTGTGGGTTTCCCAATAGCTTTCCGGCACGAAAGAGCGCCATTCCCAGGTGGTTTCCTGCTGCGTGGTGAAGGTGATTGTGACTTCCCCGGTGACGGCGTTCAGCTCTGTATAGGCCGGACTGCTGTCCCGAATCTGCAAGGTCACCTTCCAGATGGGCGTATTCCCGTCCTGCATCAGCACGGCCATTTCTCCGGCGCTGTACACCGTTTCATAGTTCAGGTCACCGCAGGCGGCTTTCGCCTTGGCAATCGCTTCCTCCTTGGAAATGAAGGAAGCATCCGGCAGAAGGTAGGTGGTTTCCAAAATGTGTTCCTCGCTGGGATGGATGTGCGGGCTGTTGGGCTCCACCTGCTCCCGATGGCGCAAAGCATCCTGATAATTGAGCAGCAGATAGCTGTCCCAGTTCACGAAGCCGAACTGGTCGCCATACACCCGCTTGAACCTGTCCTCAATGAACTGGCCGCGCATGGTGTAGCTGGTGCCCAGGATGCCGTCCACGCTGTACTCCGCCTTGATCGATCCCGCCGTGTCCAGGGTCAGGGAATAGTCCGTTCCGTACAGATCCTGCGCCTCGTAGGAGAAGCTCCATTCCCGGTAAACTATGTCGCCCAGCTTATGCTCCCTGTAGGTCAGGAAGCGGAGATACTTGGCTTTGTCGTTCAGATCCACGGTGGGATCGTACTTGTCATGAATGAAGTCCTCGGCAATTTTCACCGCCTGCTCCTCGGTGATCTCGTCGCCCTCGGGCAGCACGTTGATCTGGTGCACGCTTTGATCCAGCCCGCAGGCCTTCAGGAGCTGTTCGTACCAGTGCTGCACCTCGATGGGCCAGGCGGCGGGGTAGAAGCCGTACTCCGTTTTCACAAAACGGCGCATCAGCTCTTCCTTGCTGTAGCCGCTTTCGCCCAGGTGGTTCAGGTTATACATGTCCACGTCGCTGAGGGTCAGGTTGTTTTCCTCGGCGATTTTCAGGATTTCGGCAATCTCTTCTTTTGTGAAATTCTGGCTGGTATTTTCCACCGCCTTGGGAGCCATGATCTGCTCCACGAAATCCTTGCCGCCCAGGAGCACGGCGGCCAGGGCGCTGGCGGCCAGCAGCGTGAAAACCACGGCCAGCACAAAGCCCACAGAGATTCTCTTTTTCATCGGTTTCCCTTTCTTTCCCGTTTCGGCGGGCATGGCGAACAGCATGTTCCGCATGTCCTGTTCAAAATCGGCCGGGATGGGGGGCAGCATGGCGTTGAGCGTTTCTTTGTTGACCTTGACAACACGCTTCATTCAAACATCACCTCCCGATCCAGGGTCTTTCTCAGTTCCGTGCGCGCGCGGTGGAGTCTGGCTTTGAACGTGGTCACAGGGATGCCGAGGGCCTCCGCTCCTTCTTTTTCGGAGCAGTCCTGCAAGTATTTCAGCATCAGCGGCAGCCGCAGCTTTTCCGGCAGGCGGAAAATGGCGTCGTATAAATCCTGATAGTCAGGCGGCATATCCTGAACGGCGGGCGGAAGCTCCACCGGAAACACCCGCATCCGGTGCCGCTGGATGTTGCGGCACTCGTTGATCAATATGCGGGTCAGATACCAGCGGAAATGCCCCTCCCGCGCGTTCTCCTTCTTTTCCCAGCCCCGGAGCAATGCCTGCTGCACCGCGTCCCGGGCGTCCGCGTCGGAACGCAGGATGCCAAAGGCGATCTTGTACAGCACGGGCAGCGCCTCCTGGGCGACGCGCTCATATTCCTGGCGGTCGGCCATCGCAAGTAACTCCCTTCAAAAACAGCTTGTGGAATATTCTCACATAGAAAAGACGCGCGGGAAAGGATTTCGTTTCATGCAAAATATTTTTTTGTGGGAAAAAGCTTTCTTTATTTCCAAATACAAAACCGCCCGTTCCTCCGCAAAGGCGGAAGAGCGGGCGATGTATTGTGCGCAGCCGTTTATCCCTTCACCGCGCCGGCGATAAAGCTGTCCTGAATGCGCTTGCTCAGGAACACATATACGATCAGGGTCGGGATGGTGGCGATAGACAGCGCCGCGCCGATGGGGCCCCAGCGGGTGGTATACTGGCCGAAGAGCTGCTGCACGCCCACGGGCAGGGTGCGGTACTGACCGGAGGACACGAAGATCGTGGCAAAGAGCAGCTCGTTCCAGCACTGGAGGAACGTGTAAATCCCCACGGTGGCGATGGCGGGCATCATCAGCGGGGCGATGACCCGCAGGAAAATGCCCCACACGCCGCAGCCGTCCAGGAACGCCGCTTCGTCCAGGTCATAGGGAATATCGCCCATAAAACCGGAGGAAATCAGAATGCCCATGGAGAGGGAGAACGCGGCGTAAGGGAAGATCAGCGCCGAATAGGTGTTGAGCAGGTTCATCCGGGACAGGATGATGTATACCGGCACGATGGAGGCGTGGATGGGGATGGTCAGGCCCAGCATGAAAAACTTGTTCATCGTCTTCCGGCCTTTCCATACCAGGCGCGTGAGCGCATAGGTCGCCATAAAGGACGCAACCATGGTAATTGCAATGGCCGACACGGCCACCACCAGGCTGTTGACGAAATACAGCCCCATGTTGCCGGTGTTCATGGCTTCGGCATAGTTGCTCCATTCCCACTGATGGGGCAGGCCCACATGATTGGGGGCCACCTGCACGCGCACGCCGGTTTCAGGGTCCTTGTAGGAATAGCCCAGGATCTCGTCGTTGGTTTTCAGCGAGAAGGTGAGCATCCAGTACAGGGGGAAGATGTTGATGAACACCAGCACCAGCAGCAGGAAATGCACCAGGATGGTGGAGGGCTTCAGCTTTCTGTTCCGCTCTTTCATGCCACTTTCTCCCCCTTGTCTCTGAATGCCAGGGTGATCAGAAGCGCGAAGATGAAGCACAGCGCGATCAGGATCACCGCGATGGCGCTGCCCAGGCCGTAGCGGTTATGCAGGAAGAGCAGCTTGTACATCAGCGTGCTGGGCAGCTCGGCCTTGGTGGTGTCCTTCATCAGGGCATAGATCAGGTCGAAGGACTTGAGGGAGCCGGTGACCGCGAAAATCACGCTGACCTTGAGGATGGGCTTGATGTAGGGGATGATGATATGGCGGTTGACCTGGCCTTCCGTGCAGCCGTCCAGCTCGGCGGCTTCCAGCAGTTCGGGCGGCACGCCCTTGATGCCCGCGTACATCAGCAGCATGTGATAGCCGATGTACTGCCACAGGATCGGCACAAAGGCCGCCCCCAGGGCGGTTTCCCGAAAGCCCGTCCACTGGCCGGTGAAGGCCAGCTTGGAGGAGGTGATTTTGCTGCTGATCCATGGAAACAGCCATTGGTCGATGCCCAATGTTCTGAGCCCCGCGTTCAGGATACCGGCCTTGCCGGGGTCGTAGATGTTCATCCACAGGCGGCCGATGATGACCGTGGAAATCAGCACGGGCATAAAGAAAATGGACAGGTATGCCCGCTCGCCCCGGATGCCCTTGCTGAGCTTGAGCGCGATGATCAGCGACAGGGGCAGCTGAATGAACACCGACAGACCCGCCAGCAGCAGGGAATTGACCAGCGCGTCGCCCATGAACTTATCATTGGTGAACAGCTTGCCCGTTTCCGGATTCGCCATTTCCCTGCTGAACAGCGTGATGTAATTCTCCAGCCCAACGAACTTCATGTTGGTGTCGGAAATGGAGTTGAAGTCATGCACGCTGTAAATGGCCGACATGATGATGGGGGCGATCAGGACGCCCACAAACAGGATCAGCGCCGGCAGCAGGAACAGAAAAATGTTCAGCCTGTACGTAAATGTTTTTTTCATCTTCGGTTGATCCTTTTCTGCAAAAAGAGGGGAGACGGCCCCTCTCGGGTTGATCCCTTACGGGCCGTCTCCCTGTTGTTCACTTTCGGTCAGGAAAGGGACGGGATCACTGCAGCGCGTTGGTCAGGCTGTCAATGAAGCCAGCGCCGTCGATTTCGCAGCCGTACACCTTGGACACGAAGTTCAGATAGGTGTTGGCGGGGTCAGCGCTCATGGCGGTGTCGCCGAACAGCACCATGCCGTCAGCCTTGGCCACGATGTCGGCCACAGCGGCGACCAGGGGCTTCACAGCGCTGGTGTCATAGTCGGGGGTCCAGGCGGGCAGACCGGAGCCGGCCAGATAGCCGTAGTGGCAGATGCCCTTGCCCAGTTCAAACGCGGCCTGAGCGGCGAGCTCGGGGTTCTTGGAGGTGGCGGCGACAGCCAGCGTGTCGGAGGGGCCGCCGATGACCTGGCCGTAGGTGGCCTTTTCAGCATCGATCACGGGGAACAGAGCGACCTGGAAGTTGCCTTCGCCGTCGTTCACTTCGCCGCAGTTCCAGGAGCCGTTCTGATAGAACGCATACTCACCGGCGATGAAGTTGGCCTTCACCTGGTCGTTGCCCAGGGCGATGCCGTTGGGATCGAAGTAACCCTTGGTGACCATTTCCTGCATGATGTCCACAGCCTTGGCGATGGCGGGATCATTCCAGGTGCCGCGGCCGGCGAAGATTTCGTTCAGAGCTTCGTAGCCGATGGTCTTTTCGATGATGGGCTCCAGGTATTCGGTCACGCACCAGGTTTCGCCGCCGGAGCAGCCGAAGGGGATGATGCCCTTTTCAACCAGCGCGTCGCAGCAGGCGATCAGGTCTTCGTAGGTGGTGGGAACGGCTTCGTAGCCCGCTTCGGCCAGCAGATCCATGTTGGCGAACAGGGTCACGATGTTCATGGTCAGCGGCACGCCGTAGTGCTTTCCGCCGTAGGAAGCATTCTGCAGCATCACTTCGGGCAGATCAGCGGCGAAGGGCTTGTAGGCTTCGTCCAGGCAGTACACGTTGCCCGCGTCCACGAAGTCGCCCAGGAAAGCGCCGGCCCAGGTGAAGAAGATGTCCGGCAGGGTGCTGGGATCGGACATGGCGGCCTTGATCTTGGTCTTGTAGGACTGGTTCTCGAAAGCTTCCCACTGGATCGTAATGTCGGGATGGGCGGCCTCGAATTCGGCGATGGCCTGTTCGTAGGCGGGCCGGTTGGCGTCGCTTTCGGTGGCGATGCACCACATGGTCAGAACGGTCTTTTCCTCGGCGAAGACCTGGGTCATGCTCAGCAGCATGATGGCTGCCAGCGCCAGCGCAACGATCTTTTTCATGGTGATCCTCCTTATGCAAGTTGTTTTGGGGTGGTTTGAAACGATGACTGTTCCGGAATGCCCAGAAGAAAACCTTCTTTTGATCTGACGGAAACAGCTGATCCGAAAGCGGACTGACCGAAAAACTGCTGCGCCATTTCGATTCTCCAGCCTGTTTGAATCATCATTCCCGTTTTGATCTATAACATTCCTTACGACGAGATGATTATAGCACACAGACTGAAAAATGTAAATACAACAGGTTATTCTTATGCAGCCAATTTCTCGGGAATGGGCCTCATAAGTGAGAAAAAGGTACATGAAGATTGATTAAAATATCCATAATTATTTATAAATAATTAGTTAAATTAACAACAAATTGTTATAAAATTGCTGTCTTTCTCTCATTTGTTGCGATGCATAGTTATGCGATTGTATTCTGCCTTTTCATTTGCTTTCATCCATATTCCTTCAGGAATTAAACGTGCTCGCGGCTTCCGGCGCTTTTTGTGTCAAGCAGGTTTTGTTCAATAAGCGGCCTCAATCAGCGGACACCGCTTGTTTCGCCTGTTCTCACCGCTGATGCAGTTCCTGGCGGTAGCTCCCCGCAGAATTGTAAGTTTATCCATGATTCAGCGGGTTCAGAAAAGTTCATTGGAATCCCGGCTGTTTATTGTCATGCAACCGGTAAAAGGAACACCCCGGCCTCAGCGATTCGGAGGACGGGGTGTTTCCCGAGCACTATCCTTTTTGTACGGTTTGAAGATCTGCTTTCCTGTGCTTGCCGCGGTTGCCCAGGATGACGCTCTGGAGCAGGATAAACAGGCCCAGCATCGCGCCATTGGCCATTTCCTGCCACCAGGATTCGTTGAGCGGGCTGAGGGCGATGATCTTCTGGATGGTGGCCAGGATCATGGTGCCAAAGAAGGTGCCGATCACGTTGCCCACGCCGCCGGTCAGCAGCGTGCCGCCAATGATGGAAGCGGCGATGGCGTCCATTTCGCTGCGCATGGCCACGCTGGCGTTGCCCGCGGGCTTGTGCATCAGGAACACAAAGCCGGCCAGGCCGCTGAGCAGGCCGCTGATGACGTAGCTGATGAACCGGGTGCGCTTCACGTTAATACCCAGCATCAAGGCGCTTTGCTGGTTGCCGCCCAGGGCGTAGATGTGGCGGCCCAGCTTCATGTACCGCAGCATCAGGTACACCAGCACCACCACGACCAGCGCCACGATGGCCCCGATTTCCAGCTTGGCGGGGATCAGGTTGCCATTCTTGGCGGTGTAGCCCAGCCAGGGAATGGCCAGGCGGTTTTTCACCAGGGCCAGGAAGCCTTCATGGGTCACCTTCACAGGGTTGACCGACAGCATCGTGGTCAGGCCCCGGGACAGGAACATGCCGGCCAGGGTGACGATGAAAGGCTGAATATCCAGATAGCTGATCAGGAAGCCCTGCAGCACGCCGAAGGCCAGGCCGATACCCAGGGCCAGCAGGAAGGTGACCACGATGCCCAGGGTGCTGTCCTGAATGCCGGTGCCGTTCAGGTACAGGGCGCAGGCCATGACCGTCAGGCCGATCACGCCGCCCACGCTGATGTTGATGCCGCCGCCGATCATGACGATGGTAAGGGCACAGGAGATGATAATAAGCGCCGCGTTGTCGTTCAGCAGGTCAAAGAACTGCTGCGTCCGCAGGAAGCCGCCGCCCATAAAGATCATGGCCGCGGCGTACATCACCGCGAAAATGCCGATGGTAATGGTCATCAGCAGCTGGGAATCCGTGAGAGGTTCCCGGCGCGTTTTACCGATTTGCTTCACAGACATCTCAGTTCACCCCCTTCGAGGCCGCCGCCTGCGCTCCGCCGAAACGGATGCGATGCCACAGGGCGGTCAGCTTCTGCTTCACCACGGGGGAACCCGCCATCACGATGACGATGATCACGATGGCCTTGTAGGCCTTGATGTTCACGGGGTCCACGCGCATGGCCAGCAGGGTGGTGGTGAGCATCTGGATGATGTACGCGCCCAGGATGCTGCCGCTGATTTTGAAGCGTCCGCCGCCCAGGTTGTTGCCGCCGATGGCGACGGCCAGGATGGCGTCCATTTCAATGTCGATCAGCAGGGTCTTGTGGCTCACCTGGCCCATGCGGCTGGTGCCGATGATGCCCGCCACCGCCACGCAGATGCCCAGGATGACGAAGGACAGCATCTTGATGCCCACGGGGTTGATACCGTTCAGCCGCGCCGCGCCCTGATTGACGCCCACGGATTCGGTGTAGAGGCGCAGGGTGGTCAGCCTGAAAATGGCGGCCAATATCAGCCCGACCAGCACCACGCCGAAGATGGGCGTCGGGATGGGGATGCCCGGAATGGTCATGCCCATGGCGCTGATGATGGGGCTGTCGACCTGCGGCGTGGCGCTGCCCACGATCCAGTAGGCGATGGAGCGGCCGCAGGAAAACAGGATCAGTGTGGCGATCATGGGCTGAATTTTGAACACGGACACCAGCGTGCCGTTAAAGGACGTAAACAGAATGGTCACGGCGCAGCAGGCCAGGATGGCCAGAAGCAGCGTGCCGAAGGTAACTTCCGGGAAGGCTTTCAGGGTTTTCACGAAGATGCTGCCCGCGATGGTGCCCACCGCGCCGACGGAAATATCCTGGCCGCCGCAGGCCGCCGTGACCAGCGTCATGCCCATGGCGATGATGGCCAGCTCGCTGGCGCTGTCGATGATGGACACGATGTTGCCAGTGAGCACTTTGTTTCCGCTGTTGTTCACCGCGACACCGATGGAATAAAAGCCAGGGTCACGAATGAGATTGAACAAAAGCAGGATGCCCAGGGCCACCAGGGGAATGAGCAGCTGGCCCACGCCGCCGCTTTTCTTTTTCCCGATGCTTCTTTCGCTCATTGCCGCTCACCTCCCGCGATGGTTTTCATCACATGCGCCTGGGTCAGTTCGTCGCCCGTCAGCTCGCCCACGATGCTGCGGTCGCGCATCACGATCAGGCGGGAGCAGGTGCGCAGCATCTCCTCGATCTCGGAGGAAATGAAGGTGACGCTCATGTTTTCCTCCGCCAGCTTCAGCACCAGCTTTTGAATTTCCAGCTTGGTGCCCACGTCGATGCCGCGGGTGGGCTCGTCCAGAATCAGGTAATCCGGGTGGGTGAGCAACCAGCGGGCCAGGATGACCTTCTGCTGGTTGCCGCCGGACAGGCTGCCCACGGGCGTATCCTGGCTGGCGGTTTTGATGCTGAGGGCCTTGATGTATTCATCGGCGAACTGCTCCATTTCGCCGCGCCGCATGGGCTTGAAGAAGCCCTTCATTACCTGCATGGCCAGGATGATGTTGTCCCGCACGCTCAGGTCGGCGATGATGCCGTCCCGCTTGCGGTCCTCGGGCAGATAGCCGATGCCGTTTTTCATGGCGTCGTGGGGCTTTGCAATCTTTACCTCTTTGCCGTGCATCTTCACCCTGCCGCCCGTCACCCGGTCGGCGCCGAAAATGGCGCGGACGCTTTCGCTGCGGCCGGAGCCCAGCAGGCCGGTAAAGCCGTTGACCTCGCCCTTGCGGATGCGGAAATTGAAGGGCCTGCTGTCGCTGCTGGACAGGCGTTCGGCCTCGTAGACCATTTCGTCGCCCGGCGCGCTCTTCTGGCCAAACTGCTCCAACTCCGCCATGTCGTTCAAATCCTTGCCCATCATCTTGGCGACCAGCTCCACCTGGGGCAGATCCTGCACCAGATATTCGCCCACCAATTCGCCGTTGCGAAGGACGGTGATGCGGTCGCTGACGGCGTAGACCTGCTCCAGGAAGTGGGTGACGAAGATGATGCCGACGCCGCGCTTTTTGAGGTCGCGCATCAGGCCGAACAGCATTTCCACTTCCTTTTCGTCCAGGGAGGAGGTGGGCTCGTCCAGAATCAGCACCTTGCAGTTCATGTCCACCGCCCGGGCGATGGCCACCATTTGCTGCACGGCCAGGGAGCAGGAGGACAGCTCCTGCTTCGGGCGGGCCGGAATGCCCAGGTTATTCAGAATCGCCGCGGCCTTTTTTTCGTAATCCTTCCAATGAACGATCTGCCCCTCCGTTCTGCCGATGAACATGTTCTCCGCCACCGTCAGGTTGGGGCACAGGGTGATTTCCTGATACACGGTGCTGATGCCCGCGTTCTGCGCGTCCTGGGGAGAATGGATGTGGGCTTCCCCTTCGATCCCGTCCACGTGGATGCTGCCGCCGTCCTTTTCATGCACGCCGGTGAGCACCTTGATCAGGGTGGATTTGCCCGCGCCGTTTTCGCCCATCAGGGCGTGAATCTCGCCCCTGCGCAGGGTGAAATCCACGTTGTTCAGCGCCTTCGTGCCCGGAAACTGCTTGCAGATTCCGCGCATGGTCAAAACCGCGTCGTCTTGCATCTGGGTACGCTCCTTCTGTAAGAGATGGAAGTTTTTGATTTTCCTGCATGGATTGAGTATGCAGCGTTCAGATTACCATTCCACGAAATGAACCAACAAATACTTTTTCGTCAACCTTCACTGTCACCCCGAGCGGAGGCGAGCCAGAGGCGAACCGCAGTCGAGGGACCTGAGAGCCGGGTATCATGCAACTTGGTTGAAAATGTTTCTCTCAGGTCCCTCCACTCCGTTCCGCTCTCGCTCCACTTCGGTCGGGATGACAGAGCTTATTGATTGATAAAATGATTGTCTGCTGTTTTCAAAGCGTATCACCTGTACTCTGTAGACTTTCTCAATTCCTGCCAACCAAACCGATCATCCATTTGAAAGAAGCGCGGTATGAACGCACGCTGTTTCGTTCATACCGCGCCGGGGGTCCTATGCGTTCAATTATTCACCGAGGCCGTAGGTGGCGATGTCTTCTTCGGTGATGGTGCGGGCGTCGAAGCCCTTTTCTTCGTTGATGATCTGCTTGAGCTCATTCAGGCCTTCGATTTCGCCGCCGGCCTGCAGGGTCTTGATCATGCCGTCGATCAGCTTGGCCTGGAAGGGAGAGCACTGGCCATCGTAGTTCCAGTTGCCGGAGAGCAGTTCGCGCAGGGCCCACTTGTTGCAGTCAAAGCCCATCACGATGACGTCGCCGTTGACGCCGTGGGTGATGCCGTTGGCATCCAGAGCAGCCACAACGCCCTGGGCCATGCCGTCGTTTTCAGCGTAGACGATGTTGAACTTTTCACCGGCGTTGATGGCGGCTTCGGCGATCTTGCGGGCTTCGTTGGGGTCCCAGCTGTCGCCGCCGGTGCCTTCGCGGACCATGGTCCACTTTTCGTCAGCAGCGCACTTTTCCTGCAGGGGCTCGGAGCGGCCGATCTGCGCGGCAGAACCCAGCTGGCCCTGAATGTGCAGCACGTTGTATTCTTCCAGACCCAGGCTTTCCAGCCAAGCCACGGCGGTGACGCCTTCATTGCGCATGTCGGAAACCACGGCGGCGGTGTACAGTTCGGGGTCGCATTCGATCATACGGTCGAACAGGAACACGCCGATGCCGGCTTCCTTGGCGGCGGCCAGGGTTTCGTCCCAGCCGGTGGTTTCAGCGGCGGACACCAGGATGTAATCCACGCCTTCGGTGATGAAGGTGTTGGCGGCTTCCAGCTGCTTGTCGGCGGTGGGAGCGGTGACGAACTTGGCGTCGTAGCCGTTTTCAGCGGTGAACACGGAATACAGGTCGTTTACGTTGGCTTCACGATAGCCGGATTCGGCGGGGTCCAGGTTGATAATGCCGACCTTGATCGGGTCGTCGGCATGGGCAAAGGAAACGAGCCCAGCGCACAGAACCAGCGCCAGAACCAGAGCAAACAGTTTCTTCATGGAATGTGCCTCCTTCGATATTTGAGATCGTCCGGATCTCTTGTTGGGATAAAAATACACCAATTGAGACAAAAAAGAAATGCAAAATTCTTCTCAATTGGTGGAAAATGATTTTATTTTTTCCGTTTCAGCCATGTTTTGTTCAAAATCTTTTTATTTGATTTCAATTTGATTCTGCGCCCGGTATTCCCCCGGCGTCAGACCCAGGTTTTTCTTGAACAGATAGCTGAAATAATGCGCGTCGTTGTAGCCCACCTCCAGGGCGATCTTGGCGCTTTTCCTGTCCGTGCCCGCCAGCAGCTCTTTAGCGCGGGTCAGGCGCAGGTGGGTCAGGTACTCGGTGAAAGTTTTGCCGGTTTCCTGGGCGAACACGGTGGAAAAGCGGCTTTCGCTCATGCCCACGGCCCGGGCCGCGTCCCCCAGCATCAGGTTGGAATCGGTGAAATGTTCAGCCAGATACAGCCTGGCCCGGGCGGCCACAGTGTGGGCGTTTCCGCCGTCGCCGGATTCGCCGAAGTCCCGCACGCCCACGATCAGCGGCTTTTCCCGGGCCGCGTCCCCCAGCACATGGCGGATGTGGGCGGCGCTTTTCATACTGGCAATGATCTGCTCGGGGGAGGACACCGTTTCTCCGATACTGACCCGGATGTTTTTGCAGCCGCTTCTTTCCAGCTCCGTCACTGCGGAATCGGCGAAGGCATAGGCCCGCTCCTCCGCGTCGGCGTCGCTGTCCCCCAGCATCAGCACGCGGCCGCCCGTGCGGCTGCCGGTCACGTGGGCGATGCCGCCGCTGCTCTCCGCCAGCTCCCGCAGCACCTCCATGCCGATGGCGGCGGGCTCGAACGCCGCGTCCACCACCACATAGCGGTTCGCCGTCAGCGCCACGCCCATGGAACGCAGCTGGCTGACCACGTTCAGGGCGTCGGAGGCCGTGGTGTCCTCGGAATACAAAGTCGCCAGCAGCTTTTCCTTCACGAACAGATTGGCGCTGTCTCCGCTTTGCCGGAACCCGCCCCGGCCCCGGTCCTCCTGCTCGGCCTTGATCTGGGCGTTCACCCGATCCAGCACCTGCCGCAGCTCATTCGCGGTGATGGGCTTGAGCATATATTCCTTCACGCCCAATTGAATCGCCTGCCGGGCATATTCAAATTCGTCATACCCGCTCAGGATGATGATCCCGATCCAGGGCATCTGCCGCCGGACGACGCGGCACAGCGCCAGCCCGTCCATAAAGGGCATGCGGATATCGGTGATCAGAATATCCGGCTTGGTGTCGCGGATCATGGACAGGGCGATTTCCCCGTCCGGCGCTTCGCCCACCAGCTGATACTCCGTTTCGCTCCAGGGAAAGGATGTGCGGATGCCCTCCCGGATCACGATTTCGTCGTCAGCCAGAAAGACTTTGGTCATTTTCGATTTCCTCCCTCGTGCGGCAGGGCACGCAGAAGGAAACCCGTGTGCCGTCCGCGCCGCTTTCGATGTGCAGGCCCTCCGCCTGGTTATAATACAGGCGGATGCGCAGGTTCACATTCACCATGCCGAAGCCCCGCACGCCCGGCGTCTGGGCCACCTGCTTTTCCGCCATGCGCTCCCGCAGGGCGGAAAGCGTTTCCGCGTCCATGCCCTTGCCCGTATCGCTGACGGTGAAGATCAGCCTGCCGTCCTCCATCCGCCCAGCCACCCGGATGGTTCCGCCGCCCCGCTTGTACTTGATGCCGTGATACAGGGCGTTTTCCACCAGCGGCTGGAGCAGCAGCTTTAAAATATAGTAATCATTCATCTCATCGGGAATATCGATTTCGTAATCCAGAATATCCCGGTAGCGGGTTTTCTGAATGCTCAGATACCCGGCGATATGCTTTTTCTCCTGGCTGATGGGAATCCAGTCCGCGCCGGAGGATAGGCTGATGCGGAAAAAGTCGCTCAGGGCCCGGGTCAGCTGGATGACCTCCTGCTGCTCCCCTGCCTCCGCTTTCCATACGATGGCGTCCAGGGTGTTGTACAGAAAATGCGGATTGATCTGGGCCTGCAGGGTGCGCAGCTCAGCCTTTTTCAAATTGCGCTCGTCCCGGATGCGCTGCTGCATCATGGTATCCAGGTTATCCGCCATGATGTTCACCTGACCCGTCAGGTTCCACAGTTCCTCCACGCTGGTGGTGGGCAGGCGCGCGCTCATATCCCCCTCCGCCAGGCGGGCGGTGACGCTTTCCAGCTTTTCAATGGGCTCCCGCACAAAGGTGACCGTGGACTTGGCCGTTCTGTTGGCCAGCAGCAGAATCAGCAGCACCAGCGCGACTTCGGCCACCGCCGTCCACAGCACCACTTTGTTCAGGTACGCGCTCATGGCGGCGGCGGAACTGATTTCGGCGGTGATGTAATCGTTCAGCATGCTCACCACCAGCTCCGCCACGCCGCGCACTTCCGTCAGGATGGCTTCGTTGGCCGTCACCTTTTCGCCGATCAGCAGGTTATCCCGAATCCGATTGACATACTGCACCAGAGTGTCCATGGTACGCCGGGCGATGACCAGCTCCAGCCGGTCGGCTTCGCCGGTGGTGCGGGAAATCTGCTCCATGGTATGGTTGACCCGGTCGATCAGCGGGTAGGTCTGGCTTTCTTCCATGGTTTCCCGGCCGCTGACCACGCGCCACACCGCGCCGGGAATCTCCTCTGAAATCAGGGGTTTCAGCGCGGCGATGTCGCCCATGCGCTCCATGGACAGGGAATAGCGCACAGAGAACACCAGCATCATGGTCAGGCTGACCGCCACCGGCACGATCAATAAAAGCACGATGCGCCAGCTCATGCTTTTGATGCGGCTGCCGATGCTCTGGTTCCATTTGCGCCGGGCCATGTCAGTACCCCCTCGGCGGCAGGACGGACAAATCTTCGTCGCTGCTGAACGCCCGCTCCACGGGGTGAATCACCCGGTTCACCGGCTTTCCTTCCTTTACCGCCTGGGCCGTTTCCATCAGCAATGAGCCCAGCATTGGAGTGCACTCCACGATGCAGTTGATTTTCCCTTCCTTTAGCAGATCAATCGCTTCCTGTCCGCCGTCGATGGAAATGAGAATCATGTCCTGCCCCGGCGTGTAGCCCGCCTGCTCGATCTCCGGCAGGGCCCCCAGGGTCATTTCATCGTTATGGCTGAAAATCACGTCGATTTGATTGCCGTATTTTTCCAGCAAATACCGGATACATTCCGCACCGCGGCTGCGCAGAAAATCGCCGTTCACGCTTTCCAGCAGCTCCATCCTGCTGTCATTTGCCACGGTATCCCAGAAGCCCTCATGCCGCTGCTTCATGGGGGTGGAGTTTTCCGTGCCGGTGATTTCCACGATACGCAGCTTGTCCTTCCCCAGCTCGTCCGCTTTCTTTGTCAGGTACTCCGCTGCCATCACGCCTTCGCGGTAAAAATCCGCGCCGATCTGGCTGATATACAGGCTGTCGTCCGAGGTCTTGACGGTGCGGTCCACCAGAATCACCGGGATGCCCGCCTGCTTCGCCTCCGTCAGCACGTTGTCCCAGCCCTCCTCCACGATGGGCGAAAAGGCGATCACGTCCACCCGATAGGCGATGAACCGCCGAATGGCGTTGATCTGGTTTTCCTGCTTCTGGTTGGCGTTGTCCATCATCAGGCTGACGCCGTACGCCTTGGCCTTTTCCTCTATATCCTTCGTGTTGCCGATGCGGAAGGAGCTTTCGCTGCCCAGCTGGCTGAACCCCAGCACCAGCGCCGGTTCCGCTGCCTGCTGCTTCGGCTGGCATCCGCACAGGAAAGCGCAGCACAGGAGCAACACGGCCACAACGCGCAATTTTGCTTTCATTCCGGTCCTCCGTTACGCTTCATCCGGCTGCTGTCCATCGTGCGCTTTCCAGGCGCATTCGGTGATTTTCATATCGGTAAACACCGCTGTAAAGCTGGAATCCTCCGGGCTGCAGGCGTAAACACCGAACCGGATTTTCCCCGCGCCTTCCCACATGTGGCATACGCGCATCTGAGTGAACTGTTCGCCATCGGAGGAGCATTCGATGCAGTAATCGTCCTCCCGACGGCTGAACCGATACCACATGGTTTTCACGTTTGCCGGAATCGCCGTGGTCGCCCAGTCGGAATAGCCGTGGTTCGTCACCACGGAACCCAGGTGCTGGAAGGTTTCGTTTTCATATTCCACCGAGCATTTCAGCCAGTTGTCCGAATCCAGATACATCACGATGCCGCACTGGTCGAAACGGTGATGGCTTTCGGAAAAGTCTGTTTTGACAATGAATGAAAAATACTTTTCCTCCGTCTCCATTTGCAGCACCGGCGCGTTGTCGTTGCGGAAGTGGTAGTAGGTCCGCTGCCACAGGTCAGTATGCGGCAGGGTGGTGATTGTGATTTTGTCCTCCGTGATGGAATACGCTTCCGGTTCCCGCGTCCAGGCAAATTTTTCTGTCAGCATGATCTTTTCCCCCTATGGCAGCGTCTGACTGTATACAGTTTGCTTTCCGATGTTCCCATCATACCACAGAAAAGCGGCCGTTGTCCATACGCTGGCGCAAAACAAAAAACCATGCTTTCGGCATGGTTCAAGGAAGGAACAGGCTTAAGCACCGCGCTTGACCGGCTTTTGGCCTGAAAAAAACACGCGGGCGGAATCCGTTAAACGCTGATGCTTGATCCCCGTCGCGTCAAACCGCACGCTGCGGAACGCCATTTGCATGATGGGGCCGGTGCAGAACGCGCAGATCAGCGTACCGACACCCACCGGCCCGCCCAGCAACCAGCCGATCAAGGTCGCCAGGCTCAGCAACGCGATGCTCACAGCGCCGATTGGAATTTTTTTCACTCGCTTCGCCACTCCCACCAGCAGCGTATCCCGCGGCCCGCAGCCAAGGGAGGCGATCATATATGTGAACTGCGTATACGCCATGATGGTCAGCCCCACCAGCATAAGCGGAATTCCCGTCAGCAGGGAAGAAGCGGAGGGCACAGCCTGTATGTGGTTGAAAAAGTCCACAGACTTTCCGACCACTACCGCGTCGATAAACATGGCGATCCCAATCGGTTCTTTGAGCAAAATATCAATGCCCAAAATGGTGCAGGAAACTGCAATCGAAGCCGTCCCATACAGAATACCCAAGGTTTTCGAAAGTCCCAGATTCAGCACGTCCCACGGCCCGGCGCCAATATTCGCCTGAATCGTTAAATATACGCCAAATCCATTGACAAACAGGCTGACCGCCGCCAGGATCATATTGATTACAATCGCTTTGACAGTGCGGTTTTCCCGCAAATCATTCGCCATATCGCTGTTTCTCCCGATTCCAGATGAATATGCAGACTTTACAGTCCGTCGGTATCATATCATTTCTTTCTCCATTCCGCAATATAATCAATGCTTTCATACAGGGAATAAACAAAAAAGAAGCCATTCATCATGAACAGCTTCAATTCGAATCCGGCGGCGACCTACTCTTCCGGGCCGTGTCCAGCCAAGTACCATCGGCGCTGAAGGGCTTAACTTCTGTGTTCGGTATGGGAACAGGTGGGACCCCTTCGCCATTGCCACCGGAAACTGTTGCATTTTGTGGGGGCTGAGGTCGGTGATGCTTCACTCATTCATACTTGCCCAAGGTACCTGTTTTTCCTCTCGGAGTCTTCCTCTCCTTTGGGGTTCCTTTCGGTCTATCCCCTGCCGCTGAATTGCTCACTCAGCTTCGGCCGCATCTCTGCGTCAAGTCTAATGCGTGCTACGCTTCTTCATGCTTCCGCATCTTCCGCGCCCGCTGTCACACCTTGACAACTGCACAAGTGAAAGACGACTGTTCGTTTCTTACGTTTCCTTGTTCTCTCAGACCTTCGTCTCAGTCTCGCTGAAATCAAGCCCTCGACCTATTAGTATCATCAAACTCCATCCGTTACCGAACTTCCACCGATGACCTATCGCCTGGTAGTCTTCCAGGGGTCTTACTTTCTTAAAGAAATGGGAACCTTATTCTTGAGGTGGGTTTCACGCTTAGATGCTTTCAGCGTTTATCCCATCCGCACTTCGCTTCCCTGCTATGCCGTTGGCACGACAAC
>CADCJO010000029.1 GCA_902801765.1 uncultured Eubacteriales bacterium
CAGTATCCACTAAATGGGTCCAGGGGGCGAAGTCCCCTGGTGCGGGGGTACGGGGGCCGCACAGGCCCCTGCTTCGTTTCACTTAGTGAATTAAAGTGCTCCATACAGAATCACGTTTGAATCCTGAGCATCTGCTCCAGCAGGCCGTTGTCCTCAAAGACCATGAAGCTGCGCACGTGCATGCGGACGGGCTGACCTTCCTTGAGGCCCTTGTATTCATAACCGTTGGCGATGACGCGGACGAGGGTGTCGCCCACGCGTACGCGGCAGTCGTCCACGTCGCCCAGGTAGTACTGGGCTTCGAGGGTGCCTTGCAGTTCGCCGTCCGGCGCGAAATAAATGCTTTCGGGGCGGATGGCCACCTCCACCTTGCCGGTGCGCGGGCCGTCGTAGGCGATGCTTTGTCCGCCCATGCCAGGGAACACAATGCGCCCATTGGCCGCTTCGCCCTTGAAGAAATCCACCTTGCCCAGGAAGTCCGCCACAAACTGGTTTGCCGGTTCGTTGTAAATCTGCTCCGGCGTGCCGCACTGCTGCACTACGCCCCGGTTGATGAGGAAAATCCGGTCGCTCATGGCCATGGCCTCGGTCTGGTCGTGGGTAACGTACACCACCGTGATGCCCAGCTTTTTCTGGATTTCCTTGATTTCAAAACGCATGGACTCCCGCAGCTTGGCGTCCAGGTTGCTTAGCGGCTCGTCCAGCAGCAGCAGCTTCGGCGCGGCTACCAGCGCGCGGGCCAGGGCCACGCGCTGCTGCTGACCGCCGGAAAGCTGATTGGGCAGGCGCTGGGCGTATTGGCTCAGGTGCACGATTTCCAGCACCTTGTCCACCTGCTCCTTGATGGTAGCCCTGGGCGTTTTTTTGATGGTCAGCGGGTAGGCCACGTTGTCGAACACGTTCATGTGGGGCCACACTGCGTAGCTTTGGAACACCATGCCGATGCTGCGTTTTTCGGGCGGCACGAAGGTTTTGCCGCCGGAGACCAATTGATCGTCGATGTACACTTCGCCGGAGGTGGGTTTTTCAAAGCCCGCGATGATGCGCAGCATGGTGGTTTTGCCGCAGCCGGAGGGTCCCAGCAGGGTGACGAATTCCCCGTCCTGAAAGGTTTCGTTGAATTCCTTCAGCACCACGTTGTCGCCAAAGGCTTTGGAAACGTTTTTGATCGTTACGGTTGCCATGTATCAACACCCCTTATCAAATGGAGAATTCGCCCTTGGTGAGGCGGTTCAGCACGAAGTTCAGGAATACCACGATCAGCAGAATACCGAAGGCCATGGCGCAGCTCATGGGCTGGCTGGTGAAGGTCCAGTATTCATAGAGCTGGAAACCGATGGTTTTGGTGGTGCTGGAATAGAGCAGTGTGGTCATGGACAATTCGTAGAAGCTGGGAATAAAGATCAGGAACCAGCCCGCGGCGATGCTGGGGAAAATCAGCGGTCCCGTGATGCGGAACATGGTTTTCGTCCAGCTGGCCCCCGCGATCTGGCTGCACTCCTCCAGCGAGGCGTGAATCTGGCTCATGGCGGACACCACCGTGCGCATGCCCATCATCAGGTACTTGATGAGGTAGGCGATGATCATGATGTAGGCGGTGTTGTAAATATTGATACCGAAGTTGCCCTTCATCGTCATGATCAGGCCCAGGGCGATGACCACGGAGGGCGTGCCGGAGCCCAGGGTGATCAGGAAATCGGGGATCTTGCGGCCCTTCACCCGCGTGCGCTGCAAAAGGTAGCTCATGGTGCAGGCGATGGCGATGCCGACCGTGGCGGTAACGGATGCGTAGATCAGGGAGTTTTTCAGGCAGTTCATGGTTTCCGTGCGATCGAATACCGTCGACCAGTTGGTAAGCGTGAAGTTTTCAGCGACAACATTAAGAGGAATGAATTCCAGTTGAAAACCTCCCGGATGATGCCAACAAATCAATTCCCAAATGAAGATGAAAAAGTTTTTCAGATTGATCCAGAGAAATGGTACCAGTTTGATTGCAAGTTCCTTGAATAAGAGCACATATGCAATAATTGGAATACCTTTTCCAATATCAACTTTGAAAGAAGTAGTAAAGATCATAATAAAGGGAATAAAGATCATGACCACCGCGAAAATGCCCACAATCACCGTCAGCGGGATACGCCACTTGCGCAGGTCCACGATGGCGGGGCGGACGGACTTGCCGGACACGGTGATGTATTGCTTCTTCGCCAGCACCACGTCGGAGATGAACAGGATGATCAGCGCCATCACCATCAGGAACACCGCCATGCCGGTGGCGTCGTTCAGCGCCTGCTGGCCCAGGGAAACATATTCCACGATGCGGGTGGTGACGGTGTGCACGCGGCCCGGGCTGCCGATGATGGAGGGAATGCCGTAGCAGGACATGGCGCTGACGAATACCAGCAGCGCGCCGGCGATGAGCGAGGGCATCATCATGGGCAGGGTGATGGTGAACAGGGTTTTGAGGGGCGATCCGCCGCTGATGCGGCTGGCTTCCTCCAAAGAGGGGTCCATCTTCTCCATGGCGCGGCTGATGGTGATAAAGGCGTAAGGATAGTAGAAGCTGGTCAGCACCCAGATCATGCCGGGCAGGGTGTATACGTTCAGCGGCCCCGGCTCGTCGCTCAGATGGAACAGCACACGAAGCCACTGGTTGATGGTGCCCACGTTGGGGTTGAGCAGCCGCAGCCACGCCATGGCGCCCACATACGGCGGCACCATGTAGGTGAGCACGAACAAGGCGCGGAAGAACTTTTTCCCGTACAGGTTCGTCCGCCCCACCAGCCAGGCCAGCGGGAAGGCCAGCAGGGTGCCCAGGATCATGGTAGCGAAGGCGGCGATCAGGGTATTGGTCAGGGCGTCCAGGTTGAGGGAATAGGTGTACAGCCGCTCAAAGGTTTCCAGGGAGAATGTGCCCTCCGGGAAGAACGCTTTGATGATCATATACACCAGCGGCATCAGCTGGAACAAAAGCAAAAAGTCCACGATCAAAAGAATAATGATCCACTTCACATCCACGATCCAGCTCTTGTCCCACATCATGAGCAGGGTGAGCAGCAGCGCGTCCAGGGCGATCACGATGCCCACCAGCACGGCGGTGCGGCTGTTGCTGACGATGAGCTGCCACAGCCAGGAAACTTCGCCGCTGGCGATCATGCGGAAAGCGTCCAGCTGCTTGACTTTATCGCGCACACCTTTTTTCAGGGTGTTTACCGCATCGCCTGAGTCCGAGGTGTCAAAGCTGGTCAGCAGCAATTGCATCAGCATGGCCTGGCGCTCCTGGCCCTGCAAGTCGGCAGCCTTTGCCGCCGCCGCGGGCAAGGCGGCGCTTTCATCGGTGACGCCGTTCAGCACAGCCTGCTGGAACGCGGCCAGATCCGCATCCGACAGTGCGGCGATTTCTTTTTTCTGCGCGGTGCTCACCTTGGGGCCGTTCACCAGATACGCC
The DNA here is from genome assembly GCA_902801765.1 of uncultured Eubacteriales bacterium. Classification (GTDB taxonomy): domain Bacteria; phylum Bacillota; class Clostridia; order Christensenellales; family Aristaeellaceae; genus RUG563. Next base: position 3,449 of record CADCJO010000029.1, read on the forward strand.
GCGGAAAGCAGCTTGTAGGTCAGCGCGGCGCGTTCATTTTCCGGCGCGGAAGCGAGGATGGCTTCCACGTCCTGGACGCTGCCGGGAGCGGCGCTCTCCCACGCGGCGTCCACCAGCGCACGGACAGCCGTGTCCGTCTGCGTCCGCTGAGCGTCCGGGAGGCTGGCCAGCCGGGGCTTCAATTGGTTTTCCCAGGTGGTATGCACGTCCTTGCCCAGGCTGTAAATCGCGCCGTAAGCGGATTCGGCGCTGAACCCCGAGGTATCGTATGCCCGCTGGCCCTGCACCCCCATCACGATGATCACAATGCCCAGCGCGAAAATAAGCGCCAGACCAAGCTTGGTCATCAGGGGCGCGCGGCTCTGCCTCGGCAGCGTTTTCTGCGCCGCAGTCGCGTTTTTCATCCGCATGCACCTCTTTGCGTTAAAGAATCACAAATATACCCAAACGGGGGAAGCCGGAAGCGGCTTCCCCCGCGAAATGCGAACAGACCTGATTATTTGGTGGTTACGATTTCCGTCCAGGCGGTGTTGATGGCTTCGCGGTTTTGGAAGGCGTTCTCCCAGTCCACGCCCAGGTCCTTTTCGATCAGGCTGTCGGTATCCACGGACTCATAGGGGATTTCCTTCATGCCGGCGAACACGGAGTGCATGTAGCCCTGCAGGATCAGCTTCTGGGCTTCTTCGGTCAGCAGCCACTTTTCAACGGCTTCGCAGGCTTCCACGTTCACGTTCTTGCTGTGCTCTTCGGCCACGGTCATCACGGTGGAGGGGATGAGCACCACGCCGTCCTCGGGATAGATGCACTTTAAGTTGGTGATGGGGGTGCCCTTGTCGGCTTCTTCCTTGAGCACCTTCAGGATGGATTCTTCCAGAATCATGATGGCCGCGCATTCGCCGCTCTGCAGCTTGCCGATGGCGGTGGAGCCGGATTCGATCATGACTTCGTTGGCGGCCAGGCCCTTGAGGAAGTCCTTGCCATAGTGGTTGTCCTGCGTCAGGGAAGCCACGGCGGCGTAGGTGGTGCCGCTGGTGAGGGGGTTGCCCATGGAGATGTAGCCTTTCAGGGCCGGGTCAGTGGCGAAGTCCTTGAAGGTCTTGGGAATGTTCACGCCCTTGGCGTTCCATTCGGCTTCCTTCTCGGGGTTGTAGGCCAGCACCATGTTGCACACGCGCACGGGATACCAGTAGCCCTCGGCGTCATAGGGGAAGCGCAGCAGGGTGTCGGGGTTTTCGATTTCAATGGGCTGCAGATAGTTCGCGGCTTTCAGCTCCAGGGAGAAAGCGGGTTCAGCTACCAGCATCATGTCGCAGCCCAGGGTGCCGGTTTCCATTTCGCCGTAGATCTTGGTGATCAGCGAGCTGGTGCCGCCGTAGAAGAAGAAGCTGCCGTCGTTGCCGGGAATCAGGTTGGGGAATTCCTTTTTGATGGCTTCGTCCATCATGTCGATGACGAAGGGATACATGGAAGAGTAGATGACCAGTTCGCCTTCCACGTCTTCATTCACAGCCAGCGCGCCGGACACGAGGCCAACCGTCATCAGCAGGGCAAGGAGCAAAGAGATGATTTTTTTCATTGTCTGTTTCCTCCATTTTTAATTGTCGCATGTTCGTCGGTGATTCCGACTTGTCAATAAAATGATACCATATTTTATGCCTGAATGCAAGATTTTTTTCGGCTCCTCAGCTATCTTTCGCGGCTTGCTACAGGTCAAAGATGCCGCCTTCCAGCGCGCTGCGGGCGGCCAGAATATACTTGCTGGTATCCAGGGGATCGACGCCCCGGCGCGGCGCGCGGGCGCCCAGCTCCAGCGGGCAGTCCCGGTATCCGTCCAGACGGATGCTCATGCCGCCGCGCCCGCCGGTGATCTGTGCCAGGCGCACGGGATACTCCATGCTCTCGGCCGCGGGCACGAGGGCGGTGATGGAGGCCAAATCCTCCTCGCTTTTAATCTCTGTCACTTCGCCCCGCATGGCGTTCACGTCGCTCATGATCCGGCCCGCGTAATCCGGCGGCACGCGGAAAAGGATGCGCAGCACCGGCTCCAGCAGCACGCTGCCGCCCCGGCGCAGGCCGTCCTGAATGGCCCAGGGAGTAGCAACGATGAAATCCAGCGGATGGGTGTGGAACTGGTGATGGCTGCCGCCAATGAGCGTAATATCCACGTCGGTCACCTGCCAGCCCAGCCGTCCCTGGGACAGGGCCAGGGGGAGGGCCTGCTCCACCTGGTGCTGATAGCGGGGCAGGATCTCCCGGCCCGGAACGGCCGAACGGAAGTGCACGCCGCTGCCCCGCGGCGCGGGGCGAATCAGGAATTGCAGGATGGCCCAGCAGGGCTTGGGCATGGTGTAGGCGCAGAAGCCCTCGGCCTCCTGGGCGATGGTTTCGCGGTAGATGACGGTGGGATTGGAAAAATGCGCCGCCAGACCAAAACGGGTTTTCAGCGCGTCCTGGAGGATTTCCAGCTGAATCGCGCCCATGGCGTCCATGTGCAGCTCCCCGGTATCGCGCACGAACCGCGTCCGCAGCAGCGGGTCCTCGTCGGACAGGGCAGCGCAGGCGGCGGCCAATTCCTTTTGGCTTTGTGGATTGTCCGCTTCCACTCGCACGGTGGTCAGCGGCGCGCGGAAAGCGCCGGGCTGTACCTTGCGGGGAAGGAGGGCCGGATCACCAATGACCTGGCCGATTTTCATCTGAGCTCCGTATACCACGCCGATTTCTCCCGCCCGCAGCACCCCCGCATCCTCGCCGCTGACGCCGCGAATCTGGGTGATCTTGCTTTGCACGCTGGTTTTTTCCCCGGTCAGCGGGTCCAGACGGCCCGGCAGCGTGACGGCGGAGCGGTTTTCCAATTGCCCGCCGTACAGCCGAACCCATACGCCCCGGCCCAGCAGACGGTCATACTCCAGGGCAAAGGCCACGCCGCAAAGCACGGACTGCGACGCATCGGGCGGCGGAAGAAAATCCACGATGCCGTCCAGCACGCTTTCAATGCCCTGGCCTTTCAGGGCCGATCCGATCAGCACGGGCAGCACTTCGCCCTTTTTTGCCAGCGCGGACAGGCGTGAAAGAATCTCCGTATCCGGAATGCTTTCCCCTGCCAGGTAGCGCTCCATCAGCTCATCATCCGCGCCGCAAACAGCTTCCGCCAGCGCGTCCGGATCAAAAAGCGGCGCGGCCTGCGGCGTGAGGCGGCGGCGAATCTGGGAGATGACGCGGACGGCGTCGGCGCCTTCCCGGTCCATTTTATTGATGAAAAAGAAGACCGGAATCTCCTGCGCCCGCAGCGCTTCAAAAAGCAGCTCCGTCTGGGGCTGTACGCCCTCCGCGCCGCTGACCACCATCACCGCCCCGTCCAGCGCCCACAGCGATCGTTCGATCTCCGCGGAAAAATCGGTGTGGCCGGGCGTGTCAATCAGGTTGATGGCTTCGCCGCGCCAATTCAGGCGAACGCATTTGGCCCGGACGGAAATCCCCCGCTTTTGTTCCACGGGCAGGCTGTCCGTGTGGGCCGTGCCGCTGTCCACGCTGCCCGCCGTCCGAATGGCGCCCGCTTTCAAAAGCATCTGTTCCGACAGCGTGGTTTTGCCGGCGTCCACATGGGCGAAAATACCGATGTTGCGCATAGTGTTACCCTCATTTATTATAGGAAGTATTGCTGTATGCTTTATCCGAAGGCGGAAAGAAAACCTCTGTATCTTTCCCGCTTCCGTCCGGGTGAAAACTGCTCCGTGATTATTATAGCAGTTTTTTCCTTTTCGTCCAGAAGCGATCGCACCGTGCAGACAAAAAAACAGCCGGAGCGAAAAAAGGGCTTGACAAGCATGTGAACCGGCAGTATAATACATCCTGTTCTTGCGCCATTAGCTCAGTTGGTAGAGCACCTGACTCTTAATCAGGGTGTCCCGGGTTCGAGTCCCTGATGGCGCATTCAGGCGCAATTCCGTTTTGGAATTGCGTTTTTTTATGCAGTGACAATAGCCAGAAATAAAACAAATATACTTTTTTTGTTTTTCCTCGCAGTTTTGCATATTTTGAATTGACTTTTTTTATATATACATGATATAATTATCGTCACCCGCAGGGTTTAATGACCTGATGGAAAATAACAAGGAGGGAAAACTCAACATGAAGAAGATCGTATGTATCGCTCTTACGCTGATCATGGCGCTGTCTTCCGTGTCCGTGCTGGCTGAAAGCTTCACGCTGGCCGATTCTTATGAAGTCGGCGAACGCAGCTTTAACGGCGGCAAGGTGACCCTGGAAGCGGCTGCCGCGGGCGGCGGCTCCGTAACATCCGACGTTTACGCCGGTGAAGAAGGCAAGGACTACACCGATGAAAAGGTGTACACCTTCAACGACTATACTGCCTCCCTGACTTCCAGCATGAACTGGGACGTGCTGAGCTGGGAAACCTCTGATGACTCCGCTATCACGGACTACATCATCACCGGCTTCTACGGCTTCCATATGAACAGCGACAAGTCCGGCTATTCCATCACCCCGGAAGCCGCCGCTGAAATGCCTGTGGACGTCACTGCTGAATATGTTGGTCAGTACGGCATTCAGGAAGGCGAAACCGCCAAGGCCTGGCGTATCGCGCTGAACCCCGATCTGTGCTTCAACGACGGCACCAAGATTACCGCCGACGATTACGTATACTCCTTCCAGCAGCAGCTGAATCCCAAGATCCTCAACCGCCGCGCGGACTCCTGGTATGACGGCACCTTCTCCGTCGTCAATGCCAAGAATTACCTCTACGCCGGCAAGACCACCTATGATGCCATCCCCGAAGCTGCCGAAGACCTGATCGCCGCCGGCACCGAAGTGTTCCTGGATCTGGACTTCTGGGGCATCATCGGCGCGCCTGACGCTGACGGCAACGCCGCTCCCCAGTACGTTTCCATTGCTGACGACACCATGTACCGCGACGCGGCTGTCGAAGACGAAACCGCCGACGAAGCCTGGGTGTCCGCCAAGTATCTGTATGAAACCTATCTGGCCGCCGGCATGCCCTACAACAGCTATGCCGCCCAGTACCTGAAGGTTGCCAACCAGGCCAAGGCTGTGACCTGGGAAGACGTTGGCTTCAAGAAGATCGACGATTACACCGTGGACTTCATCCTGGAAGCCCCCGTGGCTGAACCCGCTTTCTATGTGCCCTACAACCTGAGCGGCAGCTTCCTGGTCAAGAAGGACGTTTATGAAGCCTGCAAGACCTTCTACAAGGACGGCGCTGAAGTGGCCACCGAAGAAGAAGCGGACGAAGTCAAGAGCGACTACTGCCGTTCTCTGGAAAAGACCGTTTCCTACGGCCCCTACATGCTGACCAGCTTCCAGCTGGACAAGGAATACACCCTGAGCCGCAACGAGAACTGGTTCGGCTATCATGATGGCAAGCATCTGGGCCAGTACCAGACCGACAACATCGTGGTGTCCGTGATCGCTGACCATGCCACCGCGCTGCTGGCCTTTGAAAAGGGCGAAGTGGACGGCGTTTCCCTGCAGAACGAAGACATGGATAAGTACGCCGCCAGCAAGTACATTCACTACACTCCCCAGAGCTACACCACCAAGCTGACCTGGAACACCAACTACAGCAAGCTGGTTGAGCATGGCACCAACAGCCAGATCCAGGTGATCGACGAATTCCGCAAGGGCTTCGCTTTCGCGCTGGACGCCAACACCTTCGCTACCGCTTACACCGCCGCCGGTACCGCCGGTTACGGCATGCTGAACTACATGTACTGCTACAACCCCTTCACCGGTGAAGCCTACCGCGACAGCGAGCCCGCCAAGAAGGCGCTGGTTGACCTGTTCGAGATGGAATACGGCGAGGGCAAGGAATACGCCACTCTGGACGAAGCCTACGAAGCCATGACCGGCTACGATATGGCCAAGGCGCAGGAACTGATGAAGATCGCCGCGGATAAGGCTATCGAGACCAAGATCTGGGACGGCGAATCTCCCATCGTTCTGGACATCCGCCTGTACAACAGCGACGAAATCTACGTCAAGATGTACAACTACTTCAAGACCCAGCTGACTGAGGCCGTGAAGGGCAGCAAGTTCGAGGGCAAGATCGACATGACCATGACCCCCGACGCTGACTACTACAACACCAACTACTCCGGTGGCGCGGACATGATCTTCACCACCTGGGGCGGCGCGGCCATGGATCCCTTCGGCGTCTTCGCTCGCTGCTACTGCGACGCGTCCGACGGTTCCGGCAACCAGATGGAATACGGCTATGACACCAGCAAGATCAACGTGACCTTCGACTTCGGCGGCGAAATCGGCGAACTGACCGACACCCTGCAGCATTGGGCCATGTGGGCCAACAACGCCACCGCTGACGTGCCCGTGATCTTCGAAAAGCTGGGCGCCTTCGCGGACTATGCTTACAGCACCCGCTGCGAAATCGTGGCCGGCGTTGAGCACGCCTTCCTGAACTGGTTCCCCACCACCTCCCTGTATTATCGCAACGTGGCCAGCCTGGCTTCTCAGAAGGTCAACTGGGGCAGCGATACCTACCTGAACATCATTGGCTTCGGCGGCTACGAGTTCTACACCTACAACTATGACGACGCTGCCTGGGCTGATTATATCGCCAACAACACCCTGGTGTACTAATCGCAAAGAAACAGGCATTCTTTGAGTGCCTGCCCGGCGTGGGCATGGGGGAGAAATCCTCCATGCCCTTCGCCGTTGTATAGAAACAAACCAAAATCTGGGAAAAAATGTCGGAAAAAACCGCCTGTCCTACCTCCGCCGCGTGCCAAGCGCGGGGCGGACGGCCATCGGCCCGGCGTGAAAATATCAAATAAGAAGGGGTTTTTACGCCTGGGTACGGAAGAATCCTGTAAGCGGAGGGATGTATGGAATGACCAAGTATGTCATCAAACGTATACTGTACATGTTCCTGACGATGTTCGTCATCACGGTCATGTGCTTTGTGCTGATCAAGCTTTTGCCGCTGCCCGCGGTGCGCGAAATGGGCCGTGACATCAATCTGGTGCTGGCCAAGCGCGAAAAAATGGGCTACAACAAACCGATCATGGTACAGTTTTTCCTGTACCTGAAGAGCATCTTCACGGAATGGGACTGGGGCGTAGGCGAACAGATGTATGAAGGCCTGGGCATCTGGGACGTGATGATGCAGAAGCTCCCCTACACCATCGTGGTGAACCTGTATTCCATCTTAATATCGATCCCCCTGGGGCTTGGACTTGGAATTTACGCTGCGCTGAAAAAGAACAAATGGCAGGATGCGGTCATTTCCACTCTGGTCATGGTGTTCATTTCAGTGCCCAGCTATGTATATGCTTTCCTGGTGCAGTATATTTTCTGCTTCCAGCTGGGCTGGTTCCCGCTGCAATTGGCTTCGTTGAGCCAGGCGGGCAGCATTTTCAGCGGGAAGATGTTCGTTTCCATGGTGCCCGCCATCATGAGCCTGTCCTTCGGCGTCATCGCCGGGTTTACGCGGTATACCCGCGCAGAGCTGTCGGAGGTGCTGACGGGCGATTATATGCTGTTGGCCCGCACGAAGGGCTTGACGAAGGCGCAGGCCATTTCCCGCCATGCGCTGCGCAACGCCATGGTAGTCATCCTGCCCATGATCATCGGTGAATTCATCGGTATCCTGGGCGGCTCTCTGATCATCGAAAACATTTTCGGCATTCCCGGCATCGGCAACCTGTATGTCAATTCCATCAACGTTCGCGACTATAACTTCTTCATGGCGCTGAATATCTTCTACACCCTGATCGGGTTGGTATCCGGCATCGTGATCGACATCAGCTACGGATTCATTGATCCGCGCATCAGAATGGGGTCGAAGAAATGATGGAAGAAAAAATGATTCGTGAAATACCCAAGGAAAAATTCCAGTTCGTGCAGCGGGGCGACCGCATCCACGACGAAAAGCTGCAGACCAAGGCCGTGGGCTATCTGGGCGACGCCTGGAATCGCTTCCGCACCAACAAGAGCGCCGTGGTGGCCTTCATTCTGATTCTGGTGCTGCTTCTGTTCGCGCTGATCGTGCCGGTGGTTTCCCATTATACGATCACCTTCCGCGACGGCTATTACAAAACCGCGCTGCCCAAAGCCGATTGGTTCAAGAACAGCGGATTCTGGGACGGCGGCAAGCGCGAGCAGCAGAACACGGCGGGTTACCTGTATCTGAACGCTATCGGCCAGGAAAACGGCAAACCCGCCATCATCAAGATCTACGATTCCTTTGTGGATTCCACGGGGGAGACCTTTTACAGCCTTCGAGTTGATTCCTACAGCTCCGTGGGCTACGTATACGTGAACCTGAGCGAGGCTGAATACAAGGCCCTGATGCAGTATCAGGACGAAAGCGGCATTCAGGTCTGCTATCCCTTGGCTGCCACGCAGAATAAGCACTTTGTCCGCGGCAACGACGGCGCCAACTTCTGGTACAAGCTGGTGGACGAGAGCCAGGGCAATTCCGGCGCGCCGAAGCTGGATGAAAATGGAAATTATATCCCCAATTACCTGACCAGCGACGACCCGCAGAAGGCGGGCTACACCAGCCTGCGCATCGCCGGGGACGGTGAAAACGGCGTGTGGTACACCTACGCGCAGAAGAACCAGACCGGCTACCGCGCCCGCGTGGACTACGACGAGTATTTCAACTACCTGAACGGCTTCCACGCTTCCTTCCTTTTCGGCACCAATCAATACGGCCAGGATATTTTCACCTGCCTAGCGGTGGGCGCAAGGTTCAGTCTGATCCTGGCCATCTGCGTGGCCACGATCAACTTCATCCTGGGCGTCATCTACGGCTCCATCGAGGGGTATTACGGCGGCGCCGTGGACATGGTGATGGAGCGCGTGTCCGACATCCTGGCCAGCGTGCCTTTCATGGTGGTCGCCACCCTGTTCCAGCTGCATCTGGCTGGTAAGGTAGGCCCCGTGGTGTCGCTGCTGTTCGCGTTCATCCTCACCGGCTGGGTCGGCACGGCCAGCCGCGTGCGTACCCAGTTTTACCGCTTCAAGGGTCAGGAATACGTGCTGGCCGCCCGCACTCTGGGCGCGGCTGACCGGCGCATCATCTTCAAGCACATCTTCCCCAACTCGCTGGGCACCATCGTGACCGGCGCGGTCATGACCATTCCGGGCGTCATCTTCTCGGAATCCATGCTCAGCTACCTGCACATCATCAACCTGGACACTTCCTCCACCGTCACCTCCATCGGTACGATGCTGGCCAACGGCAACGGATACCTGAACACCTATCCCCACATCATTATGTTCCCGGCCATTTTCATCGCCATTCTGGAAATTTCCTTCAACCTGTTCGGTAACGGCCTGCGCGATGCGCTGAATCCTTCGTTGAGAGGAGCGGATAACTGATGGCAAAGCTGGAAGTAAAACATCTGACCATTTCCTTCCGCACAACCAACGGCGCTGTCCGGGCCGTGCGGGACATTTCCTTCAATCTGGAAGAGGGCGAAACCCTGGCCATCGCCGGTGAATCCGGCTCCGGCAAGTCCGTAACCACCCGCGCCGTCATGGGCATCCTGGCGGGCAACGCCATGGTGGACGGCGGCGAAATCATCTACGACGGCAAGGATCTGCTGAAAATCCCCGAGGAAGAATTCCATAACCTGCGCGGCCACAAGCTGGCCATGGTGTTCCAGGACCCCCTGAGCGCTCTGAACCCCGTCATGCGCATCGGCAGGCAGCTGACGGAAGCCATGCTGCTCAACAATAAGGAGCGCCGCCGTGATGGGCGCGAGAGCTTCAACAAAACCCTCAAAACCCTCCGGGAGAAAATGACCGCCGAGGGCAGCACCTCCGACGTGAACGGCAAGATCAAAGAATTTGACAGCTTTGTGAAGGTCGCCGTGAAGGAAGAATTCGCCTATAAGGAAGCCACCGAATCCATGGTGGAAGTGCTGGACGGCGCGGATGAAGCGGAAAGCGCTTTGGTGCGGCACAACGACAAGGATGTGCGGGAAGTCTGCGGGCGGATGCTCAAGGCCATGAAGCGCATCTATAATCCCTACACCTTCCAGGAGGGCGACGCCAAAATCGCTGTCCTGACGGAAAAGCTCCAGGGCTTCCAAAAGAGCTACACCGGCCGCCAGCAGGGCGATATGGAAGCGCTGCTCCAGGAAATCACCGAAACCATGAACGGCGTGCTGAACGCCGAACAGCCCAACTTCTTCTGCATCGGCTATTCCGTGCTGCATGGGAAAGCTCCCGATCCCAAAGCCCAGGCCATCCCGGACATCAACCGGGAGGTTCGGCAGACCCTGGACGATGGCTTCATGCTCTCCTTCCGCAAGGACGTGGCTAAAGCCCTGGAGTATTCCGAAAGGGAATCCCTGACGGGCAAAAAGTCCGCCCTGGCCGCGCTGCAAAGCGCGTTTAAGGTTTTCCGGGAAGAAAACCTGGATCAGAAAAAGTGCAGGGACGCGCTGAAAACCTCCGCCGCCGCGGTGGAAGCCAGCATCGATCCCCTGCAGCTGGACAAGGACAGCCAGGCCTACGTGTACCGCAGCGGTGTGAAGGCCCTGCTGGAGCGCTATTTCCGCGCGTTCAACCAGAACCCCCGGGAAAAGGCCCGCTTTGAAAAGGAAACTCAGAAGTACAACCAGGAAGTGGCCAAGGGCAAGACTCCGCCCTCCGTGGTGCCCATGAACCTGATCGACATCGATCTGGTGAAAAGCAATCTGACGGGTATGACGGAAGAACTGATCCTCCATTATGAAGACCAGATCAGCGCCGGTCCTCAGGGCCGGTATGACGAACGGGCTGTGGAAATGATCGACTACCTGAAAGCCCGCGCCGAGGATTACGCGTTCAGGCTGTCCAAGGGCATGGCCCGCCACCGCGCCATCGAGCTGATGAAGGAAGTGGGCATTCCCGAGCCCCACAAGCGCTACCGCCAGTATCCCTTCGAGTTTTCCGGCGGCATGCGCCAGCGCATCGTCATCGCCATCGCTCTGTCCGCCAATCCGGACATTCTGATTTGCGACGAGCCTACCACCGCTTTGGACGTGACCATCCAGGCCCAGATTCTGGAACTGATCAACCGCTTAAAGCGCGAACGCAGGCTCAGCGTCATCTTCATTACCCACGACCTGGGCGTGGTCGCCAACATGGCCGACAAGATCGCCATCATGTACGCCGGCAAGATCGTGGAATACGGCACGGCGGACGACGTGTTCTATGAGCCCAAGCACCCCTATACCTGGGCGCTGCTGTCCTCTATGCCCGACCTGGAAACCAAGGAAAAGCTGGAGGCCATTCCCGGCACCCCGCCGGATATGATCCTGCCGCCCAAGGGCGACGCTTTTGCCGCGCGCAATAAGTACGCCATGCAGATCGACTTTGAGGAGCAGCCTCCCGTGTTCCAGGTGAGTCCCACCCATTGGGCCGCCACCTGGCTGCTGCATCCCGACGCGCCCAAGGTAGACCCGCCCGCCATTGTGACCGACCGTATCCAGCGGATGCAGAAAGCCCAGGCGGAAAGAGAAGCCCAGGCGGCCATGAAAGGAGGCGCTGAAGCATGAAAGCAGGAAGAAGAATTGCCACGGCGCTGAGGATCATCGGCTGGGTCGCGGTAGCCCTGGCTGTGGGCGTGACCATTTACGGCCTGGCTACCAGCGGCGGTCCCTGGAATGAACTGAACGGTTGGATGAACAGCATGGACGTTTCGCAGAACGCCCTGGATCGGCTGAAATTCGATCGTCAGTTTTATAACGCCTTGATCGACGCGGCGGACACCAAAAACATGCAGGAAAGCCTGCGTCTGGAAAGCGTGCGCAGCAAACTGCACGACTGGGAAGAAACATTTGACAAAGCTCTGCAAAACAAGCTCGCCGAATTTACGGAGGAATTCTACCAGCAACAGGACGGCATGTCCAAGGAAGACGCGGCGGCTTTTCTGGAGCTGTATCAGCAGATGGAAAGCGGCGAGGAGAGCCGCACGCTGAAAGAAGCCATTGAATACCTGGACAGCCTGGCCAAGCCCGCCGCGGGCAAGGGCAAGCTGGCCAAGCTCCAGGCCGCGTCCGTGGAGCCCGAAGTGAAAGCGGCTTACGACGCTTTGGCGGAAGCGAACGGCGAACAAGCCGGAACGTACCTGGAATTCGTGGAATCCGTCGTGGCCATGATCAAGGAGGATATCGCCTCCGGTACAGCGGTTTCCGATGTGAAGGGCTACGTAAAGAATCTAGATGGAACCCGCTATGCCGCCGCCCTGGCCGCCATTCAGGCCCAGGAGCGGGAGCAGACCGAGGACATCCGGGACGCCTACGCGGCGGAACTGAAAAAAATCACGGCCGGGGAAAAAGCGGACGTGCGCGGCTACTACAAATCGCTGTACGCCGCCATGCTGGAAAAGTATCCGGAAGAAACCGCGCCGGATATGGACATTTTTGCCACTAAAACCTACGAGCTGCTGCAAAGCCAGAACTTTGACGGGTCCATGAGTACCCTGATGAAGGAAGTGCGCGCCGCCAATATCACGGCTCAGGAGACCCGCACCAGCGGACGCATGTCGATGCTTTCCAGCAGCCTGGTAAAAATCTCCGACCAGAACAACGACCTGGGCATCTTCAAAGTGTTGTGGTTCCTGGCCGCCAATATTCCGTGGGTATGGGTCGTCGCCATCCTGCTGATTGTGGGTGCTGCGTTGCTGGATAAGCTGGTAAGCAAGATCACCCTGGCCCGGCTGGAAAACGCGGGCATCCAGGAGGACGAGGACGTGCTGCTGCGGGTGAACCACCTGAAACAGTACTTCCGTTCCGGCAATTATATCAACAAGGCCGTGGACGACGTGAGCTTCTACATCAAGAAAGGCGAAGTCTTTGGCCTGGTGGGCGAATCCGGCTGCGGCAAAACCACCACCGGACGCACCATCATCAACCTCTACGACCCCACCGAGGGCGACGTGTATTTCCAGGGCCTGCGCATTTCCTCCACCCAGAACGGCCTGCCGGTGCTCATCCGCAGCCTGCGGAATGACTTTGCCGCCCAAAAGGCCCGGATGGAAGCGGACCTGAAAGAAAAGATCGCTTCCAATCCCGCCCAGAAGGATGCCCTCACCGCCGAATTCAACCAGAAGATCGGCGAAATGAAAAAGGAACTGCATCAGAAGATCCGCGATGCCAAGACCAACGCCCTGGAATCCTCCGTGGAAAAGAGCAAATGCGTGGAGAAATATCGCGAAAAGCGCAAGGCCGAACTGACCGCCCAGTATGAAGCGGACATGAAGACCCTGTCCGGCGCGGCGGCAGAGGAACGGAAGAACCGCTACGAAATCGACATGAAGGTTGCCGCCAAGGACAACATCATGACCAAGATGCAGATGATCTTCCAGGACCCCATCGCCTCCATCAATCCCCGCATGACCGTGCGGGAAATCATCGCCGAGGGCCTCAAGATTCGCGGCATCAAGGATGAAAAATACATCGACGAAAAGGTGTACGAGGTGCTGGACCTTGTGGGTCTGGTGCGGGAGCATGCGGCCCGCTATCCCCATGAGTTCTCCGGCGGCCAGCGCCAGCGCATCGGCATCGCCCGTGCCATCGTGCTGCAGCCCGACCTGATCATCGCCGACGAGCCCATTTCCGCTTTGGACGTGTCCATTCAAGCCCAGGTGATCAACCTGCTCAACGACCTGCGCAACAAAATGGGCCTGACCATCATGTTCATCGCCCATAATCTAAGCGTGGTCAAGTACTTTTCCGACCGCATCGGCGTCATGTACTACGGCCATCTGGTGGAATTGACCACCTCCGACGAGCTGTTTGAGCATCCGCTGCATCCTTACACCAAGTCCCTGCTCAGCGCCATTCCGTATCCCGATCCCCATCACGAAAAGCAGCGCAAGCGCATCGAGTACGATCCTCACAAGGCCCACGATTACTCGGTGGATCAGCCCACGCTGCGGGAGATTCGGCCCGGCCACTTCATCCGCTGCAACAACGCGGAATTTGAAGCCTACAAGAAGGAGCTTGGCATTTGAAAAAGCGTCTCATTCCCTGGCTGATCGAACTGGGAATCAGTCTGGCTGTGTTTCTGGCGGTGGCCGCCTATCGGGGCGTGTTCACCGGCCAGGACCCGGCGGCCATATACAGCGGCTTATGCGACGCGTTCTTCGTGCCGGGGGTGTTCCTGTTCTGCTTCGGTATCCTGGCGTTCTGCGCCTATGGCGGGGCGTTCGATATATTCGCTTACGGCGCGAAAAGCCTGAAGCTGCTGTTTACCCCCTTCGGCAAGCCGGAAAAGCATCAGCGCTACTACGACTATAAGCTGGCCAAGGAAGCGCGCCGGCAGCGGCCCAAGCCCCGCACCTTGATCCTGGGTACGGCGTTTCTGCTGGCTGCGGGCTTCTGCCTGATCCTGTTCAATCAGGCAAGCGGTTGAAGCTTCCATATAAGGGTTCCCTTCCACGGATGCGTGGAAGGGGCTCTTTTTTTGCACTTTTTTATGCTTCAATGGGTTCAGCCGCGAAACGCGGAGAGCGCGCATTCAGCGCAGACGAAGCGGCCGCTTAACGGCCAGAAGGAGAACATCATGGAACGATTGAACTTGCAGCGGTTTGGCGAAGAAGTGGAATCTGTCCAGAGCGAAGCCGGGGACGCCACCGGCGGCGGGGCAGTGGAAACCCCTGAAAACGGACGGACAGACTTTCGCCAGCTGATCGCCGGGGAGTACCGGCAGGATTATGAAAAGGCGGTGGGCCAGCGCATCCAGGCGGCCATCCAGCAGCGCTTCAAGAATCAGCAGGATTATAAAAAGCAGCTGGATGCCGTGCAGCCCATTCTGCAAACGCTCGGCGGCAGGTACGGCCTGAACGCGGAGGATGTGGCGGGTATCGCCGACAGACTGCGGCAGGAGCCGGACCATGCGCAAAACCCGGAACCGGCAGAAACGCCCGCGGCTTCTCGTGATTATTTGCAGGAGCACGTGCGCGATGTGAACGCGCAGGCGGAAGCGCTGAAAAAGGAGTTCCCTGGCTTTGATCTGATGGCGGAGATGCAAAATCCCGCGTTCGTGCGCATGACTTCCCCCGGCGTGGGCATGAGCGTGAAGGATGCCTACTTTGCCGTGCACGGTCAGGAAATTCAGCGGGACAGCATGCTGTACGCCGCGCAGCAGGCGGGCGAGCGGGTCGCAGCCAGCGTGATGGCCGGGGCCAGCCGCCCCCGGGAAAATGGGCTGGACCCCGCGGGCAGCGCCGATATGGGCGTGAACGTGCAGAGCATGGACCGGAAAACCCGCGCGGAATACCGCCGCAGGATTCGGAGCGGGGAGAAAATCAATTTCATGGATCAGGTGTGACACACTTCATCCGGCGCTTTGCGCCACCTTTCCCTCAAGAGGAAAGCAAATAAAAAGGAGGTAACGAGATGATTTTTCATTGGATGAAACGCGATATGCTGATGGCGGACAGCGGCGGCCAGGGCGGATATCCGGTGGCGAACACCGGCAACTATACCAACGCCTACACCGGCGCGGAAACGCCCTTCGACCAGAACCACACCATGGCGCCGCAGATCAAGGAATGGTACAACACCGAGGCGCTGGAAAATGCCCGGAACAACCATGTGTTTGCTCAGTTTGCCAAGAACATTCCCCTGCCTGAGCATCACGGCATGACCGTGGAAATGCGCAAGGCCAATTCTTTCGGCGACGTGCCCCGCCTGAAGGAGGGCGTGATTCCCGACGGACAGGAATTCGGTTACAGCGCCGTGCAGGCCACCGTGTATGAATACGGCGCGTACACGCCCCTCGGCCGCCGCCTGGAACGCCATGCCATCGACCCCGTGGCCCAGGACGCCGCGGAGGAGATGGGCGCGGCGGGCGGCAACACCCAGGACAAGATCGCCCGCAACGTGGCCATCAGCGGCAGCAACGTGATGTACTGCGACAAGGCGGATGGCACAAAGATTTCTTCCCGCTCCCAGCTGACCGGCGATTGCGTATTGACCCCCACCATGGTGAACCGCGCCGTGACCTGGCTGAAAAAGCACAAGGCCCCCAAGATCGACGGTAAATACATTGCCATCGTGCACCCTTCCGTCACCTATGACCTGCGGGAAACCAAGGGCTGGCTGGACGCCCACGAATACGCGCATCCCGATGAAATCTACAACGGAGAAATCGGTGAGCTGCACGGCGTGCGCTTTATCGAAAGCGACAACGCGAAGGTGTACCGCGGCAAGCCCTTGGCCAGTGACAGCGATACGCTGCTGGTAAACGGTGCGATTTCCTCTGCTGGCAAGACCATCACCTTTGACGGCGGCACCGTGGCGGCGCACGCACTGAAAGACCGGTACATCCTGGTCGGCAATGTGAAGTGCCTGGTGAGCGACAATACTGCCACCACCATCACCGTGACCGAGAATGTGAGCGGCATTGCCGACAACACCGTCATTTATCCCGGTGAAGGCGGCGCGGCGGGCATCGCGGTCTACGGCTGCGTGTTCCTGGGCAAGAATGCCTTCGGCATGATTGACGTGGGTGGTGGCAACATGGAGGTCATTATCAAGACCCCCGAACAGGCCGGCGGCCCTCTCAACCAGTTCGGCACCATCGGTGTGTACTTCGAGACCGGCGGAGCGGTGCTCTATGAGGAACGCCTGCTGCGCGTGGAGTGCGGCAGCCATTACAGCGATGTGGACGAGGATGAGTAATGGGAAGATTTCTGGGGGAACCGCTCTTTGGAGGCCAAAGAGCGGTTCCCCCAGGCCCCTTCCGAGAAAGCCATAAGAGGAACGATACAATTATGGTGAAATAAACGTATCCAAAACGAAAAAAAAGAGGACAACAAAATGAATCAGCAGTACGATCCCTGGCAAGATATGCGCACGGTGTACATCCCCAAGCGCAGCCGTACCGAACAGAACACCCTGGAAGTCGGTGTAAACGACAAAACCTATTTCGTGCCCAAGGAGCAGTTCGTGGAGGTGCCCATGCCCCTGTGGGAAGTGATTCATGAAATGCTGGACGCTCAGAAAACCATGGAACAGGAAGCCGCCCGCACCTCCGGCACCCGGGAATACGCTATGAGCGTCTGAACATAGTAAAAGGGCACTTTATGTCACTTGGGGGTTACGCTGGGGCTGTTCGCCCCAGACCCCAACCAGGGTCCTGAGTATCCGCAGCCTCAATCGTCGCAACTCGCCATCATGGCGAGATTGCTCGTTTCGGCTGATCTCAGCACGGACAGAACATCCGCCACAGGCGGCTCAACTCGCCTTCATGGCGAGATTGCTCGTTTCGGCTGATCTCAGCACGGACAGAACATCCACCACAGGCGGCTGTCCGTGCTTCGTCCCTGGACCCGCAACCGGCGAAATAACGTTGTTGGGAATATCAACGGCTTCCGCCTGCCGCGCTGGGGTTACGGAAAGTTTGAGGGCTTCTGGCCCAAGAAAGCCTGGGAAAATCCCAGGGGAAAAGTGAACTTTTCCTTGGGGATTATTCCCTGGCTTTCCCCGGATGCGAAGCATCCGGGTTGGCGGCGTTCTCCGCAGGCTCAATCGTCGCAAGTCCGCTTCATGCGGACATTGCTCGTTTCG
>CADCJO010000030.1 GCA_902801765.1 uncultured Eubacteriales bacterium
GCGGGTCCAGGGCGGTCACCGCCCTGGCGCAGGTCTGGGGGCGCGCAGCCCCCAGCGTTCCCTTTCCTTCGATTGTAGGTAGTGAATTAAAGTGCCCAATCACTCTTTCCTTCCACATAAAAAGCGCATGGCAAGCCTTCCCGCCCGCCATGCGTTCATGTTCATTTTTTGCTTACTCCACCGCCAGGAGGTAATAGTACAGGGGCTGTCCGCCCGCGTGCACCTCCACGTCGCAGTCGGGGTACAGTTCCTCGATTTCAGCGCCCAGGGCTTCGGCGTCTTCTTCCTTGGTGTCCGCGCCGTAGTAGACCGTCACCAGGCCGTCGTCCTCGGTGACGATGGCCTTGAGCAGCTCCAGCGCCACGTCATGCACGCTGTTGGATTTGAACTCCACCTTGCCGTTATGCAGGCCGATAATATCGCCCTCGGAGATGTGCATGTCCTCAAAGTCGCTGTCGCGGACGGCGTAGGTGATGGTGCCGGTGCGCACCTTCTGAGCCGCTTCGTCCATGCGCGCGGCGTTCTCGTCGGCGCTCAGGTCGGGCTGGAAGGCCACCGCCGCGGCGATACCCATGGCCACGTTCTTGGTAGGGATGACCACCACGTTTTTATCGCTGATCCTGGCGGCCTGCTGAGCGGCCAAAATGATGTTGCCGTTGTTGGGGAACACGAACACGGTTTCCGCGTTCACGGATTCGATGGCTTTGGACAAGTCCTCAATGGAGGGGTTCATGGTCTGCCCGCCCTCCACGATGGCGTCCACCTGCAAGTCCTTCAGGATGCTGGAGAAGCCTTCGCCCAGGGACACGCTCACCATGCCGTAGGGCTTGGGCGGCTCCTTCCGGTGCTGCTCCGCTTCAGCCTCTTCTTTCAGGCGGCGGGTTTCCAGCAGGTTTTCCACTTCGATGTCGGTCAGCTCGCCCAATTCCATGCCGTACTGCATCACCCGGCCGGGGTCGCCCGTGTGCACGTGGGCGGTCAAGCCTTCTTCCCTGCCGCCTTCCAGCTGTACCATATCCCCCATTCGGTTCAGGCGGCGGCGGAAATGGTCGATTTCGCCGTCCTGCACTTCGTCCTTGATGTGCTTTACCTGGAAGCGGATGTGGTAAGGATATTTGATTTCTTCAATCGCGTCGTGGTCGTCCACGAATACGGCGGCTTCGGCGGCGGCTTCTTCTTCGGCGGCTTCTTCCAGGGTTTCGCCCCGCAGCACGGCGGCGTAGCCGGTGTAGATCAGCAGCAAGCCGCGTCCGCCCGCGTCCACCACCCCCGCCTGTTTCAGCACGGGCAGCATTTCGGGGGTGCGTTTGAGAATCGCTTCACCGCTTTGCAGGATCACGTTGAACAGCGCGTCGTAATCCTCCGGCGCAGCCTCGGCCTGCTTGACCGCCTCTTCGGCGATGGTGCGGGCCACGGTCAGGATGGTGCCTTCCTTGGGCTTCATGACCGCTTTATAAGCGGTTTCCGCGCCTTTTTGCAGAGCGGCGGCAAACTGCGCGGGGGTGATCTTGTCCACGCCCTTCAAGGCCTTGGCGAAGCCGCGGTAAAGCTGACTGGTGATGACGCCGCTGTTGCCGCGGGCGCCGCGCAGCGCGCCCTTGCTGAGGGCTTCCGCCGCCTCGTCCGCCCGGGCGAATTCCTTGGAATTGACCTCCCGGGTGGCGCTGGCCATAGTGAGGGACATATTGGTGCCGGTGTCCCCGTCGGGCACGGGGAACACGTTCAGGGCGTCCACCATCTCCCGGTTCTTTTCCAGTAAGGCCGCGCCCGCGATCACCATTTCCCGCAGCAGCAGCCCGTCAATCGACTGTACCTGTATCAAAGGATTTCCCTCCGTTCAAAATCGTGGAAAATCAAATGCGGATGCCTTCCACGGAAATATTGACGGAGCGAACCTTGACCCCCGTCATGCTTTCGAGCTTGTAGCGCACGACCTCAACGATGGTTTTGCACACCTCGGCCACGGAAATGCCGTACTCCACCACGATGAACAAATCCACGTCCAATTGGTCATCCACCAGGCGCACCTGCACGCCCTTGCTCAAATTTTCCCGGCCCAGCCATTCCACCAGACCGTCCTTGGCCCGCTTGGAACACATGGCCACGATGCCGTAGCATTCCAGCGCCGCATAACCAACGACCTTGAGCATCACGTCTTCAGCGATAAAGATGGTGCCCAGATCATTTTTGATTTTGCACTCCATCATTACGAACCTCCTTAGCCGGTTCTGATCCAGACGGACATTCTGAATCAATTTATAGTATAATGTATTTTGGCTTTCGATGCAAGCCTTGAAACGTCCAATCGCCGAATTTTCATGTTTTTTCTTCTCTTTTATTGCGTTTTTCTTCTATAAATTTGCGGATTGACTTATGCTTTTCCCTGTGTTACAATGAGTCGAAACCAATATTCAGACATTTTGGGAGGAAACAACCATGAAGCACATTCAGACTTTGAACACCCGCAATCTGTGCGAATCCGCCAAGAACGGCGGCTGCGGCGAATGCCAGACCTCCTGCCAGTCCGCCTGCAAGACCAGCTGCGGCATCGCCAACCAGAAGTGCGAAAACAAGGCCCGGAAGGAAAACAAATAATTCTTTGGCCTTATGCCGCCTGCGGGCGGCATTTTTTCTGTCAATCGAAAAACTGAAAAGGATAAAAACATGATTCATCAATACAAATTGCACGGCCTGCCCATCGTGCTGGACACCTGCTCCGGCAGCGTGCACGTGGTGGACGATATCGCCTACGACATGATCGGGCTATATGAGCAGCAAAGCCGGGAAGACATCCTGCGGGCCATGAAGGAAAAATACGGCGGTCAGGCGGACGTGACCGACGAAGACCTTTCCGAGTGCTACGACCAGATCACAGAACTGAAAGAGCAGGGTCGGTTGTTCACGCCCGACACCTTCGCGCCCATGGCGGGAGAGCTCAAGCAGAAAACCGCCGGGGTGGTAAAAGCGCTTTGTCTGCATGTAGCCCACACCTGCAACCTGAACTGCTCCTACTGCTTCGCCAGCCAGGGCAAGTACCACGGCGAGCGGGCCATCATGTCCTATGAGGTGGGCAAGCAAGCCCTGGATTTCCTGGTGGCGCACTCCGGGTCACGCAAAAACCTGGAGGTGGACTTTTTCGGCGGCGAACCGCTGATGAATTTTGACGTGGTAAAGCGGCTGGTGGCCTATGCCCGAAGCATCGAAAAGGAACACAATAAGAACTTCCGCTTCACCCTCACCACCAACGGCGTGCTCATTGACGACGATGTGATCGACTTTGCCAACCGGGAATGCAGCAACGTGGTGCTGTCTCTGGACGGGCGCAAGGAAGTGCACGACCGCTTCCGGGTGGACTACGCCGGGAACGGCAGCTGGGACAGAATCGTGCCCAAGTTCCAGAAGCTTGTGCAGGCCCGGGAAGGCAAAAACTACTACATGCGCGGCACCTTCACCCACCTGAACCCGGACTTCCTGAAAGACATCCAGACCATGCTGGACCTGGGCTTTACAGAACTGAGCATGGAGCCGGTGGTTTGCGCCGCCGACGACCCCATGGCGCTGACCGAAGAGGACAAACCCATCGTGATGGAGCAATATGAAAAGCTGGCAGAGCTGATGCTCAAGCGCCGCCAGGAAGGCCGTCCCTTTACCTTCTACCACTACATGATCGACCTGACCGGCGGGCCCTGCATTTACAAGCGCATTTCGGGCTGCGGTTCGGGCACCGAATACATGGCCGTCACCCCCTGGGGCGACCTCTACCCCTGCCACCAGTTCGTGGGCGAGGAAAAGTTCAAGCTGGGCAACGTATGGGACGGCGTGACCAACACTGTCGTGCAGGAGGACTTTGCCTCCTGCAACGTCTACGCCCGCCCCGAATGCAATGACTGCTGGGCGCGCCTCTACTGCTCCGGCGGCTGCGCCGCCAACGCCTACCATGCCACCGGTTCCGTCCGCGGCGTGTACAAGTACGGCTGCGACCTGTTCCGCAAGCGCATGGAATGCGCCATCATGCTGGAAGCCGCCAAGGCGTTAGGGGACGAATAATTTTTTCTGGGGGAAACCCATTCTTTGGAGCCAAAGAATGGGTTTCCCCCAGACCCCTTTCCGAAGAAAGCTATAAGGTTAGGTTTCTATCATTCAACGCTATGAAAACACCTATCATTGATTTTGTTGAGCGCTACAAAGACAGCCATTCTCTCCGCTTCCACATGCCCGGCCATAAAGGAAAAATCCACCTCGGCCCGGAACTTTGGGACATTACCGAAATCGCCGGAGCGGACGAGCTCTACCACCCCACCGGCATCATCCGGGCAAGCGAAGAAAACGCTGCCCGGCTTTTTGGCGCAGGCCGGACTGTGTATTCCACGGAAGGCTCCTCCCTCTGCATCCGGGCCATGGTATACCTGGCCCTGCTGAGCGCCAAAACCCAGGGCCGCAAGCCAGTGATTTTCGCGGGCCGCAACGCACATAAAACCTTTCTTTCCGCGTGCGCCTTGCTGGACGCGGACGTGCGCTGGCTGTATCCGAAAGACGGGAACAGCCTGATTTCCTGCGCCATCGACGGGGAAGCGCTGGAAAAAGCGCTTTCCGAAACAAAAGAAAAACCGGCGGCGGTGTACATCACCACCCCGGATTATTTAGGCAGCCTGGTGGATGTGAAAGCGCTGGCGGCGGTGTGCCATTGTCACGGCATTCCCCTGCTGGTGGACAACGCGCATGGGGCGTATCTGAAATTTCTCCCCCAGGGCATGCACCCGCTGACCCTGGACGCCGATCTGTGCTGCGATTCCGCCCACAAGACCCTGCCCGTCCTGACCGGCGGGGCGTATCTGCATATCAGCAAAACCGCGCCTTCCCTGTTTTCGGAAAACGCCGACCGGGCCATGGCGCTGTTCGCCTCCACCAGTCCGTCCTATCTGATCCTGCAATCCCTGGACGCCTGCAACGCGTATCTGGACAGCGGTTATCGGGAACGGCTGGCTGCGCTGATTCACAAGCTGGACAAGCTAAAATCTCAGTTGACCGCCCACAGCTATTCTCTCATCGGCGACGAACCCATCAAGCTGACCCTTGCGCCGAAATCCTACGGCTATACCGGGGATGAGCTGCACGATCTTCTCCGTGTCCACAACATGGAATGTGAATTCTCCGACCCGGATTTTCTGACCCTGATGTTCACCCCGGATACAACAGACGAAGCGCTGCATCATTTGCAATCTGTTCTTTTGGACGTTCCCCGGAAGGCCGCCATATCTGTCCAAGCGCCGCCGCTCCCCCATCCCGCGCGTGTTTTCTCCATCCGGGACGCCATGCTGTCCCCCGGTGTGAAAATCACCATCGAGGAAGCCGAAGGAAGAATCTTTGCCGACGCCCACGTGGGCTGTCCGCCCTGCATCCCCATCATCGCCGCAGGCGAGCGCATTGACCAGGATGCCGTTCGATGCTTCCAATATTATGGCATCAAAACCTGCCGGGTCATCCCGTAAAAAAGCTGTTCGCCTGAAAACCAGCGAACAGCTTTTTCTTTGGGTTTATTCTTCTAATGCCTCGGCGCTCAGGTCGTAGGTATCGGCGCCGGTGATCTTTGCCTGAATAAACTGCCCTTCGGTCAGGGGCCGGTTGCTCAGCAGCATGATTTCGCCGTCCGCGTCGGGCGCTTCCCAGGCGGAACGGGCGGTATAGTTGAGGCCGTTATGTCCCGTGACCAGCAGCTTTTCCGTCTTGCCGACGCGCAGCCGGTTGCGCTCCAGGCTGATTTTCGCCTGCAAGGCCATCAGCCTGTCCAGCCGCTCCTGCTTGATTTCGTCGGGCACCTGGTTCGGCATATTTGCGGCGGGGGTATCCTCCTCGGGCGAGAAGGCGAACGCCCCCATGCGGTCAAAGGCCATTTCCTCGGTGAAGGCCATCAGCGCTTCAAAGTCCGCGTCGGTTTCCCCGGGGAAGCCCACGATGAACGTGGTGCGCAGGCAGAAGCCCATCTGCCGGGCGGCGGCGAGCATTTCTTTGGTATGCTTTACCGTGCCGCGGCGGTTCATGGTTTTGAGCAGTTCCGGCGCGGCGTGCTGCAGGGGCAGGTCCAGATACCGACAGATATTGCCGTGCTTCGCCATGGTTTCCAGCACCTGCATGTTGGTTTCATCGGGGTACATGTACAGGCTGCGCAGCCAGTCCACCCCGGGGATTTGCGCCGCCTCGTCCATCAGCTCCGCCAGGGAGGAACCGTTGTCGATGCCGTATTTCGTGGTATCCTGGGCAATGAGAATATGCTCCCGCACGCCCCGGGCGGCCAGGGCTTTGATTTCGCTGAGGATGGCGTCCTTGGGCCGGGAACGGTAGCCGCCGCGAATCAGCGGGATGGCGCAGTAGGCGCAGCGGTTGTCGCACCCATCGCCGATCTTGATGTACGCGGAATAAGGCGGCGTGGTCAGCACGCGGCCGCATTCCAGGAAACCGGACTGGCGTTTGGTGTCCGCCGGGCGTTCGCCGTCCAGGGTTTTTTGCAGGTATTCCACCAGCTGCCCGTACTGGTTCACGCCCAGCAGGCAGTCAATTTCGGGGATTTCGGAAAGCAGTTCATTTTTATACCGCTGGGCCAGGCACCCGGTCACGCACAGCGCGCGGCAGCGCCCGGTCTTTTTGTATTCCGCCATTTCAAAAATCGTGTCAATGGATTCTTCCTTGGCAGGGGCGATGAACCCGCAGGTGTTCACGATCAGCACGTCGGCCTCCTGGGGCTCGTGGGTGATGATCATGCCCGCGTCGGTCAGCTCGCTCAGCATCTGTTCCGAATCCACCCGGTTCTTCACGCAGCCCAGGGAGATCATGCCGATTTTCAGTCCATCCAGACCCGCCATTGATAATTCCTCGCTTTCGCAGCTTTCTGTTGATGGACAAGATACTACCACAAATTCGTTTATTTGTCCATGAAATGCCGGAAGTATTTGAATTTTTCTCTTTGACATGGTATAATCTCCGCATCAACACCGGGGAGGATACGGCATGATTCGGATTGCGAACCTGAAAGCGCCTTTGGACATGGAAGCGGATGTACCGCTGACGCTGGCGCTGAAAAAGCTGAAAGCGGAGAAAAGCGCCGTCACCTCCTGGCGGGTGAGCAAAAAGAGCGTGGACGCCCGGGACAAGGGCGACGTGCATTTCGTTTTGTCCGTGGACGTGGCGCTCAAAAACGAAGACGCCGTTTTGAAAAAATGCAAGCCTGGCACAGCGACGAAGGTGCAGCCCATGACGGGCCTGCAGGTCATTCGCCGGGAGTATCACGGACCGCGCCCGGTGGTGGCGGGCTTTGGCCCCGGCGGGCTGTTTGCCGCGCTGACGCTGGCCCGGGCGGGGATGAAGCCCATCGTGCTGGAGCGGGGCGAACGGGTGGACAAGCGCGCCCGCACCACGGAACGCTTCGCAGCCAAGGGCGAACTGAACCCCGAAAGCAACATCCAGTTCGGCGAGGGTGGCGCCGGTGCATTTTCCGACGGGAAGCTGACCACCGGCATCAAGGACAAGCGCTGCGGGATGGTGCTGAAAGAATTGGTCGACCACGGCGCGCCGGAGGAAATCCTCTATCTGGCCCATCCCCACATCGGCACGGACAGGCTGCCGAAAGTCGTCGCCGCCATCCGGGAGGAGATCCTTGCTTTGGGCGGAGAGGTGCGGTTTTCCACCAGGCTGACCAACATCACCGTGAAAGCCGGGCAGATTGAAGCCATCGAATATACCGATGAAAACGGTCCCGGCGAAATCGTCACCGACGCGCTGATCGTGGCCATCGGCCACAGCGCCGCTGACACCCAGCAAATGCTGTTCCAGGCCGGGGCGAACATGATTCAGAAGCCCTTCTCGGTAGGGGCGCGGATCGAGCATCCGCAGGCATTGATCAACAAAAGCCAGTATGGGACATTTGCAAAGCATCCGGCCCTGGGCGCGGCGGAATACCACCTGTCCACCAAGCTGCCCGACGGACGTGGGGCCTACACCTTCTGCATGTGCCCCGGCGGCACGGTGGCGGCAGCGGCCAGCCGGCTGGGCGGGGTGTGCGTGAACGGCATGAGCCCCTTTGCCCGGGACGGAGAGAACGCCAACGCCGCCCTGCTGGTAGACGTGCGGCCCGAGGATTTCGGTGACGATCATCCCTTAGCGGGTTATGCCTTGCAAAGAGCCTGGGAGGAGCGGGCGTTCCGGGCGGGCGGCGGGAATTATTTCGCGCCGGTGCAGCTGGCCGGGGATTTGCTGGCAGGCCAGGAAACCAAAAAGCTGACCGGCATCGTCCGGCCCACGTACCGTCCCGGCGTGACCCCGGCGGATTTCCGGGCGGTGCTGCCCGGTTTTGCCTATGAGGGGCTACGGTTCGCCATCCTGGCCTTCGACCGGCAATTAAAGGGTTTCGCCCTGCCCGACGCGGTGCTAACGGCGGTGGAAAGCCGCTCCTCCTGCCCCGTGCGGCTGCTTCGCGACAGCCGCTTTGAAAGCAACATCGGCGGCCTGTATCCCTGCGGCGAAGGCGCGGGCTACGCGGGCGGCATCATGAGCGCCGCCGCGGACGGCATCCGGGTGGCGGAAGCAGTGATTGACATGAAATACGAAGTTTGAATTGAGGAGAGGTCTAAAAATGAAAAAGATTGGAAGTTTCATACTGACAGTTGCGTTTGTATTTATGACCTTTATAAGTGCATTTTCTGAAAATAATGTTGGAATAAGAGATGAAAGTATTAGAGGTAGAGGTTTTTCAGATTCAGGAAGAAGTGAACTTCAGTATGTCAACTTGATAGGATATGTAGTAATTAGTACAGAACAAGAGTATACTTTGCGGAAAACAGATAAGTTTGAAGATAAAAAACTGTGGACTATTCCAACATATAAGAAAGACAAACAATTTTGGAATACAGTTGATGGGATTACTCTTCCACATAAAACAGAAGTCATTGTCCGTGAGCAAGAACTATCGCATATTGGCTGGGGAAATTATAAAGGCTATTTGCTGGTGGAAAGACTTGACAACAGCGAACAATACTACATTAATGTTATGAATTTCGTAACAAAACCTTATTGGGATTATTATGATGATTTACGAACAGCAGCGATAACGGGTTATTTAATTGGAATGTATCATCAAAAAAGTGATTATTATCCAATAGATAATGGTGGTGAAAAAGCAACTATTGATGATGGAAAAATCGTTTTAATAACAGGTATTGCAGGACATTCCAGATCTGTAGATCCATCGACAAATGGAATTGATGCAGTAGTTTGGCAAAATTGGCGATATGGATATGGGGGTGTAACAATACATTTTAATCAAGAAGATTTGACTATTATATATTAAAGCATTTCAGAGGATTGTGCAAAATCTTTTTACTATCCATACATATTAGTTTAGTGGCTTTTTCATTGTTTCATACCAGAATTCATAAAACTTCAAATTCTTCACTTTTTGTAAAATGAGTTGGAGGTGCGTTGATATTGCGTTGTGTAATCCAGCGGGTATCGGAAGCGTATGTAACGGTGGATGGAAAGGAAACGGGCCGCATCGAAAAGGGGCTGATGGCCCTGATCGGCGTGGAAGCAGGCGACACGGAAAAGGACGCCGTGTATCTGGCGGGAAAGATCGTGAAGCTGCGGATTTTTGAGGACGAGAATGAAAAGATGAATTTGTCTGTCAAGGACGTGCAGGGCGGGGTGCTGGCGGTAAGCCAGTTCACGCTTCTCGGCGATGCCCGGGGGCAGAACCGCCCCGGCTTTACCCAGGCGGAAGCGCCGGAGCGGGCGAACGAATTGTATGAACTCTGCTGCGCCGAAATGCGCAAGCTGGGCGTGCCGGTGGAAAACGGCATGTTCCGCACGCATATGATGGTGCACCTGGTGAACGATGGCCCTGTGACCATCCTGCTGGACAGCCATAAATCTTTTTAGCCATTTTTGATTTCTTCATTCTTATGCTTCTGAAGTAATAGAGCGCTTTATTTTTCTTTTACCTTTATCGCCTTTCTCGGAAGGGGGGCTGGGGGAAACCGCTCTTTGGGCATCAAAGAGCGGTTTCCCCCAGGAAAAATCAAATGAACTACGAAAACGTTTATTTCTTCAACGGCACCGCCTATGCCGGGAAATCCACGATGGTGAAGCGGCTGGCGGAAAAGCACGGCGGCATCGCCTGCGGGGAAAACTATCACGACGCGCTGCTGGAGGGCCTGGACAGCAAAGAATTCCCCTGCCTCACCTACACAAGGGATTTGCAGGACTGGCACGACTTTGTCCGCAGGACACCTGACGAATACGAAGCATGGGTCAAGGGCGTGACGAAGGAATGCGAGATTTTGGAACTGCGGATTCTCAATGATTTAACGAAGCAGAGTCCAGACAAAAAGATTTTCGTGGACACCAACATCTGCCCGGAAACGCTGAAACAAATCTCCGACGCGCGCCATGTGGTGATCATGCTGGCCGACCCGGAGATTTCCGTCCGCCGCTTTTTCGAGCGGCCCGACCGGGAGAAGCAGTTCCTGTATCAGCTGATGTTGGAAGAACCCGACCCGGAAGCCGCGCTGAACAACTTCCGGGAATGCCTGAAGCGCGTCAACTCCCAGGAAAACTACGACGCCTTCCTGCATTGCGGGTTCCCGGTCATTCAGCGGGACGAAAGCAGGAGCATCGCGGATACCATGGCGATGGTGGAAAAGGTATTTGATTTATCATGAAAGGAACAGCTATGAAAATCGACACTTTGATGGTCGGCTCGATTCAGACCAATTGCTATATCGTATACAACGAAGGCGCGGAGGAAGCGGTCATCATCGACCCCGGTGCGGAACCAGAAAAAATCCAGGAAGCGCTGGACGGGAAGAAAGCGGCGGCGGTGCTGCTGACCCACGGGCATTTTGACCACACCGGCGCGCTGGACGCCTTTGAAGGCACGCCGATTTACATTCACCCTTCGGACGACGTGATGCTGCTGGATGCCGTGTGGAGCGCGGGCGCCATGATCGGGGACACCGCGCCCCGGCCCGCCGCCACGGACTACGTGCAGGAGGGAACGAAGCTGCATCTGGCGGGGCTGGACATTGCAGTTCTGCACACGCCGGGCCATACCATCGGCAGCGTGGTCTACGCCATCGGGGACGTGCTGTTCACCGGCGACACCATGTTTTGCGGCGGCTATGGCCGCACCGACCTGCCCGGCGGCGACGAGGACGAACTGGCCCGGTCGCTGCATCGGCTGCTGCGGATGGAAAAGAATTGGATCATCTGTCCGGGGCACGGGGAACCGAGTACGCTAAAAGAAGAAAAAGAAAAGTACAGATGATGCAGGACGAGAGTTCAGAGTACAGATTGCAGAGTGCAGATTTATATCGTTTTCCAATACCGCGATCCGTTTCCTGGTTCACTTTATCATCTGTACTCTGCACTCTCTTTTCCACTCTGCATACTTGCCACAATAGGGGGCTTTGCCATGAACCCAACCATTACCCTCCTGACCCCCACGCCGCAGTTCGCCAACGACCTGGCGGATGTGGTGCGCATTTTCTGGGGCGGAGCACAGTTCCGGGTGAACGAGCCCGGCGGGGAAATCACCGTCACCCACACCGAAACGGAAGAAAACGGTGTGCGCATCTGCCGGATAGACATGTCCGGGGCGTATTCGGGCCGCGCGGAAAAACGGAAGGAAATTTCCTCCGACCCACTGCTGGAAAAGCGGTATCACAAGCGTCTCATCAAGCAGGCGCTGTACGACGTGATGAAGCAGGTGACGGGCCGCACGCCGCCCTGGGGTTCGCTGACCGGCATCCGTCCCACGCGGCTGCTGTATGAGGGCATGAGCCGGGGACTGACCCTGGAGCAGGCCGAAGCGGAAACCCGGGACATTTTTGACCTGCTGCCCGAAAAAGCCGCGCTGCTGCGGGAGATCATCGAAGTGCAGCAGGCGCTGCCCGTGCCTCGGGACGATGAAGTGGATTTGTACGTCGGCATCCCCTTCTGCGTGTCGCGCTGCGCCTATTGCTCCTTCCTCAGCGGCGAAGTGGGCAAGGGCAAGCAGCTGCCGCCCTACGTGGACGCGCTGGAAAAAGAAATCGCCGGGACGCTTCTTTTAATGGAAGAAAAAGGATTGAAGCCCCGCGCCTTTTACATGGGCGGAGGCACGCCGACCTCCCTCAGCGCCGCCATGCTGGACCGGGTGCTCTCCGCCGCCCAGCCCTTCATTGACCGCGCCATGGAAGTAACTGTGGAGGCGGGCCGCCCCGACACCATCGACCGGGACAAGCTGAACGTCATCCACGCCCACGGAGCCACCCGCATTTCCATCAATCCTCAGACTATGCACGATGAAACCCTGCAAAGAATCGGCCGCCGCCACACCACCGCCCAGACCGAAGCGGCCTACGCCCTGGCGCGGGAAGTCGGTTTCTCCCATATCAATATGGATTTGATCGCCGGGCTGCCGGGGGAAAATCTGGACATGTTCCTGCAAACGCTGCAATGGAGCCAGGCGCTTGCGCCCGAAAGCCTGACGGTGCATACCCTGTCCATCAAGCGCAGCAGCCTGCTGCACCTGTGGGAAGCCCAGCTGCCCGACGGGGACATGGTGGCGCAAATGGTGGACGCAGGCAGAGAAGAAGCAGCCCGCCGCGGGATGCAGCCCTATTACCTCTACCGCCAGAAGCACATGGCGGGCAACCTGGAAAACGTGGGCTACGCCCTGCCCGGCCATGCCTGTATCTATAATGTAGATATGATGGAGGAAACCGGCCACGTGCTGGCCTGCGGCGCGGGGGCGATCAGCAAGCGCGTCGATCCCGCCATCGGCCGCATCGAGCGTGCCCCCAACGTGAGCGAGATTCAAAACTACATCGACCGCACCGGCGAAATGCTGGAAAGAAAACAAACGCTGTGGCGGCAGGACTGGAACAGATAAGTCGTTCCCGCCCGAAACCGGCCCCCGAAAAAACGCCGGTTTCCGCTTGACGGAAAAGGGCGATGAGAGTATAATGTGTAAGTCTACCGTAATAAAGGAACGCGTATAAGCGTGAAAAGAGCATTTTACAACGAGAGGAAGAGAATCATCATGGCGAACAAATCCGCTTCTACCCGCAAGCCCATCACTTCCAGCACCAAGGGCGTCATTTGCCTGATCGTGCTGTGCGCGGTGCTGGTGTTTGCTTCCTGTATTTCCCTGGTTGGGATGCCGCTGGATGGCGAGGGCGTAAACGTCCTGCTGCCCTGGGTGCCCGTGACCAGCGCAAACTGGCCCGCCTCCCTGCCCCTGGACCGCGCGCTGGGCGGCGGCACCTACAATGAATACACCTGGACCCTGAACGAAGGCGCGTCCATTGACGGCGTGATGAAGACCATGAAAGCCCGCCTGGCCGATCTGGGCGAAGGCGACGGCGCGGTATCCTTGAAGGACGAGACCGTCCGGATTGAGCTGCGGAAAATGAGCGACGCCCAGCGCCAGAGCATTCTGAACACCGCTACCCTGCGCGGCCATTTTGAATTCACCGACGCCAACGGCGCCGTGGTTCTGACCGAAAAGGATATTGCCCGCGCCCAGGCTAACGCCGTCAGCAGCGGTTCTTCCTACTCTGTTACGCTCGATTTTGACCTGACAAAGGACGGCGCGCAGAAGCTCAAGGAAGCCAATCCCGCTTCCCTGTCCGTCACCTGTGACGGCGACAGCGTGAGCTCCTACGCCTCTGTGAAAGACGGCAAAGTGAGCGCCAGCATGGGCCTGGGCGACACCGCCTACCGCAACGCCGGCACCTTCGCCTTCCTGGCCAATACCGGCGCCGTGGATGCCTCTCTGGTTCAGAGCGGCACCGGCGACGTGCCCGCCTCCTCCAGTATCGTGCTGACCGTGTTTGTGATCCTGTGCGCGGCGCTGCTGGTCTGCTCCCTGATTTACCTGGTAGTAAACGGCAAGCTCACCGGCGTGTCCGCTTTCCTGGCCGTGTGGTGCACCGTGGTGCTGGCTCTGTTCTTCGTGGCCACCGTGGTCGTGCCCTCCTCCACCATGCTGAACGTCGGCTCCCTGGTGGCCGTGCTGCTGGGCGTGCTGCTGAGTATGTATGCCGCCGTGACCCGCACCGACGCCATCAGCAAGCAGATCGGCGAAGGCAGCACCCCCAAGCAGGCAACCAAGCTGGGCATGAAGAACGCCGCCAAATCCGTTTGGATCGCTCATGCCGGCGTCGTGGTGATCGCCCTGATCCTGATGATCTTCGCCTTCTCCCGCAGCATCGGTTACGCGCTGTTTGCCGGCGCGCTGGCCAGCGCTCTGTCCACCCTGGTGATGCGCGCGTTCCAGCTCTGCTTCACCGCCATCTCCAGCAAGCCTGCCCTGTTCGGCAAGGTTAAATAAAGTCTTTCCGGGGTGCCGTGTTTGCGCGGCACCCTCTTTTTATCCTTTTTTATCCGGACATTTCCCTGCTTGGAGGTCATTGATGGTCACCATCACCCTTTCCCAACCGTCTGCCCCGGTTCTCCCGCTGCCCGGGCTGCCCGCCTGGCTGTGCGGCCTGCTGGCGGCGCGGGGCGTTACAACGGCGGAGGAGGCGCAGCGTTTCCTCCATCCATCTGCCGATCAGCTGCGAAACCCGCTGGCGCTGCATGGCCTGGAAGAAGCGGCGGCCATCATCCGCGGCGCGGCGGCGCAGGGAAAACGGGCCGTGATCTACGGAGATTACGACGTGGACGGCGTGTCCGCCTCCGCGATTCTGGATGAAACGCTGGGCATACTGGGCATGGCGCGGCAGGTATATCTGCCTGACCGCCACAAAGAGGGCTACGGCCTGAACATCCCCGCGGTGGAAAAGCTAGCGCGGGAAGCGGATCTCCTCATTACAGTGGACTGCGGCATCACCAGCATCACCGAGGTCCGCCGGGCGAAGGAACTGGGCATGACGGTCGTGGTGACCGACCATCACCGGCATCCGGAGGAGCTGCCGCCTGCCGACGCGGTGGTGTCGCCGCTGCTGGGCGGGTATCCTTTCCCCGGCTTATGCGGCGCGGGCGTGGCCTGGAAGCTGGCGCTGGCGCTGGCGGGTGAAAAGGCCATGGAGCTGATGGAGCTGGCGGCCATCGCCACCATCGCGGACATGGTGCCGCTGGTGGATGAAAACCGGGTGATCGCGGCGCTGGGCCTGCAGCGTCTGGCGCGGACGAAGCGTCCCGGACTCCGGGCAGTGATGGAACGCGCGGGCGTGCGGGGAACCGTCAGCAGCGATCAGGTGGGCTTCCAGATTGCCCCGCGCATGAACGCCTGCGGGCGGATGGCCTCCGCACGGATCGCCTTTGATCTGCTCACCACCCGGGACAGCGCCAAGGCAGAAGCCCTTGCCGCCCAAATGGAGACATTGAACCAGGAGCGGAAGGCTGAGGAAAACAAGGTGCTGGATGCGGCGCTCAGCCAGGCATCCCAGATGGACCTGGTGGAAAACCATGCCATTGTGGTCTGGGGCGAAGGCTGGAACAGCGGCGTGGTGGGCCTGGCCGCCGGCCGCGTGGCGGAGCAGTTTTCCTATCCAACGGTCGCTCTGGCGGTGGACGGCGATACCTGCGTCGGCAGCGCGCGCAGCGCCGGGGATATCGACATTTACAAAGCCCTCAGCCAATGCGCCGACCTGTTTGAGCGTTTCGGCGGACACAGGCAGGCGGCGGGCCTGACGCTGAAGCGGGAGCATTTGTCAACATTTTCAGAACGCCTTTCCCAGGCCGTAGCCGATCAGACGGGCGGCAAGCCGGTGAAGCCCACCCTGGTCTGTGACGGGAAGCTGACGCTGCCTGACGTTTCGGAGGAAACGGTGCGTTGGCTGGAAAAGCTGGAGCCCTTCGGTATGGGCAACCCCGCCCCGCGCTTTTTGTGCGAAGACGCGCAGGCATTATCCCTTCGGGCCATCGGCGCGGAAGCGCGGCATCTGAAATGCAGCTTCCAGCAGGGAAACGAGCTGCGGGACGGCATTTATTTCGGCGGCGGCGCCTGGGCCGGAAAAACCGCGGGGCGCTTCTGCTTCGCCTTCTCCCCCACGCTGAATGAATTTCGCGGCAAGGTCAGCCCGGAATGCCGGGTATACGCCCTGCAGATGATTCCCGAATCGCTGACCAAAGACCCGGACCGGGAAGCGCTTTCCCTTTTCGCCGAGCCCCGTTCCGGCGCGCCCGCAGCTTCCGTTTCTCCCACAGCGGTTCCCCCGCTGATGGCGGCAGGCCAGGGCACACTGCTCGTCTGCCGCTGTCTGGAAACTGCCCTGGCATGGCGCAGACAATTCCCGGAGGCGGATTTCTGCCTGGAGGAAGCCACGGACAGCCGGGCATTCAACACCATTTTGCTGTACGGCAGCGCGAACCGGGTTTCCCCCGCCTTCCGCCATATCGTTTTTTGCGACGGGGCCACAGGCGAGGGGGACGCATACCGAACCGCCTGTCCCCGGGCAAATGTCGCGGCGCTGCCCGTATCCGATGCGCTGAAGAGCCTGCTCACCGCGTCCTTTGCGGACAGGGACGCACTGCGGAACTGCTTTATTCAATTGCGAAGCGCATCCTTCCGCGACCTGTACGGCTTTGCCTCTGCCTGCGGGCTGACGGTTTCTCAGGCAGCCTTCGCTTTGGCGGTGCTGCGGGACATTGATTTGATCGACGCCAGTCTGTCCCCCTTCCGCGTTTCCCTGCGCCCCATGCAGAAACGCGATCCGGCGGAAAGCAGGCTGTTCCAGCTGGCGCGGGAAACCCATCTGAACGCTTCACGCTGAAACCTCTTCCCTTTATAAAGACAGAACGGAGGTGCGCAATGGCATACACAGCATACGAACCGATGACCCTGGAAGAAATACTGGCACGGGTAAAAAAAGTTGATACAGATGGCAAAGGTATTGATTTGGTTCAGCGCGCCTATTATTATGCCGCCGACGCGCACAAGGATCAGAAGCGCAAAAGCGGCGAACCGTATATCGTGCACCCCCTGTACGTGGCCAGCATCATCACCGAATTGATGATCGACCCGCCCACCATCGCCGCCGCGCTGCTGCATGACGTGGTGGAGGACACCGGCGCGACGGTGCAGCAAATGCAGGAGATGTTCGGGGAGGAAGTGGCGCGGCTGGTGGATGGCGTGACCAAGCTGGCCAAGCTGAACTTCGCCGACCGGGAGGAGCAGCAGGCGGAGTCCCTGCGCAAGATGATCCTGGCCATGAGCAAGGACATCCGCGTGGTGCTCATCAAGCTGGCCGACCGGCTGCACAACATGCGCACCCTCAAGTTCAAAGAGCCTGATCGCCAGGTGGCCATCGCCCGGGAAACGCTGGATATTTATGCGCCTCTGGCCCACCGCCTGGGCGTGTACGGCATCAAGCAGGAGCTGGAGGACCTGTCGCTGCGCTACATCGACCCGGAGGGCTACCAGGACGTGGCCCAGAAGGTCGGCATGCGACGGGCTGAGCGGGAGGAAAACATCAAGCTGGTGATCAGCGAACTGTCCCACAAGCTGGACGAGCAGGGCCTGCATTATGACATTGACGGCAGGCCCAAGCACCTGTATTCCATTTATCGGAAGATGGTCATCCAGAACAAGCCCTTCGACCAGATTTATGACCTGATCGCCATTCGCGTGATCGTGAACACCATCCCGGAATGCTACACGGTACTGGGCATCGCCCACACCCTGTGGAACCAGGTGCCGGGACGGTTCAAGGATTATATTTCCGTCCCCAAGGCCAACATGTACCAATCCCTTCACACCACCGTCGTGGGCGGGCGGCGCATTCCCTTCCCCTTTGAAATTCAGATCCGCACCTGGGAAATGCACCGCATCGCGGAATACGGCATCGCCGCCCACTGGCGCTACAAGGAAGGCGGCAAGAAGGACGACAACCTGGACAACAAGCTGTACTGGCTGCGGCAGATCCTGGACTGGCAAAGCGAAACCCGCGACAGCCACGAGTTCATCGACAGCCTGAAAACAGACCTGTTCTCCGAGGAAGTGTTCCTGTTTACTCCCAAGGGCGATATTGTTTCCATGCAGCGCGGCTCCACGCCGCTGGATTTCGCCTACCGCATCCATTCCCAGGTGGGCAATTCCTGCGTCGGCGCGCGCATCAACGGCAAGATGGTGCCGCTGGACACGCAATTGCAGACCGGCGACCGGGTGGAGGTCATCACCTCCTCCACCTCCAAGGGCCCCAGTATGGACTGGCTGAAAATCGTCAAGACCCAGCAGGCCAAGGCGAAAATCCGTCAGTTCTTCAAGCGTGAGCTGCGGGGCGAAAACGTGGTGCGCGGCAAGGAAATGCTGGATCACGAGGCCAAGCGCCGCGGAGTCAAGCTGAGCGATTACACCAAGCCGGAGTATTACGAACCCCTTCTGCGGAAGTATATGTTCCAGGATCTGGACGATCTGTACGGCGCCATCGGCTACGGCGGCGTGGCGGCGGTGTACGTGCTCAGCCGCATGATCGACGAGAAACAGAAGAAGGAAGCCGCCTCCGCGCCCAAGCAGGTTCCCGTCCTGCCCGAAACGCCGCCGCCCAACGCCAACATCGGCAAGCCCAGCCACGGCATTTACGTCCACGGCGAAGCCGGGATGCTGGTGCGCTTTGCCCGCTGCTGCAACCCGGTTCCCGGCGACGATATCGTGGGCTACATCACCCGTGGCCGAGGTGTGACCGTGCACAAGGCGGACTGCGTGAACGCCCTGCACTCCGAGCCGGAGCGCGCCGTGCCCGTTTCCTGGGCCGCTGAGGAACTGGAAAACTTCAGCGCCAACGTGATCATCATCTGCTACGACCACAATTCCCTCTTGGGGGAAATCACCAACTTCATCCAGGACCAGGGCATCCCCCTGACCGCCCTGAGCGTGAAGCTGAATAAAAACAAAACCTGCACCATCATGACTACCATGCAGGTCAA
Source organism: uncultured Eubacteriales bacterium (assembly GCA_902801765.1). GTDB lineage: Bacteria > Bacillota > Clostridia > Christensenellales > Aristaeellaceae > RUG563. The sequence goes on from CADCJO010000030.1 coordinate 18,901, forward strand.
GTCCAGGGAACAGCTGGACGCCGCCCTGGTAAAGATCCAGCGCCGAAGCGACGTGATCGAGGCGTACCGCAGCGCGAGCTGATTTTGAGAGCGCAGAGAATAGAATACAGAGTTCGGCGTGCAGATGAGATAGTCAAAAAAAGAAAATCACTGCATACGCTGTACGCTGGGCTCTGTGCTCTTTTTGTCTTTCGGCTCTCCCAAGCCGGCAAAATCGTGTTGAAAACGAAATAATTATGTAATAATTCGGCCGTTTTCTTTAAAGAAGGGCCGTTTTTTATTAAAAAACAGTTGACTTTTTGTAATAAATTTGATATAAATAAGAAGGATATTCTTCATGATTTTGATGGACGCATCCGCGTCTTTTGGAAGGTGAATGCAATGGCGAAAAAACGCACTTCCGACGCTTACCGGAAGCTGACGGGCATCCTGATTATCCTGTTTGTGCTGACAGCGCTGTGCGGCGCGGGATACATCCTGCTTGATCAATCCATCCAGGTGCAGCAAGCGGAGAACGACGCCCGCGCGCAGACGGAAAACGAGCTGCTTGAAGCGCAGTACCAGCAGGCCAAGCAGGAAGAGCAGGCGAAAGAAGCGGAGGGCAGCGCCGTTCAGTGGCCCGAACCCAAGCAGCAGGGCTGGGACGTGGTGGATCTGAGCAATTTCCCGCTGACCAACACCCGCGCCTACGACGCCACCCGCATGGAGCTGATCACCAGCGGCATGCTGCTGGTCAACCGCTGGCACGCCGTGCCGGATGACCTGGCCCAGGCTGAATTCCTGGTGGTGCACGCCACCGACAAGCGGATTGCCACCGCCGGCAACAGCGTCAAGCTCCTCTCCCCCGCCATCACCGCCCTGGGCGATATGATCGCGGAGGCCAAAAACGCTGGTCTGGAGCACTACAACGTGGAAGAAGGCTACCGCCTCCGCGAAGTGCAGCAGGATAAATACGACAAGCGCGCGCAGGAATACGCCAACCGCTACTCCGGCGACGCGCTGACGGATAAGGTCGTCGCCTCCGGCATCAGCGTGCCCGGCACCAGCGAATACGAATCCGGCCTGTCCTTCTGCATGGGCCGCTACGCCAAAGGCGACCCCATCATGGACAAGAAATTCCATGAGCTGCCCCAGTCCGACTGGCTGCTGGAGCACAGCTGGGAATACGGCATCATCTTCCGTTTCCCGGTGCAGGGCTATCCCAACGCCACCGTCACCGACAAATCCTACAAAACCGGCCAGAACAGCAAGCTGAGCATCTACCGCTATGTGGGCAAGGCCAACGCCGCCGTGATGCACATCCTGGACTTCTGCATGGAAGAATACATCGAATACCTGATCCAGCATCCCCACATCGCCGTCTATCAGGATGGCCAGCTGAAATATGAAATCGTCCGTACCGAAGGGTACTACGGCGGCGACGCCACCGTCCAGGTCACCCGCTCCGCTCAGGAAGTCAGCGTTTCCACCGATAATATGGAAAACAACGGCATGGGCGGCCTCATTATCACCATGGCTTATTAACGGCTTCAGTCACCCAGGTTCAACCGCCCCGCTTTCCCGCTGGGCGGTTACCTTTTTTACTGTTAACAGTCATGTTCCCAAGGGTGATTTTCAAGGCCAACATGGAGGAGACGCTGGGGGCTGCGCGCCCCCAGACCTGCGCCAGGGTCCTGAGGACCCTGG
>CADCJO010000031.1 GCA_902801765.1 uncultured Eubacteriales bacterium
GTAATTTCGCCAGGTGTGGGTCCAGGGTCCTCAGGACCCTGGTTGGGGTCTGGGGCGAATAGCCCCAGCGTAATCCCCAAGTGTATTAAAGTGCCCTTTTCATAACAGAGTAAAATGCCGCGCTGACAAGCGCGGCAAAGCTGTAAGCATTATTTCCCCTGGTAGACTTCAAAAGCGTGCTGGCGAATGGCGAGCAGATCCGGCAAACCGGCTTCGTTGACCTGCCGCACATAAGCATCCCACTCGGTAACAATATCCGCTTTCCCGGTCAGGAACCGGGGCCACCACTGGTGCGTCACCTTATTTACGTTTTCAAGCAATGTTTCCAAAGCCGCTTCTTCCCGGGCAGTGTAGTTCATGCATTCCTGGGGATAATACTCCGTCACCATATCGACGTTTGCCAGCGCTTCGGCATACGCCTGACGCTCATCATCCACACGCAGCGCCTCGGCGTCCGCCCGGCGGATGTAAACCGGCAGCACGTTGGCAAGGTCGCTTTTCAGTGTTTTTTCGGAATATTTCGAGCGGTAGAACGCGTCCAGGAAACGCATTGCCGCTTCGGGAGCGGCGCATCCGGCACTGACGGCCGCGCAATTGCCACGGATATTCAGGCTTGAATAATCAAAAGACCAACGCGCTTCCGAGGTGGTCAGCATATCGTCGCTGTTGTCCAGCGGCGGAAGGGGAACATATTGGTCCTTCAGCTTTTCACCAAACTGGCTTTCGGCGCTTGTCCCCATGGCAACACCCACGATGGCATAGCCGCGCTTATCGCCATGGGAGCGGGCGATGTAATCCGTTTCCTCTCCCCGGGTGGCTTTCTTGGAAACAAGCCCTTCCGTATACAGCTCATTCGCGTACAGCAGCAGCGCGCGGTAGCGTTCGTCCACGGCATAGTTTTTCACTTCGCCGTTTTCCGCGAAGAATCCGTCGGCCCCGCCGTTGGTCAGCTGCACGCCCCAGCTTCCAATCAGGTTTATGAGGGAATACGGGCTGCCGAACCAGCCGCAATAATCCATCGGGATTTCGTCGGAAAGGTCGCCGTTGCCGTTGCAGTCGTTCTCCCTGAACGCTTTGAGCACATGCTTCAAATCGCTCAGCGTTCTCGGCATAGACAGGTTCAGCTTTTCCAGCCAGGCCCGGTTGATATACATCATCGTTTCGCACGCCGGTTTCACGCCCAGGAAGGCAGGCGCGCTGTACATGTCTTCGTTGGCATTGCTTGCCAGGGCCAGCGTATCCGGCTCATCCGAAAACATTTCCTGCATGGCGGGCGCGTGGCGGAAGGCAATCATGCTCAGCTCCGCAAACAGCTCAGGCCGGGCTTTGATATCCGTGTCTGTAACCGCGTTGAACAGCAGGTCGGGCAGCTGACCGGACGCAAGGCGCTTTTCCTTTTCCCCGCTCCATTCCTGTTCCGTCTTCTGCTCCCAGGTGATTTGAACCCCCGCTTCCCGGGCAGCTTCATCGGCCAGCGCGGTCAGCGCTTCCCTGTCCGTTTCCTCGGGCATCACCATCAGGGCGGTCAGAGAAACCTTCTGCTCTTCCGCCGATCCGAAAGAAATCGCGCTGAATAATAAGACAAATGCCAGAAAAAAAGAAAGAATAGGCTTCATGAGTTTGTCCTCCTTTATTTCCCTTATTGTAGCCGATCTTGCCGCGCGGTGGAATGGATATTCCGGTAGATTGATGTAAAAACTCCCGGCCAAAACCAGCCGGGAGCAGACAGCATTGAACGGGATCATCCGCTGGGCAGAGCCGTTCCGGCTCCGCTCCATTTGTGCCGCATTATTTCAGGATATTTTTCAGCGCGTCATCCAGCCAATCGCCCTCGAACAGCTCGATGAGGCCAGCGTCGCAGGCGGCGGTGAGCTTGGGGTTGATGGGCAGCTTGCCCAGCACCGGCACGCCGAAGCGCTGGGCGATTTCGTCGGCGTGGCTGTCGCCGAACACGGACACGTGCTTGCCGCAGTCCGGGCAGACCACATAGCTCATGTTTTCCACAATGCCCTTGACGGGGATCTGCATCATGTCCGCCATGTTCATGGCCTTTTCCACGATCATGCCCACCAGCTCCTGCGGCGTGGTGACCACCACCGCGCCATTGACCGGCACGGACTGGAACACGGTCAGCGGTACGTCGCCGGTTCCCGGAGGCATGTCGATGTACATGATGTCAATGTCGCCCCAGAGCACGTCGGTCCAGAACTGCTTGACCGTGCCCGCGATGACCGGGCCGCGCCACACCACGGGGGCGGTTTCGTCGTCCAGCAGCAGGTTCAGGCTCATCAGCTTGATGCCCGTTTTGCTTTCCACCGGCAGGATGCCTTCCTCGTTGCCCATGGCGTTCTGCTTGATGCCGAAGGCCTTGGGGATGGAGGGGCCGGTAATGTCGGCGTCCAGGATGGCGGTTTTAAGGCCCGCCCGCTGGGCCAGCACGGCCAGCAGCGCCGTCACCATGGACTTGCCCACGCCGCCCTTGCCGCTCATGACGGCAATGACCTTTTTGATGTTCGTGCCCGCGTGGGGCTTTTCCAACAGACTTTGCTGATCCCGACTGGGGCAGTTGGCCCCGCAGGAGGAGCAGTCATGGGTGCATTCGCTCATCGTTCTATCTCCCTTGATTTATTTGAAGATCAGTTTGCCATTAAGACGGCAGCTGAATCCCTGCTTCCTTGGCGCATTCCACCAGCTTGTCCAGGGCCTCCACGATTTCCTCGGGCTTGTGCTCGCTGATGACGCAGAAGCGCAGGCGCGCCTTGTTTTTCGGCACGGCGGGATACACGGCGGGCGGCACGATGACGCCTTTCTTGCGCAGGCGGTTGCTCAGCTCCCAGGCGTCCTCATCTTTGCCCACCAGGATGGGCAGGATGGCGGTTTCCCCGGCCAGGCAGGTGTTCAGGTTGCGCTTGTGCGCTTCCTCATAGAAGCACTTGATGTTGCGGTGCAGCCGCTCCACGATGCTGTGATCCTTTTGCAGCAGACGGATGGCCTCCAGGCTGGCCGCGGCCAGCGCGGGTGAAATGCCCACGGAGAATACGAAGCCCGGCAGGTTGTAGCGCATGTAGTCGATGATGGCATGGCTGCCCGCCAGATACCCGCCGCAGGTGCCCAGGCCCTTGCTCAGCGTGCCGTATTTGATGTCGATGTCGTCCGGTGCCAGGCCGAAGTATTCGTCCACGCCGCCGCCGGTTGCACCGATGACGCAGGCGGAGTGGGCCTCGTCCACCATCAGGAAGCAGCCGTACTTCTTTTTCAGCCTCACGATCTCCGGCACGGGGGCGATATCGCCGTCCATGGAATACGCGCCTTCGATCACGATCAGCACCTTGGCGAACTTGTGGCGCAGGTTGCGCAGGATGCTTTCCAGCGCCGCCACGTCGTTATGGGGGAAGGGCTTGGCAGTGGCCTGGCTGAGGCGGCAGCCCTGCTCGATGGAATTGTGGGCGATGGCGTCGTAGACGATCAGATCGCCCTTGCCGCAGAAGTTGCCCACGCAGGTCACGTTGGTGGAGTGGCCGCCCACCAGCACCAGGGAGGTTTCGGTGTGCTTCCATTCCGCGATGGCGGCTTCCAATTCCTTGTGCAGGGTTTTTTCGCCCGCCAGCAGGCGGCTGCCGGAGGCGGAAGTGCCGTACTTGTCGATGGCGGCCTTGGCGGCGGCCTTGGTTTCCGCCCGGCCGCTCATGCCCACGTAGTTGTAGGAGCCGAAGTCCAGCATCCACTGGTTGTCCACGAAGGACTTATCCAGCAGCGGCGAATCGTGGGCCACGAAGTAAGGGTTCTCCTGCCCCTCGCCCATGAGGGACTGATACCGCTTTTCAAAGGCTTTGTATTCCGGGGAATCCTCGAACCGGGTGATGGGCGTGACCGGCTCCTGATTCTCCGGGTTCGCGCTCTCATAGGCCACGTCCCCGCGGACTTTCGCGTACAGCAAGGCGGACAGATCGTTCACCGTGGTGCACTTGCCGTATTCCTCGGTGGGAATCATCACGTTGAACTGCTCTTCGATTTTGAGGCTCATGCCCAGCACCTGCAGGCTGTCGCCCCCCAGCTCGTCGATGAAGTGGGCGTCGTCCTTAATCTGGTCGGGGGTCACGTCCAGGGTTTCGGCGTACACGGCCCGAACCTTCTGCTTGATTTCTTCCAGCTGCAAATCGGAGGGAGTGTTTTCTTCCTGGACGATGGGTTTATTCTCCTCAAAGGAAACCTCGTCCCGGCGATTGAAGTCGATCTCCCGGTAAGCCAGCTTCTTTTCCTCGATCTGCTTTTTGAGGGCCAGGCGCTTGACCTTGATGCCCCCGGCGGTCTGGAATTTTTCGCTGGTCACCAGCACCCGGTTCACCCGCTTGATGGCAGGCAGGCCGCTGTTGATGCGCCGCACCTGCGCCATCAGGGTGGCGATGTACTCGTCGTCCTTGTAATGCTGACCCAGGTTCAGCACCAGCGTAATGTCCTCATAGTCCACCACGCCCTTTTTTCTGCCAGGCAGATGGGGCAGGTGGGAGAGGATGCCTTTTTCTTCCTTTTCATCTTTTTTGCCCGTGGCTTTCACGCCCAGCACGCAGAACTGCTCCACGCCCTCCAGCGCGCCAAACGCGTCCTCGATCTCGTCGGGGTACACGTTCTCGCCGGACTCGTTGATGATCACGTCCTTGGCCCGGCCTTCCACGTACATACGGCTGCCCTTTTCCAGGCGCACGATGTCGCCTGTGCGGAACCAGCCCTCGTCGTCCAGGATGGGCGGCAGCAGCTTGCCGTCCACCAGGCGGCCCGTGTGAATGGTGTCGCCGCGGATGTACATTTCGCCCTGGTTGGATTTTTCTCCGTCGCTCTGCACCCGGTATTCCGCGCTGCTGAGCGGCCGGCCCACAGAACCGGAGGTGCGGGTGATCACGTTCATATTGGTTTCCACCGACGTGATGCCCGTTTCCGTCATGCCGAAGCCCGACACGGTAAAGTATCCCAGGGCGGACAAGGTGCGCATATGTTCCTTGGGCGTATGGCTGCCGCCCAGGATGATGCACCGAACGTCCGAGCCCAGCATTTGGTCAGTCACGGACTTAAACAGCACGTTGCGGGCGAAGTCCAGCCCGAAGCCCGGGGCGATGGACTGGAGCGCCAGGGAGATGCCCCGCAGGGTTTTAAAGCCCGCGCGTTTCAGTTTGCTCTCCTTAGCCACCCTTTTATTCAGCGCGACAGACAGGTTATTCGCCAGCAGCGGCACAGCCATCAGATGGGTGATCTTGAAATGCTGGGCCGTTTTCTGGATGCACTGGGGGCTGCGGTCATGGAGATAAACCGTTTCATAGCCCAGGAAATGAATCCATTGCAGGCAGACCATGAACCCGAAAATGTGGTGGTAGGGCAGGAACGCCAGCTGCCGCCGGGGCTCGTCGCAGATGATGCGCTGGTTGGCGTGGTACAGCATTTCGGCGTTCAGCACCTGGCTGCAAACCGCCTGTTCGTTGTACACAAACACCCGGCTGGTGTCCGTGGTGCCGGAGGTACACAGGGCCACCATGGTGCCGAATTCCGGCTTGAAGCCCTTTTGCTCCTTCGCCATGGACAGCTGTTGGATGGTGAACTGCGCGGTATTCCCCGGCAGCGTCCGGGGGCTTTTGCCGATCAGCGCAATGGCCCCGGCCTGGCTCAGGATGTAGGCGGTCATTTCGTCCGTCAGGGTAAAATCCATCAGCACGGCGTTGTAGCCCGCCGCTATCACGCCCCAGAACAAATAAAACCATTCGGGACACGTGTCCGCCTGGATGCCGACGAACTTGCCCTGGTTCTTCTCCCCCAGGGCAGACCGCAGCAGCGACGCCACAGCATAGCTTTTCGCCCGGTATTCCGCGAAGGTAAAGGACTTGTCCTCGTCCTTCTCCAGCCACCGCGCCGCGACCTTGTCACCATCGCTGCAAATCAGCTCAAACAGGTTTTGCAGCGTCATCTTCTCCCGCAATTTTTCACTGCGAGCGAGCACTTCACTCATGTTGTTTCCTCTTTCTGATGTGGTAAACGTTACGAGGCAGGGGGCTTCTTCAGCCCCCTGTACCCCTGAACCAGGAGATTTCATCTCCTGGACCTCAATAGCGGATGATGCTTGAACCGAGAAATCAGCTTGGTTCCCGATGAAGATTGGAGGAACGCGGAAGATTATCTTGGTGCCGTGATGCTTCTGGCCCGGCGGCGAAGCCGCCAGCCCGGATGCTTTGCATCCGGTGAAAGCCAGGGAATCATCCGTAGGGGAAAGTTCGCTTTCCCCTACGGATGTTCCCGGGCTTTCTTGGGCCAGAAGCCCTCAAACTTTTCGTAACCCCAGCGCACCAAGCGGAACTTGTCTGCTTATTCCAACAGCGCAAAATCGCCTATTGCGGGTCCAGGGTCCTCAGGACCCTGGCGCAGGTCTGGGGGCGCGCAGCCCCCAGCGTTTCCTTATTTCCCATAATACGGCCCGATGATTTTTTCAAACCATCGGTTCGGCAGCAGGTCATGCAGCACGACGGCCAGATGCTGATCGGGCTTGGCGATGCGCAGCCGCCGGGGCAGGCGCTTGCGTTTCAGGGCCTTGGCGATTTTTTCGCCCAGCCTGTCCGGGTCGCTGCCGTTCGCTTCGTCGTGGGCAATTTGCGCGGTACCGGCCTCAAAGGCTTTCCGGTAAGGCGAAGAATCAGTCATGCCTGCGGAATGCCGCCGATAGGCGCTGCTGCCGCTGCGGTGGTCGCCCGGCTCCACCAGCATGATTTCGATGCCGAAGGGCTTGACCTCGTAGCTCAGGCACTCGGAGTAGCCCTCGATAGCGTGTTTGCTGGCGGTATAGGCCCCCTCGAAGGGAATGCCCAGCAGGCCGTTGATGGAGGAAAAGTTCACGATGCGGCCTTTCCCCTTTTCCCGCATATAGGGCAGCGCCTTGGAAATCATGGCCGCCTGGCTGAAAAAGTTGGTTTCCATCACCTGGCGCAGTTCGTCCAAAGCGTAGCTCTCGCACGCGCCCAGAATCAGCATGCCCGCGCAGTTGACCAGGATCTCCGGCGGGCCGAAGGCTTTGAGCGCTTCCGCCGCGAAGGCGTCGATGCTTTCCTGGCTGGTCACATCCAGCGCCAGACAATGGCACCCTTCCACCGTTTTTCCTTTGCCAAAGGAGCGCGCCCCCGCCACGACGGTAAACCCGTTCCGCGCCAGCGCCTGGGCCGTATGCAATCCCAGTCCGCTGGAAGCGCCCGTGATCCATACCACCTGCGCCATGGCCGCCCTCCTTTCGCTCACCGATGCGGAAGATTCTGGTGAACTTATTTATTATACGCTATTTTGCAATGGATTGCAAACCCATTCAGCGCCAAAAACAAGATAAAAGCAGTTTATTTCCCGTTCATTTCGTCCACGAGCGCGGCGGGCTTCACGCTCATCTCCGCCCAGGCGGGGGAAAAGCCGCAGGCAACGGCATTTCGGGCGGAACGGATATTCGACCAGGCGCAGCAATAAAACGGCGCTTTATCCCGGCGCAGAATTTCCAGTGCCAGCCGGCTGGTCAGCGCCTTGGCAATGCCCTGCCTGCGATAAGCGGGCAGCACATCGATGCCGATCTGCCACATGTCCGCGCCGTCCGCCGAGCACCCCGCCAGACCGATCAGCCTGCCCTGGTCGTAGGCCCCAACGCCCAGCACGTCCAATTCCTTGCGCTTTTCGCACAGGGCGTTGCTCCATTCGGGCAGGTACAGGGACGCAAAATCCTTTTGCTCCAATACCTTCGTTTCGTACCCGCAGGGCAGGGCTTTCAGCCTGTCCACATCCGGCAGGAAGTATTCCGCCATGAAGCAGACTTTCAAGCCCAAAGGGGTCAGGCGTTCCTGGAGCCAATGGAGATTGGGGGTTTCAAAGCAGTGATACCAGGTAAAGCGGCTCAGGTATTCCTGCACGATGGGATTGCATTCCTCCTGTACCGACGCCACGATGTTGCTGCCGTAGGTGACAAAGTTTATGGGCAGCGGAGCCTGATAGTATTTCTTTGCGTTCGGCCCCAGCCCGGCGGGGCAGATCACGTTTTCTCCCCGCAGAAAATCCTGCGGCTGACAGTTGCAGTCCCAGGCCGACTGCCGCAGCGCGATGTCCCGAATCTCCCGGTTCGTCAGCACGTCCATCCCTCCCGTTCTGCTTCCAAGCTATTTTACCATACTCCGACAGGAATAACCATATCAGAAACATCGGCTTTTCGGGCATTTCTTGCAAAAAGCAAAAATCCCCCGCAGAGGGGGAAATCGGTCAGCCAACAGGTTTACCGGAGCGGGAAGCGGGCCTCGTGCGTTTTTCCATCGGATGTAAGCGTTACCCAACCGTCATCGGATTTGACGCCGTCCAGGGTCACGAACAGGGAATCCGGGTCGGCAGTAAAATGGTAATTGGCCGTGCCGAATCGGTAGATGATCGTAAAGGCTTCCATGCTTTCAGTGCGGACAGGGTGCAGCCGTGCCCGGTCGCCCCGCTTTTCAAAGCCCAGCAGCTCGGTCACGATCACCCAGTACAGCCACGCGGCGCTGCCGGTGTACCAGCTCCAGCCGCCCCGGCCCAGGTGCTGCCCGGCGTACACGTCGCCGCAGAGCACGTAAGGTTCAGCCCTGTACGTCAGGGCCTTTTCTTTTGTATCCGTGTGATTCTCCGGCAGGATGGCCCGGGTGATTTCCCAGGCCAGCTCCGTTTCTCCTACCCGGCACAGAGCCAGGATGAGCCAGGGTACGGCGTGGGTGTACTGCCCGCCGTTTTCCCGCACGCCCGGCAGGTATGCGCCGATGTAGCCCGCGTTTTCTTCGGGGGTAAAGGGCAGGTCCAGCAGCTTCACGATGCCGACCTCCCGGTCATACAGCCTTTCCACCGCTGCCGCCAGCGCCGCCCTTGCGTGATGCCGCGGCGCGCCGCCCAGCACGGCGAAGCACTGGCTGATGAGATCAATCCGCGGCGGGTTCGTGTCCGGGCCAGCCAGCGGCGTGCCATCCTTATACCAGGCCCGGAGATACCATTGCCCCGTCCAGGCGCTTTCGGCGCTGTCCAGGATCTGGCGGCGCAAAGCCTGGTATTTTTCTTTGATTTCCGAAGGGCAGAAAGGTGCAAATTCTTTCAGCACCAACGCGAAGAAGAAGGCCAGCCATACACTTTCCCCGCCCACCCGGTTCATGCCGTCGTTCCAGTCGCTGCTGCCCATGAGGGGCAGGCCATGTTCACCCAGCGCTACGGAATCCATCGCCCGCAGGCAGTGGGCCAGCAGCGGTTCCGTCCAGGGCGTGACGGCGGGTTCCTCATAGCGGTCAACCTCATTTTCCGTCAGGGGTAGGGATTGCAGGTAGGGAACGGATTCCTCCAGAATCGCTTCGTCTCCGGTCACCTCCATATATTTCGCCGTCAGCCAGGGCAAAAACAGCTTGTCATCACTGACGCGCGTGCGCACGCCGCGCCGGGGCGGATGCCACCAGTGCTGTACATCTCCTTCTTTGTATTGGTGCCCGGCGCAAAGGAGAATATGCTCCCGGACATATTCCGGTTCGGTATACAGCAGCGCCAGACAGTCCTGCAATTGGTCACGGAAGCCGATGGCCCCGCCCGCCTGGTACGGCCCGACGCGCCCCATCAGCCGGGAAGCCCGCACCTGATATGGCAGCCACCGGTTCACCATGCGGCCCAGCGTTTCGTCGAAGGAGAACAGCAGCAGGCGGCTCAGCCGGTCGCTCCAGAACCCGCGCACTGCCCGGGCCGCGTCAGAAGCGCTTTCCGAAAGCAGCGCGGTAAAGTCGGCTTTCGCGTTTTCAATACTGGTAGATACACCCAAGCCCAGGGTCACCCGCTTGGGTTCCCGGGGAGAAAGAACAATGTCCGCGCGGAACAGGGCCACGCTGCCCACACCCTGGGCATTTGAAAGCAGCGCCGGAGGTATATCACTTCCCGTCTTGCCGAAGCAGGAAGCGGCGGTCAGCGCTTGGCACTTCGCCCCTTCCATGCCCGCCCAAGCCGTACCGGTAAAATTCCCGCTGGATGCGGTTGCCAGCTCACCCTCCGCCCGGCAGCGGGTGGTTTCGGGGTGTTCGCCCAAAGCGAAACGCACGATCCACCAGCAGGTGACGCGCTGTTCCTGTTCGCTGCGCAGGGTCACGGCGCGAATGCCCAGAGCTTTTTCCAAATGGGAAAACACGGCGGTCTGGCACAGGGTTTGCCCGGCCAGGACATGGTAAACGGCCAGACCCGGCTCGTACACCGCTGCGCCACGGGTCAGGGGCCAGACGCGGCCTTCTTCGTCCGCCAGCCACATTTCTTCGCTGGGCACGCCCCGGTACACGTCCGGCGTCGCGCGGGTGACGCGGCCCAGGCGGCTGTTGCCCGCGAAGGAGGTCAGGATGCCCGTTTCACACACCACCGTACCGAAGTATTTTCCGCACAACAGCTGGTGCCAGGGTACCGGCGCGGGGGACTTTACGCAGTACGCCCCATCGCGGGTATACCCGCCGAAACCGTTGTCATGATTCAACAATTCAGGTGGTATTGATTCGGGGATGGAAAGCGATTTTTCTTCTGTCTCAGGCAATGGCGTCCTCAATGCGCCAAGCTGCTGCCGCAGGCTGTACCCGCCGCGCAGCGTGAGGGCGGACAGGCTTTCCAACGCCAGCACCTCCGTTTCCGTGCCGGAAAGCAGATGCACCCCGCCGGGCTGGCCCAGCATGTCCCGGTCGGGACTGACCTGGACGCAGTGCAGCACCCGGTCATGGCAGGGCCGCCGGTATTCCGTTTCCTCCGGGCAGAAGAACAGCACGTCCACCGCCACGCCCCGCAGCCGTATCCAGGCGTGAGCCCGGAGCGCGTGACGAATCAGCGCCTGCCCGGTGCTTTCATCCACCCGCATGAAAAGCACAGGCAGCGTTCCGGACACCCCGAAGCGCCACAGCGCATCCCGCGGCGCAGATGGAAACACCTGCTGGTGGGGCTGGCCGGTAAAGATCAGCGCGCCCAGCATTTGCTGGTACAGCCCCAATGCGCTGCCCTCCATCCGCAGCAGCCGCGCGGTCATGGCGGCCTGGGTGGCAGCCAGGGAAAACGCGGCTTTCGCCCGGCTGAGGGAAACGGGCATTGTATCCAATTGCTCCTTGGTTTCCGCGAACGCGGTCACAAAATAAACCGTGCTTTTCCTGTGGGCGGGCACCCGCAGGCTGACGGTAAGGGACAGGCAGGGGGTGATCACATCCCCGGTTTCGCAAGGTGTTTCTTCCGATAACTGAGCGGGTTTTTCGTAACTGCCCAGCCGTCCCAGGAACAGGGAACGGTCTCCCTGCCGTTTGGTCACTAATCCATCTCCAACAGCAGTGTGGCCGATCAGGGGCATCACGTCGCTTTCGTTCCTCGGCAGGCGTTCCGATAACAGGCCGTGTTCGCCCCAGGGTGATACGCGAACGGACAAATCCCGGAAATTGGGATGGGCTGTGTCATCGGGTTGCCTACTCTGGGCGATTTCCAGGAAGGAAACCGCCTGCACCCGCCGCTCCTCGGGGGCGGGGTTTTCGATGGTCAGCGCCGCCACCGCCGCGCCGGTCAGGGGCTCCACGCAGCAGGAAACGGCGGTTTGCAGCCCTTCCCATACGGCCTGATAACGCGCCGCGCCGCTTTCAAACACCGCGTTTCCTTGGACGGCGGGGCGGATCAAGCGTCCGCTGCTTTCATCCAGCAGATAAAACTGCGGCCCGGTCTGCGCTCCGGCTTCCGGGTCGAAGCGGGTGGCCTGCATCCCCCGATGCGCAAGGAAACCCTGTCCATAAGCGTTCAGCACCCAGGTGGTGCCGCTGCCATACAGAGCATTGGCGTCCACCGGCAGGCCGGGCCGGGCGGCGCGGCGGATGGGATGGAAAGACGCTTCGGCCTTACGCGGCGCGGGGTATTCCTTTCTCCGGGGCGCTTGGGTAGGCGCGCGCTCCAGCAGCAGGTCGCTTTGGGCTTTCGCTTCCGGCGGGGTCATGAAGGCCCGCACCAGCACGTTATCCCGCAGGGCGTTGCACAGGGAGCACAGAATCATCCCCTGATGATGAGCCATGTGGCTTTTCACGATCTGCGGCGCGGGGCCGAGGCGCTGGGGCGTGTAGTCCGCCGCCTCGAACAGCCCGTGTTCGTCCGTCCAGCCCAGCTTCCGCATCCGCTCCAGGTTTTCTGCCGCCGCCCGGGGAAAGAAGGGCAGGGCCAGCATGGAGGCGTAGGGCGCGATGACCGGGCTCGCCGTTTCCGGACTGCGGGCCAGAGCGGGCAGGCCGAAGGCGCGGTACTGGTAATTCAGCTCCGGGTCGAAGGCGGCGTACCCGCTTTCGCTGACGCCAAAGGGCCGGTCGGGACGGTCGCTCATCTGCGCGCGGACGGCGTTGAGGGCGCTTTCCCCCAGCAGCGTGCCGGGTGTCAGCGGCAGCAGGAGATTTGGCATCAGGTATTCAAACATCGTGCCACCCCAGGAAAGCAAGGTCGGTCCGCCGCCCGCCCGGGTGACGGCGCGGTTCAGCCGCAGCCAATGCTTCCGTTTGATTTGCCCCTCCATAATCGCCAGATAAGAGGTCAGGCGGACTTCGCTGGCCAGGGTGTCGTAGTGCGCGGCGGTGGGGCGGTTTTCCTCCGCCTCCCAGCCGATGTAAAACAGCTCGGCTTTCCCGTCGTACAGTGCGCGGAAATCCGCCTGCCGCGCCAGCGCGTCCAGCCGGACGGGCAGATCGGCGTCCTTTTCCGAAAACTCATTCAGATGATTTCGGCAGATTTGCGCGCAGCAAAGCAGACAGGCGGCCAGGTTGCCGCTGTCCACCGTGGACACGAACCGGGGCGGCAGGGGCTTCCCATCCGTCAGGCTGTACCAGTTATAGAAATGGCCTTTCCAGGTATCCAGCTTTTCCAGGGTTTGCAGCGTTTCGTTCAGGCGTTTGGCCATATTGGCAGTGGTGATGAAGTTCAGCTCCCTTACGGCGCAGCAGGACAGGAGATACAGCCCGATGTTCGTGGGCGATGTGCGCAGGGCCGGGCCTTTGTCCGGGTCGGTCTGCACGTTGTCGGGCGGCAGGAACAGGGTGCTTTCGGTCACGGTGTCCTCAAAAAAGCGCCAGGTAGCCCGGGCGGTATTGCGCGCGTTTTCCTTCTGGGCGTTGGTCATCGGCCGCTGACGGTTGGCAGGCGCGTCAAAGAACCGCACAAGCAGCGGCGCGACGATCCAGCCGACGCCCACAATCACCCCCGCAGTGAAGCCGCCGGGAAGCATCGCCAGCGCCAGCATCCCCGCGCCCGCCGCCAGCTGGAAAAGCTGGCAGGAAAGGGGCAGGCTGTTTTCCTCCTCGCTCTGGGCTGCCGTGACCCAGGAAAGCAGGTTCCGGTGGCTGACAAACTGCCGCCACAAGGCACGGAAGGCGGCGTCCAGGGTGGTCTGGGCCTTGCCGGGCAGGAGCAGCAGACGCTGCCCCATACCGTGAAGAGGCCAGGGCAGGGCCAGCAAAAACAGTCCGGGCAGGTTCAGCCCGGCGGCAAGCAGCAGGGATGCCGTTTGCGCAGCAGAAAGCAGCGAACGCCGCAGGTTGTCCCAGATTTTGTGGCGGGACAGCAGCGCCAGCCGCCTGTCCGTCAGGAAGGGAAGCAACTGCCAATCACCCCGGGTCCAGCGGTGGAGGCGCTTGCGCCAGCCGGAGAGGGTCGCGGGGTGGGAATCGTACAGCGCAATGTCGTCCGCCAAAGCGCTGCCCGCCATTTCGCCCTCGATCAGGTCGTGGCTCAGCAGCCGTCCGGTGGGGAGCCGTCCTTCCAGCGCTTTCAGCCAGGGTTCCGGGGCGTAAATGCCCTTGCCCACAAAGGAGCCCTGACCAAACACGTCCTGGTACACGTCCTGGACGGACAGATGATAGGGGTCGGCCCCGCCCGCGCCGCCCAGCAGCTTTTGCGTCCGGGTGCGTACGGCGTCCGCACTGACCTCCATCCGGGGTTGGACGACGTTCACGCGGCCTTTTTGCAAAGGATGCAGCATCGTGCCGACCAGCTTGTACGCCGCCCCGGCGGGCAGGAAGGTGTCCGCGTCCAGGGTGATCACGTAGGCGTAGCGGCCATGAAGGGTTTTTGCATCCGTGGACATATACAGAAACGTGTCCCGGCATTCCCCCTCCGCGATCAGCTTGTTCAGCGCTTCCAGGGCCCCGCGCTTGCGCTCCCGGCCCGTGTACTGCCGCTGGCCCATGTCCCATTTCCGGGCGCGGTGCAGATACAGAAAGCCGCCGCCCTGCTGCCGGTTCAGGGCGTCGACGCTCAGGCGGGCCGCCAGCAAGATTTCTTCATCCTCCGGGGCCGTTTCTTCCGCGCTGTCCGCAAAGTCCCCCAGCAGCATAAAGTCCAGGCAGGGGTCGGGATTCGCCGCCCGCAGCACCGCCAGATGCCGCGCCATGCGCATGGCCTGCTTCCGCCCGGTCAGCAGGCAGGGCACCACCACCAGGGTGCGGGTGTCCTCATTCAGTTTTTGCAGCGCAATGCGGGGCAGCATCCGGGCGGGGAAGCGCTTTCGCAGGATGGAAAAATAAATCAAACGGGCTATATCAGAAACACAAAGAACAATGAACAGCCAGGTATACCAAGGGGTTTTGAACCAAACCGCAGCGCCAAGGGACAGCGCGGCGGCGGCATACAGCGGCAGCAGGAACAAGCCCTGCCGGTGCCTGCGGGCAAACCCGGGGGCTTTCTTTCCCAGCGCCAGCCCGATCAGGTCGGGCCGTTCAATCAGGTAATAGCCTGCCTCCGCCTCGACGCCGGTTTTATTTTGGGTCAGCTCCACCGCTGTTTTCGCGGCGTCCCCCTCCGGCACATGGAAGCGTTTGGCGGCGCGGCAGGCGCAGGCACGGTAAAAAGCCCGGCTGTCCGCATCCATGCGGCGGTAGGTGGGGTCGCCGCGCAGGGCCTCGGCCACCGGACTGAGGCGTTCGGCGATGCGGTCAAAGGG
Source organism: uncultured Eubacteriales bacterium (assembly GCA_902801765.1). Classification (GTDB taxonomy): domain Bacteria; phylum Bacillota; class Clostridia; order Christensenellales; family Aristaeellaceae; genus RUG563. Next base: position 14,966 of record CADCJO010000031.1, read on the forward strand.
CAGACGTTCGATTTGGCGCAGCCGGGCGATGATCCGCCCGGCCTTTAAGCCGTCCTGCTCCCATTGGCTTTGCGCTGCCTGCAGAGCGTCCGACGCTTTCGTGCCGGTCTGGTTCAACAGTTCATCCACGCGGCGCAGAGCGTCCGCGTCCTCCTGCTCGTCCAGCCTCAGCAGTACCCGGCCCAGCAAGGCAGGATCATGGGGCAGGCGGTCTTTCTGGCCTTTTATGAAAGCAACGGCCCAGGCCTGGGATTGATGGTATAAATCAGGTTCCTGGATACAGGCATCCAATAATGCGGCTAATTCCTCGAATAAGGCGCAGGTCAGCGCTTGGGGCAGCAGGTCGATTTCCGCCTGGGTCAGGGCGTCTTTCCCGATTTCTTTTCGAAAAACGCGCACCAGTTCGCCCGCTGTCAGTTCTTCCGTTTGGACAGCTTTCCGCGCGATCAGCAACAGCCGGGGCATACCGGATACGGCAGGCAGCTTTGGAGAAAACCGCAATTGCCGGTTCAGCGCGTCGGCAGCGTCCAGCAGCAGCCGTGCGTGATCCTCCACCCATTGGCCCGCAGGCGGCACATCCTCCCGGGGGATACGGCCGACCGCCTGCACCGCCCGGCGGATCTGCTTTTCAATTCCCCGCGGGGAACGCAGGCGGGTAAACCCGGCGGTCGCTGGATATTCCTTGGTTTTCTGCTGCATGAAACGCCTCCAACAAAATCATCACCACCGCGTGTGTACGGTTTATGCTATTGTGCGCCGGAAGCAAATGGTTTATGCGCACAGAAAAAGCCCCGCAAAAAACGGGGCGGAGGATGGGTGATGATCAATGGGGCACTTTAATTCACTACCTACAATCGAAGGAGAGGGAACGCTGGGGGCTGCGCGCCCCCAGACCTGCGCCAGGGCGGTGACCGCCCTGGACCCGCAACTGGCGAAATTGCTTTGTTGGGATAAGAAGACAAGCTCCGCCTGCTGCGCTGGGGTTACGAAAAGTTTGAGAGCTTCTGGCCCAAGAAAGCCTGGGAACATCCGAGGGGAAAGTGAACTTTCCACCTCGGATGATTCCCTGGCTTTCCCCGGATGCAAAGCATCCGGGCTGGCGGCTTCGCCGCCGGGCCAGGGTGCACGAGGGCCGCATAGGCCCTCGCCCCGTAGTGAATTAAAGTGCCCTTTCATACTGCCTCAAATATCCAGCAGGTCGCTGTACACCTTCAAAGCGCCGTCGGTGTCGTGGGCCAGAACGCGCTTGGCGAGCACTTTGCCCAGCTGTACGCCTTCCTGGTCGAAGCTGTTCAGGTTCCACACAAAGCCCTGGAACATGACTTTGTTTTCAAAGTGGGCCAGCAGCGCGCCGAGGGCTTCGGGGGTGAGCTGGTCGCCGATGATGATGGAGGAGGGACGGCCGCCGTCGAAATTCTTGTTGGGGTTCTCGTCCTTTTTGCCGCAGGCGAAGGCCATGATCTGGGCCGCCACGTTGGCGCACAGCTTCTGCTGGCTGGTGCTGCCCTGGATGTTCACGTCCATGCCCGCCTGGTTCCTGCGGAAGCCCACGAATTGGAGCGGCACGATGTCGGTGCCCTGGTGCAAAAGCTGATAGAAGGAGTGCTGGCCGTTGGTGCCGGGCTCGCCGAAGATGACGGGGCCGGTGACGTAATCCACGGGCTCGCCGAAGCGGTTCACGGACTTACCGTTGCTTTCCATATCCAGCTGCTGGAGGTGGGCAGGGAAGCGGGAAAGCGCCTGGGAATAGGGCAGCACGGCGGTGGCGGGATAGCCCTGCACGTTGCGCTCGTACACGCCGATCAGCGCGTCCAGCATAGCGGGGTTCTTGAGCAGGTCGGGGTTCGTCGCCAGCTTGTCTTCCTCGGCGGCGCCGTTCAGGAACCGGGCGAAAATGTCCGGCCCGAAGGCCAGGGAAAGCACCGCGCCGCCCACGCAGGAGGTGGAGGAATAGCGGCCGCCGATGTAATCGTCCATGAAGAACGCGGCCAAGTAATCGCTGCTCTTTGCCAGGGGCGAGGTTTCGCTGGTGACGGCCACCATATGCCTGGCGGGGTCGAGACCGGCGTTTTTGAGGGCGTCCTTGACGAAGGATTCGTTGGTCAGGGTTTCCAGAGTGGTGCCGGACTTGGACACCAGCACGAACAGGGAGTGCTTAACGTCGATGCCCTTCAGCACGCTGGCCGCGTCGTCGGGGTCCACGTTGCTGATGAAGCGGGCTTCCAGCTTGAAGCAGCCGTTCTGCTTGGCCCAGTTTTCCAAGGCCAGGTACATGGCGCGGGGGCCCAAGTCACTGCCGCCGATTCCGATCTGCACCACGGTGGTGAACTTTTCGCCCGCGGCGTTGGTGATTTCGCCCGCGTGGACTTTCTTCGCAAAGTCGGCTACCTTCTGCTGCTGGGCCACGTAGAATTCCCGCTTGTTCACGCCGTCGGCCATCACGTTTTCGCCCAGCTGCCCGCGGGTGAGCTGATGCAGCACCAGGCGCTTTTCACCGGTGTTGATCACTTCGCCGTTGTACAGCGCGGCGTATTTTTCGGTGAGCTGCATTTCTTCGGCTAAATCCTTGAGCACGGCCAGCACGTCGGCGTCCACCTGCTTGGCGGCGTAGTTGTAGCTCAGGCCCCCGGCCATGGGCACGCAATATTCCTTCACGCGCTTGGCGCCGCTTTCGCCGCTCATGGCGTCCTGCAGGCAGACGTGGTTTTTCAGTCCCTGCAGTTTTTTATACGCGGCGGTGGTATCAAGATTTTTCCAGGCAATCATGGCAATCTTCCTTTCTTAAATCGAATCAACGATGAGATATTTCCAGTTCAACTTCCATTATACATGAATTTGTCCGCCTTGCAAGAGCGAAATGCCAAAAAATGCGCGGAAATGCGCGTCAGACCTTGAAACATGGCATTGCAGATGATATAATGAGCATTGTGTTTCCTGGCCGATTTTTGGAGAATAGATACTGTTTTTGATAAAGGAGCTTGGTTTTCATGAACCGTGTGCTTGTGACTGGAGGCGCGGGGTTTCTGGGCAGCCATGTATGCGCTGAACTCATGAAATCGCCTGACAATTATGTGACCGCGCTGGACGACCTGTCCACGGGGAAGAGGGAAAATATCGCTTCGCTGCTGTCTTCAGATCGTTTTGAATTCATCCAATGGGACGTGCGGCAGCCCTTTGACCGGCCTGTGGATCAGATTTACCACGCCGCCTGCCCGGCCAGCCCCAAGGAATATCAGCGGTCGCCCACCTCCACCACGAAAACCTGCGTGCTGGGCACACTGAACATGCTGGAGCTGGCGAAAAAATATGACGCGAAAATCCTGCAATTCTCCACCAGCGAAGTGTACGGAAACCCGCTCCTTCATCCGCAGAAAGAAGAATACTTCGGCAATGTGAACCCCATCGGCGTCCGCTCCTGCTATGACGAGGGCAAGCGGTGCGCCGAATCGCTGTGCTTCGATTACGCGCGGGAGTTCGGTACGAAAGTTAAAATCATCCGTATTTTCAATACCTACGGTCCTCACATGGACATCGCGGATGGGCGGGTGGTGTCCAATTTTATTGTGCAGGCGCTGCGGGGCGATCCCATCACCATTCACGGCGACGGCAGCCAAACCCGCAGCTTTTGCTATGTGGACGATCTCGTGTCCGGCATCCTGCGGATGATGAACGATACCGCTGATGATTTTCAGGGGCCGGTGAACCTGGGCAACCCAGAAGAAATCACGGTGATAGCGCTGGCGCGAAAGGTATTGGAGATGACCGGTTCTTCCTCCCGGCTGCAATATCTTCCGCTGCCCGGCGACGACCCCGTTCAGCGCAGGCCGGATATTTCGCTGGCGGGGGAAAAGCTGAATTGGAAACCCAAGGTTTCATTAGATGATGGATTGGAAAAGACGATTCAGTATTTCCGGGAGATTGCCGCGCCATGACCAGTGTTCAGCCCAACAAGCGTTTTGCCTATCGCTTCATCAAACGAACCACCGATATTGTTTTCAGCTTGCTTGGCCTGATTGTGTTGTCGCCGCTTTTCGTTGTGATTGCAGTCGCGGTTGCGTCGGAACGGGAGGGCGGCGTGATTTTCCGTCAGGCGCGGGCGGGATGGAAGAACCAGCCGTTCACGATGTACAAATTCCGCACGATGGTGAAGAACGCCGCCGCGCTGCGGGAGGAGATGGAGCAGTTCAACGAACTGGACGGCCCGGCCTTCAAGATGAAGAACGACCCCAGAATCACCAAAGTAGGACGTTTCCTGCGCCGCACCAGTCTGGATGAGCTGCCGCAGCTGTACAATGTTTTGAAGGGCGACATGTCGCTGGTGGGGCCAAGACCGCTGCCTACCTATGAATCGGAAAAATGCAGTGCAGAACAGCTTCAAAGGCTTTTGGTGAAGCCGGGTATCACCTGTTATTGGCAGGCGTGCGGCAGAAACGACGTATCCTTTGACGAATGGATCGAAATGGATTTGCGGTATATCAGGGAACAAAGCATCCGCACGGATGTGAACATTCTGCTGCAAACGGTGAAAGCGGTACTGTCGGGAAGGGGCGCGTATTGACATGGCGCGGAAAAAGATTCTCATGGCGGCGTCCTCCGGCGGGCATCTGGAAGAAGCGCTGGCGCTGCGGAAGCTGAAAGAATACTACGATACCGTGCTCATCACCGAACGGACAGACTACAAGGTGAATTGCTGGCAGGATACCATTTATCTCATGCCCCAGGTGAACCGGAAGGAACTGAAAAGCCTGATTCAGTATGTGGGCTGTTTTTTCAAAACTTTTCAAATTCTGCGCAGGGAAAAGCCCGACGTGATCCTGTCCACCGGGGCGATGGTCGCTTATCCCGCTTTGCTTTTGGGTAAGTGGATGGGCAAGAAAATCATCTTCATCGAGTGCATGTTTAACGTGGACGCGCCGACGCTGACGGGCAAGCTGGCCTACAAGTTCGCCGACCTGTTCATCGTTCAGTGGGAGGAAATGCTGAAGGTCTATCCCAAAGCCGTGCTGGGAGGGCGTGTGTTTTGATTTTCGTGATCGTGGGTTCCCAGAAGTTTCCCTTTGACCGGCTGATCCGGCAAGTGGACCGGCTGAAAGAAAAGGGCGTGATTGCCGACGAGGTTGTCGCTCAGATCGGCGCTTCAACGTATGAGCCCAAACACCTGAAATGGCAGCGGTTCATGGACAAAAGCGACTTTGACGCAGCGATAGCTGCCTGTGATCTGCTGATTACCCATGCGGGCGAGGGCTCCATCATGACGGGGCTGCTGAAAGGGAAGAAGGTCATTGCCGTGCCGCGATACGCAAAGTTCGGCGAGCACGTGAGCGACCACCAGCTGGAAATCGCCCGGGCGCTGGAAAAGCAGCGCTGCATCGTGAACGTGGAGGACATCGGACAGTTGGAAAACGCCGTGCGGACGATTGACCAAATGGAATTGAAACCTTACCGGTCCGGCAACGACAGCATCATCCGATTGCTGCGGGATTTCATCGGAGACTGAGCCATGGCGAACGTGTTCTGGTACTGCGAAAAGTGGCAGCCCGGCGGGATTCAGCGGGTACAGGTGAACTTGCTGCCGTATTTTGACCCAAAGGAAATCCAATTTGATTTGGCGTTCAGCGAGGACGATACCGCGTTGTTCGATGACAAAATCCGGGCGGCGGGAGCAAGGAAGCTGCTGACGCTGAACAAGCGCTGCCACGGCCCCGGCAGGCGCACGCTGACGAATATCTTTGCTTTGCGAAAAATAATGAGAGAAGGGCATTACGACGCGGCGCACTTCAACGCCTGCCACGGGGTGGAAATGATCTATCTGTTCTGGGCATGGATGTACCGCGTGCCGGTGCGCATCGTCCACGCCCGGAACAATAATATCGGCGCAGGCGGGAAATCAAGGCCGGTCAAGGTGCTGGCCCATCAAATATGCAAGCGTCTGTTTGGCTGGACGGCGACGGTCCGGCTGGCGAACTCAGAGCTTTCGGCTGCATGGCTGTTCCGCAAATCAGGTATAGAAAAGAATCGGGTGCGCGTGCTGAAAAACGGCATTGACGCGAAAGCATTCGCCTTTGATCCTGTTGGAAGAGAACAAACACGAAAGGCACTTGGACTGGAAAACGCTTTCGTGGTCGGCCATGTTGGACATTTCAGCTATCAGAAGAATCATGAATTTCTGCTCAGCGTGTTCGCGGAAATCGCAAGGCGGGAGCCGAAGGCCCGCCTGCTGCTGATCGGCGAAGGCGATGGAAAAGCGGCGGTTCGGGAACAGGCGCAAAAGCTGAATGTTTCTGACAAAGTGTTTTTTTATGGGGCAACTGAAAACGTGCCGCCGCTGCTTTGGGCGATGGACGCCTTTGTGTTTCCCTCCCGCTTCGAGGGCTGCGGCAACGCGCTGCTGGAAGCGCAGGCGGCGGGCCTGCCCTGCTTTGCTTCAAAAGGCGTGATTCCGCAGGATGTAGCCGTGACCCCGCTGGTGCGTTGGCTTGCGCTGTCTGATTATCCAGCGCAATGGGCCGAAGCGATTCTTGCAAATCGGGGAAAGACTCCGCGCCTGGCGCACGATGCGGAAATCATCCAAGCGGGCTTTGACCTGGCGGCAATGGCTAACAGCCTGAAACGGATATACCTTGGGGCAAGTAGAGCAGAAATATAAAGGGCGCATTAAATTAACAGGGATTAGGGAATAGGGATTAGGAAAAGTACAGATTGATCATGATGACACGAATCAACTGTTTTTGCGGACGTTACTTTGTCATCCCGACTGGAGCGGAACGAGAGTGGAGCGGAATGGAGGGACCTGGGAACTGGGTTTCATGCTGCTTGGTCGAAGGCGTTTCTCTTAGGTCCCTCGACTTCGTTCCGCTCTCGCTCCACTTCGCTCGGGATGACAATGTTTGTTGAATGAATAAATGTTTGTCTGTTGATTTCAAAGTACGCAGTATATAATACTGTACTCTGAACTCTGTACTCTGAACTCTAATACTAAACTCAAGCTAAAAATGTATCAGATTTGGGATGGATTTTACGCCGTGGCTAAGCTGAATGGAGGGAGGCGTAGCAGCGCTACGTTGACCTGAAAGCGCCCTTGAACAAACATCGACTGAACAAATAAAGCCTTATTAAGGAAAGCGACTTCATGAAGATACTCTTTATCGCTCACAGCGGAGAAATCAGTGGCGGGGCGAACCGCTCGCTGCTGACACTGATGACGGGCCTGCGGGAGCGGTTCGGCGTTTTGCCCAGCGTGCTGGTTCCGGGAGATAATACACAGCTGGAAAAGCGGTGCAAAGCCGTAGGGATTCCTGTATATACAGCCCATTATCACACCTGCTGCACCGTGTTCCGCCATACGCCAAAGGATCTGCTCCGCGCCGCCAAGCTGCTGCTGGCCCCGATGCTGGACAGGCTTGAAGCAAAACGGCTGAATCACCCGCTGCCCGCTGATTTCGATTTGTATTACACTAATGAACGGATGATCTGCGTGGGCGGGTATCTGGCCCATCTGCGGGACAAGCCCCACGTGTGGCACGTACGCAGCTTTTCCCGGGCAAACCGCACCTGGTTTCCACCCGCCTGGTATCGGAAAATGAACCGGTATGCCGACCGCATCATCCTCGTCTCCCAAGCGCTGTTTGACGATTTTGCCCCGCATATCCCGTCTGAAAAGCTGCGGAGAGTATATGTGGGCCTGGAGCCGGCACGCTATTTGCAAACGGAGCATCAAGCGCATTCCGGCTTCCGATTGCTGCTGGCGGGCAGGCTCACACCCGCTAAAGGGCAGGAAGACGCTCTGCGCGCCTTGGCTATCCTCGTCCACCAGTATGGGGCGGACGCTTATCTTTCCCTTGCTGGAACCCCTCCTGCTTACGAAGGCCCGGCGTATGCCGGCCGCCTGCGGAAATTGGCCCGGCAGCTGGGCCTGGAAAGCCGGGTCAGCTTTTTGGGGGAAGTGGACGATCTGGGCGCAATCCGGACGGAAACAGACGTGGAGCTGGTTTGCTCCTGGATGGAGCCATTTGGCAGAACCACCGTGGAAGCCATGCTGGCGGGCCTGCCTGTGGTTGGCTGCAATACAGGCGGAACCGCCGAAATCATTCTGGACGGAATCACCGGCTTGCTCTATCCATCGCGGGATGTGAACGCTCTGGCAGAAAAGCTGAACGGGCTGCGGGAGCACCCGGAAGCAGCCGCAAAAATGGGCCGGACGGGGCAGGAGAGAGCCTTGCAATGCTTCACGGCGGCGCAAATGGTCTCCGGTGTCATGGAGGTTCTGCATGCGCTCGCTTAGGCTGGACGCGGACAGCTTTCGGATTCGGGCGTCCGACGGGCTGTATCTGCTGGCTTACCTCCTGTGCATGGCCGACGCCATCCTGATCAGCTATACCACCCTGAACGGCACTGCCGCCGCGCACCATGTCAGCGTATTCCTGCGTTATTCCTCGCTGCTCCTGATGATTGGAAAGCTGGTGTGGGATGGAAAGCAGCGCCTTACTTCCCTGCTGTTTACCTGTGCCGCCTGTCTGCTGATCGGCGCAGCCCTGTTCCGCTCCGGCTACAACCATTTGCTTTACCTGCTGGTGGCTTGGCTGGGCGTTTGGAATGTGGATGTGAAAAAGGTTCTGTGGATCGACTTTGCGGCCCGGCTTTTTCTGACGCTGTTCATTATTACCGGCACGCTGCTGGGGGCGATCGAGAATTACGTCACCTACCGCATGGGATCACCGCAGCTGCGTTATTCGCTGGGCTTCAATCATCCCAATACGCTGGCGAGCCTGGTCCTGTCGCTGGTGCTGGAGGAAGCGTGGCTGACCCGCCGAAGCCCCGGCGCAATCTATACGCTTGCGCTTCTGATCGGCGTGATTCCCCTGTATTTCCTGACCCGGAACCGCACGGCCATCGCCCTGACGGCCGCGTTTCCGCTACTGCTGCCCTATGCGTTTCGCCGCCGTCCCATGCGAAAAGCCGGGCGGGCATTTTGGACGCTGTTTCCGCTGCTGGTCATCGGGTTTTCCATCATCGCCATGCTGCTGTGCCGCCGGGCGCCCCTTTTCCGGCAATTTGACCAGCTGATGAGCAACCGGTTCTGGAATTCCCTGAAGGTGTACCAGCAGTACGGCGCATCCCTGCTGGGGCAGCGGGTTCAGCTGCTGTCCGTGCGTCTGGCGCGGGTACAGCATGAAAGCCCGATCCTGCTGGACGTGGCCTATCTGCGCACGCTGATTCAGGCCGGGCCGCTGATATTGCTTTTCTACGGCGCGCTGTATGCTTCCGCGTTCCGAAAGGCCTGCCTTGCGGGGGACAGATATACCATTCTGGTCTTTATGCTGTTCATGCTGTACGGCATGATCGAATCCGGGTTCAACAATGTGTTCATGAATTTTACCCTGCTGATTGTCCTGCGCAAATGGCATGACCAGCCGAAAAAGAATCAGAAAAACTGATTGTACCGCCCGGGAAGGTATTGAAATCATCGCCCGTTCGGGGTATGATGAAATGGAGCAGAAGGCCGCTCCTGGAGGGAAGCATGAGAACAAAACGCTTTGTATGCCTATTGTCCGCGCTGGCATTCTTTTTCTGCCTGGCCGCGCCCGTATCCACCCTGGCGGAATCCGTCCAGTCCGCGCAGCAGGCGTTTCAGCTGAGCGAGGATGGAAACGCGCTGATCAAGTATCATGGAAGCGCGTCCTTCGTATCCGTGCCGGATGGGGTGCACGTTATCCGCGGCGGCGCGTTTGCCGGAAACAGGAACGTCGTCACCGTATATCTGCCCGACTCCGTGGCGGAAATCGAAGGCGGCGCGTTTGAAAACTGCGCCAACCTGCAAAATATCATCACCAGCGGGATGAGCAAGCTGTCCGTGATCGGCTCGAACGCGTTTGCCGGATGCCCGCTGCTGAATACCAGCTTCATGTATGACATCGTGGACGGCGACATATCCGACAGCGCGTTTTATCAGCCCACCGCCGCGCCTACGGTCCAGCCGGCACAGCCCGGCGCCACGCCCACTGTCCGGCCTGGCAGCCGGCCAGCGGCAACGGCTTCCCCAACTCCGGTTCCAGTCAGCGGCGCTTCGCCTTACGATGATTTCAGAATCACCCAGCAGCCGGTCAGCGTTCAAGCAGCGGAGGGGGATTATGTAGCGTTCACCGTCTCCGCTGTGGGCAGATATGCCGTTCTTCTGTATCAATGGCAGAGAAGCAGCGACGGTGAGAAGTGGGAGGACATTAACAGCAGGAGCACCGCGTTTCGCGGCGTTACCACCGATACCCTCGGCTTTGCCGTGACCCGCGGCAGCGCCAAGCTGATGTACAGGTGCGTCGTCATCGACGGCAATAGAGCATTGAGCTCGGACGCCGTTTCCGTTCTGGTCGTGGAACGGGAACCCGTTCCGCAAATTGAGTTTTCTGCCGCCACGGAAAATCAGGTGCTTTACGCGCCCTCCACGATCGGCGCGTGGCAGGAAACCGCCACCTCCGCCATCATCATCTGGAGCCCCGCGGAGCAGGCCCAAAGCTACGCACTGTATCGATCCATGAACGGCGGCAAGCCTGAACTGATCAAAATTCTGACGGATTATTCCTATACGGACACCGGCCTGGATTTCCTCGGCAACGATTACAGCTATTCGGTCGCTTCACTGATGACTCTCCCGAACAGTGAAAAAACTGTCCGCAGCGAATTGTCCGACTCCGCCCAGGTGGAGAAAATTTCCACCGTTCAAAACGGCGCGGAGCTGAACGGCGTGGGATATACCATCACCCCCGACGGCGCGGTAGTGACCGGTTACAAGGGGCGGGCGACAGCCCTGACGATTCCTCCCACAATTCCTGTTGGGAATAAAACCTATACCGTGATCGGCATCGGCCCGGATGTCTTCCGCGGCAACAAAACCCTCAAAACCATTTCCCTGCCCAACACCATCCGCGTGATCGAAACCGGCGCTTTCGCTTACTGCAACGCCATGATCGACCATTGATCTTTTCCGAAAGCAACGCCTCCCCGCGCCGGATTGTCCGATGCGGGGAGGCATTCTTATACTTATAATAATAGTCAAGCTGCAAAGAATGAAAAACAATCACAAGGCAGGGGCCTTCGCGGGTCAAGTACCCCGCGCCAGGGGGGATGTTCTCCTCGGTGGGGTCTGGGGGAAACCTCCGGCATTCCCTGCCCGCTGGATTGATAACTCATCCTTGAGAACATGGCTATCAACAGTATTACAGCAGCACAATGCCCGCTTTCTCGCAGGTTGCGTGGGTGGCGGGGTCCCAATAGGAGGACTGCACTTCGCCGATGTGGGCCTTGCCCAGCAGCAGCATGCACATGCGGCTCTGGCCGATACCGCCGCCGATGGTGAAGGGCAGCTCACCCTTCATCAGCGCCTGGTGGAAGGGCAGCTTGCGCCGTTCTTCCTTGCCAGCTAATTTCAACTGGCGCTTGAGAGACGTGGGGGACACGCGGATGCCCATGGAGGAAATCTCAAAGGCGCAGCCCAGCAGCTCGTTCCAGAACATGATGTCGCCGTTCAGCGCCCAGTCGTCGTAGTCGGGGGCGCGGCCGTCATGGGGCTTGCCGGATTTCAGCTTGCCGCCGATTTGCAGGATGCAGGCGGTTTTGTGCTCCTGCAAATACAGGTTCTCCCGTTCCTTGGCGGTCTTGTCGGGATACATGTCCTCCAGCTCCTGGGTGGTCACGAAGGAAACGTCACGGCACAGGGCTGTTTTCACCGCGGGATATTCCCACTTCACCCGGTCGAGGGTGATGCAGATGGCGGTGACGATGCGCTCCATGGTGTCCTTCAATAAATCCATGGTGCGGTCTTTTTCCTCGATCACCTTTTCCCAGTCCCACTGGTCCACGTACACGGAGTGCAGATTATCCAGGGTTTCGTCCCGGCGGATGGCGTTCATATCGGTATACAGCCCTTCGCCCACAGGAAAATGATACCGGGCCAGGGCGAAGCGCTTCCACTTGGCCAGGGAGTGCACCACCTGGGCTTCCTCGCCGGTTTCCAGCATATCAAAGGACACGGGCCGCTCAACGCCGTTCAGATCGTCATTCAGGCCGGAAGCCCCGTCCACAAACAAAGGCGCGGATACGCGCTTTAAATGCAGCGCGTGGCTCAGGTTGCTTTCAAAGGTTTTTTTGATCAGCGCAATGGCTTCCTGGGTTTCATACAGGCTCAGGCTGGACGTATATCCTTTGGGCACGATCACATGGCTCATGCGGATTCCCTCCTTTTTATTACCCAAAGAGGATAGCAAGAAGCAGCCTGTTTGTCAATTCCCGGGGCTGTATTTTCGGTGAATTTTATCCATTGTACACGAATTGTTTTTCTTTATTTTCCCCTTGACAGAAACTTGATTCTCCTGTATACTGATCATGCAGTTAGAAATTACTAACTTCAAGTCATACCCATGAAACCTTCGTTCTCCTCCTTTTCTCCTCCCCTGAAAGCATGCATCGTGCGGCATCACGGCGCATGCTTTTTTCTTCTGTTTTTCCGCTGTTTTTCAATTCCTTGGCTTGACAAAACGGTATTCTGGTGATACACTGCTTTCAATTCCATACCAAAGGCGATGACGAAGACGGCGGGGAACGCGCCGCATCCAGAGAGCCGGGGCAGCTGAAAACCGGCGGCGGATGCTTCCCACCACGCCCATCCCTTCCGAGCCGAAGCGGTGAAACCGGGAAACCCCTCAGTCAGCGTTCATGACATAGTGGGCCCCAAAACCCCTCAGTCAGCTTCGCTGACAGCTCCCCTAAGAAGGGAGCCAAAGAGAGCCTCCCCTATCAGGGGAGGTGGTGCGAAGCGCCGGAGAGGTTCAACCGGAACTAATCGTCTTCCGTGATGCCGCGTCAGAGCAGCAGGCTTGGAACACGAGCCTCATGAGCGGCGCAGCAATGCGCAATTTGAGTGGTACCGCGAGCTGAAATTCAGCCCGTCTCAAAGCAAAAACACTTTGGGGCGGGCTTTTCTTTGCGGATAACCCGACTCCCAAATACAACAAAGCCTTCTGATAAACCGGTCAGGCAACGGTACAGAAGGGGGATTGTCAAGGGGAACTCCCCTTGACTGAAATCCGCACCGGCGGCATGTACGCCGGGAGGACAGAAAATTTCAGAAGGGAACGCAGATGACCGGATGAAATTTTCTCACCTTGCAGATTTTCTGCCCGTGAACCTTTGGTTCACAAGAAAATCTGTGCGGGGGGGCACGCGGGGGGGTATGCAATACCCGCCCGCGACGAAATGAAATGGAGGAACAAAAAGATGGACGTAGCCCAGGCCCAGCATATCCCCGACCAGGTGCGCGAGGTAGCCGCCCGTATCCGGGAACTGCGCGAAATCAGCGGGTATTCCGTGGCGGAAATGGCCCGGATGACCGACGTGACTGAGGAAACCTACCAGGCGTATGAAAACGCCCGGATGGACCTGCCCTTTACTTTCCTGCACAAGTGCGCTCTGACCTTCAAGGTGGAAATGATCGACCTGCTGGAAGGCCGCAGCGCCATGCTGTCCTCCTACACCATCACCCGCAAGGGCGCGGGCGAGGTGACGGCCCGGGAGCAGGGCATCGACATCCGAAACCTGGCCCCCATGTTCCGCAAGAAGATTTCCGAGCCTTACTTCGTGCGCTACACCTACGATCCCACCCTGCAGGACAAGCCCATCCACACCACCACCCACTCCGGCCAGGAATTTGACTATATCCTGTCCGGCGCCATGAAGGTGCAGGTGGGCCACAATGTCGAGCTGCTCCGTGAGGGTGACTCCATTTACTACGATTCCTCCACCCCCCACGGCATGATCGCCGCCGAAGGGCGCGACTGCGTGTTCCTGGCCGTGGTGCTGCCCGGCGAAGAAGTGGAAGAGCGCCAGGTGATGGAAACCATCAAGGCCAGCCAGACGCCCGAGGACGCGCACTACGTCTACGAAAAGTTCGCCCATCCCATGGAGGACGAAACCGGCGCGCTCAAATCCATTTCCTTTACCAACCTGGACACCTTCAACTTCGCCTTCGACGTGGTGGATGCCCTGGCCGACACCAAGCCCGAAGCTCTGGCCATGCTGCACCTGGACGAAAACAGGCAGGAGCGGCGCTTTACCTTCCTGGATATGAAGAAGCAATCCAATCGCGCCGCCAACTATTTCCGCTCCCTGGGCATCAAGAAGGGCGACAAGGTAATGGTGGTGCTGCGCCGCCAGTATCATTTCTGGCTGAGTATGCTGGCGCTGTGCAAGATCGGGGCCATCGCCATCCCGGCCACTGACCAGCTGCTGGCTCACGACTACGAATATCGCTTCGAAAAAGCCCAGGTGGACGTGGTGCTGTGCACCGCTCACGGCAAGGCCACCGAGCACGTGGAGGAAGCCCTGCCCAAATGTCCCTCTGTCAAGACCCTCGTCATCTGCGGCGGCAGCCGGGAAGGTTGGCACGACTTTGACGCCGAATTCGGCCGCTTCTCCTCCCGCTTCCCCCGCACCGAGGACACCGCCTGCGGCAACGAACCCATGGTGATGTTCTTCAGCTCCGGTACCACCGGCTATCCCAAGCTGGTGGCCCACAGCCACACCTATCCCATGGGCCACTTCATCACCGCCAAATACTGGCACTGCGTGGAACCCGGACGGCTGCACCTGACCATCTCCGACACTGGCTGGGGCAAGGCCCTGTGGGGCAAGCTGTACGGCCAGTGGCTGTGCGAAGCGGCGGTGTTCGTGTATGACTTTGACCGCTTCCACGCCGAAGAAATCCTGCCGCTCTTTAAGAAGTACGACATTGCCACCTTCTGCGCGCCACCTACCATGCTGCGCATGCTGATCAAGGAGGATCTGGCCAAGTACGACCTGAGCTCCATCCACCACGCCACGGTCGCCGGCGAAGCCCTGAACCCCGAGGTGTTCTATCAGTTCCAGAAGGCCACCGGGCTTTCCCTCATGGAGGGCTTCGGCCAGACCGAAACCACCCTGTCCGTGGGCAACCTGGTGGGCATGACGCCCAAAGTGGGCTCCATGGGCAAGCCCTCGCCGCTCTTTGACGTGGACATTGTGGACAACGAAGGAAAGCCTGTGCCCGTCGGCGAAGTGGGCGAGATCGTCATCCGCCTGGGCGAAGGCAAGCCCGCCTGCGGCCTGTACCTGGGCTATGTGGGCGTGGAGGATCATCACGAGGACGGGCTTTACCACACCGGCGACACCGCCTGGAAGGACGAGGACGGTTACTACTGGTACGTGGGCCGCCTGGACGACGTGATCAAATCCTCCGGCTACCGCATCGGACCGTTCGAGATCGAGAGCGTCATCATGGAGCTGCCCTACGTGCTGGAATGCGGCGTCAGCGCCGCGCCCGATCCCATCCGCGGCCAGGTGGTCAAGGCCAGCATCGTGCTGGTCAAGGGCAAGGAAGGCACCGAGGAGCTCAAGAAAGAGATCCAGAACTACGTCAAGCAGCGCACCGCGCCGTATAAATACCCCCGCATCGTGGTCTTCCGGGACGAACTGCCCAAGACCATCAGCGGCAAGATTCAAAGGAATTTGCTGTAAAACTGTTCTATCCCAAGACAAACGCATGACTGAACAAACTGTAAACAAGCCCAACCCAAAAGGCTTCCCCTCAAGGGGAAGCCTTTTGGCGGTCCCTATTAACAATTTGTTCATTATCGCGGAAAGCACATGCTTCCGATCCGGCAAAGGATACTTTTTCTGCTTTGGAAGCCCGTAGTTCGGATACGCGTTTTCTATGCCTTCAATCATGCACTGTCACCTCCGAAATTGACTTTTATTAAAAATTCATCTAAAATGACTCCATCAAAAGCCTGGAGGCGAACCGCATGCGATGCTATCGATGCAAACGACATGGAAAACTGGTTACCATGGTGAAATACGGCGACGGAACAGCCAGATGCCCGAAATGCGGAAGAACAATCCATTATGAACCGCGTAAAAGACGGCGTAACGATTCGGACGGAAACCTTGTGTACACGGCCGTCAGTATGATCTTATTCGGTTTTGCTGCCGCCATAATAAAGCTGTGGCAAATCACTTTGCCGCTTTGGGCGATCGCCGGAATCATGATAGCAATTGAGTTTTTAGCCAAGCGTAAAGACTAACTCACTCAAAGGCATCCTTATTCAGCTTATACGCAATAAACGCGTCCATCATAGCCGCGACAGCATCGATTTTTTGGTCATGACGCTTTTTCCACAGCCATGTGTTTATGTATCGCATGAGTTCTTTCCTTTCATTTCTTGACAGATCATCCAGCTTCTTCTATAATGGAACCAAGCCTTGGGGATGGCACCCATCACAAAAAACAGCAGGCGCACACCGCAAAGGGGAGGATACCCATCGAAAAAAACGTGATTGTGGTGGATGAAACTGGGAAAGCATACGAATTAACCTGGCTGAAAAGAGCCAACGGTCTTGTGAAAAAAGGCAGGGCACGCTGGCTGGATGAACGAACGATCTGTCTTGCGTGTCCGCCGGAACAAACGGAGGATATAACCATGGAAGAAAACAAAGACCGGGCAATCCCTGAGAGCGGATTGACGTTAGAAAAGCTGCTTGAAAAGATGGACGCCCTGCGGCATGAGATGCAGGATTTGACGCAAACGATTCATGTCGTGGACGCGTTGCCAGAGAGCGTTGATGCCATGGCACGCGCAAAAGCAATCGGCGATATGTTTGTCGAGCGGGAAAAGACCCTTCGTCAGCAGCTCAGCTTCCTGGAGCGAATCTATGACGATCGTTTTTCCACCTCTTCCGAAACGGAAAAAACGGATCGGATTCGCATGATCCTGGATAAAATGAACGATTTAATACCGTGCTTTGATTATTCGGAAGAAGGCAATGAAGGCAACCTGAACGCGCTCCAGGTAATAACGGCGCTTTATAACGACTTGTTGAAACAGGCATAACAGCAACGCCCCTGCTTCTATGATGGAAGCAGGGGTATTTTCATCCTGTGCTTAACAGACCCTCATGAAACAGATTATCAGCCGCCCTTCATTGTCATCCCGAGCGAAGTGGAGCCAGAGGCGACACGGAGCCGAGGGACCTGAGAGCTGGAAATAACGTTGCTTGGCTGCTTATGCCTGTCTCAGGTCCCTCCACTTCGCTGCGGCTCTCGCCTCCGCTTCGGTCGGGATGACAGTGTTGGTTGGTGTTGATAATGTTCCTTGGTCGATATTGTTTCAACTTCGTTGGACAGCATTGCCTGCGAGGGGAAGGTTTTTTACTTCACATACGCCGCGGCCTGTTCGCCGGCGATGCGGCCGAACACGATGATGTCGGCGACGGCGTTGCCGCCCAGGCGGTTCGCGCCGTGGACGCCGCCGGTGACTTCGCCCGCGGCGAAGAGGCCGGGGATGATCTGGCCGTCAGCGTTCAGCACGTGAGTTTCGGGGTCGATTTTCAGGCCGCCCATGGTGTGGTGGATGCCCGCGGTGACCTTGACCGCGTAGAAGGGCGCGGTATCCAGGGGATTGGCGAAGGAGGTGCGGCCAAAGTCGGGGTCGTTCTTTTCCGCCACGTAGCCATTCCACTTTTCCATGGTGGCGGCGAAGGCGTCGGCGGGAATGTCCAGCTCCTTGGCCAGCGCTTCATAGGTGTCGCCGCTCAGCATCAGGCCGCGCTTGATGTAGCCCTGAATGACGGAGGAAGCGTCCACCATCTTCTGGTCCACCACCAGCCAGGAGAAGGAACCGGGCTGGGCGATTTCGGCGGCGGACACCACGTCGCGGGTGCCCACTTCGTCGATGAAGCGTTCGCCGTTGGCGTTGATGAGCACCGCGCCGTCGCCGCGCAGACCCTCGGTGATGAGGGAGGCGGTGTCGGCCTGCACGGTGGGATGAATCTGAATCTGCTCCATGTCCACGGTGGCCGCGCCGAGGGCTTCGGCCATCCGGATGCCCTGGCCCTGGATGCCGGAGGCGTTGGTGGTCATGAACCCGGCCAGGTCGGGCTTGTACTGCACCACCATATCCAGGTTCGCGCCGAAGCCGCCGGTGGCCAGGATGACGGCCTGAGCGTTCACGGTGACAAGGTTGCCGGTTTTGCCGACGGCCTGCACGCCCACCGCAGCGCCCGCTTCATTGGTCAGGATCGCGGTGGCGGTGGTATCCAGGCACAGGGTGATGTTTTCGCGTTCCTTCATGGCCGCTTCCAGGCGGGGCACGATGTACGCGCCGACGGAAACCACCTTGCCGTTTTCGTCCACGGGGCGGTGGATGCGCTTGACGGACGCGCCGCCGAAGGCCGCCACGTTGTTGAGGTCAATGCCGACAGTTTCCAGCCAGGCAATGGCGTCGGCGCTGCCGTTGACCAGCGTTTTGACCAGCTCGGGGTCGTTGATGCCCTTGCCGCCGATCATGGTGTCCAGGGCGAAGAGCTGCACGGAGTCAAAGTATCCTTCGGGAGCGGCCTGCCAGGCTTCCCACTGGGATTTGACAATGCTGGCGGAGTTGGAGATGAACTCGTTGTCCGCATAGCTCTCGGCGGCGGTCAGGGTCTTTTCCACGCCCGCGGCTTCGCCGAATTCGTTCTTATCCTGATACGTGGTTTTCGCGGCGTTCATGCCGCCGGTGGACTTGACGGAGTTGCCGCCCACGGCGGGCTGGCTTTCCAGCACGACCACTTTTTTGCCCGCGTCCGCCGCGGCGATGGCGGCGGTCATTCCCGCGCCGCCCGCGCCGACGATCACGATGTCCGCGACCAGGGTTACGTCCTCAGCAGCTTCCTGGCCCGCTTCCCGCAGGTAATCCTCGGGGTTCACGCCCGCGTTTGCAAGAGCGGCCTTTGCCGCTTCCAGCACCCCATTGCGGGTGATCTGGGCGAAGGTGGCCCCAGTATAGGTGTCCACGATGCCGTTGGCGTTCACGAAGGCTTCGGGCCATTCGTTGATGATATTGCCGCCAATGCCCGCGGTTTCGCCGTCGCCCGTGATTTCCACATAGGCGATTTCGCTGTCCACCAGGGTGATGGATACGGTCACGTCCCCGCCAAAGCCCTTTGCCGTGGCGGCGCCGGTCACGGCGGTCACTTCCACGGTGGTCGCCATGGCCGCGGGCACGAGGGAAAGCAGCAGCATCAGCGCGATCAGCGCTGAAAAGATACGATTGCGCATAGCATATTCCTCCTGACAGATAATCCGAAAACCCATCGGGATTCCAGTTGATTCTATTATATAATACGATCCTGCCGCCTGTCAAAGTTTTCTTTGCAGCATAGAAGGGCTATCGTTTGCTGCTTTTTTTATGAAGGAATAATTACAAAAGCAAGAAACAAAACCACATTGTGTAGGGGCGGATATGAACCGCCCGCTCTGTCAGTTAAACATCAAACTTCATTTTTCAATCATTCTGGTTGATGTAACGTTCGGGCGGATCATATCCGCCCCTACATTTTTCCATGGTGTTGCAGCGTGCAAATTTCGTAAGCGATTGTCCTGCGGCGCAAAGGAAATAAGAAATTTGTTAGCACTCTTTTTAATTGAGTGCTAAAATTTGCTTGCATTTTGGATATGCCCGTGTTATAATGCTTTTCAGCGTGGTGACATACCCGCTTCACGCAACCGACAACCGATTTTATTTGGAGGCGAACATAGATGGAAAACAAAGGCAATATTTCGATTCACGCGCAAAATATCATGCCGGTGATCAAGCGCTGGCTCTATTCCGATAAGGACATTTTCATCCGCGAAATGGTCAGCAACGGCTGCGACGCCATCACCAAGTATAAGATGCTGCATGCCGATACGGACGAGGATCTGCGGATTACCGTCACCGTGGACAAGGACGCGGGCGAGCTGCGCTTCACTGACAACGGCATCGGCATGACCGCCGAGGAAGTGGAAAAGTACATCAACCAGGTGGCCTTCTCCAGCGCCGAGGAATTTTTAAAGAACTACACCGGCGACGACAAGGGCGGCATCATCGGTCATTTCGGCCTGGGCTTCTATTCCGCGTTCATGGCCGCCGATAAAGTGACCATCGACACCCTGAGCTATCAGGATGGCGCTGCTCCCGTGCTGTGGGAAAGCGAGGACGGCATGTCCTTCACCATGCGCGACGGCGGACGCACCGAGCGCGGCACCACCATCATCCTGCACATCACTGACGAGGAAAAAGAATTCCTGGACGGCTACCGGGTGCGGGAAGTGCTGGACCGGTACTGCGGCTACATGAGCGTGCCGATCTACCTGCAAGACCTGAACAAGGACGAAACCAAGAAAGACCCCGACGAGCCCACCGGCACGGCGGAAGAAGAAAAAGCAAAGGAAGAAAAGCCCATCAACGACACCCATCCCCTGTGGCTCAAAAACCCCAAGGACTGCACCGAGGAAGAATACAAGGAAACCTACCGCAAGCTGTTCCACACCTTTGAGGAACCGCTGTTCTGGGTGCATCTGAACGTGGATTATCCCTTTAACCTGAAGGGCATCCTGTACTTCCCCCGCATCAAGCGGGACTTCGGCGGCCAGGAGGGCGAAATCAAGCTGTTCAACCGCCAGGTGTTCGTGGCCGACAACATCAAGGAAGTCATCCCCGAATTCCTGATGCTGCTCAAAGGCGTCATTGACTGCCCCGACCTGCCCCTGAACGTTTCCCGTTCCTTCCTGCAGAACGACGGGTATGTGAAGAAGCTCTCCGCCCACATCACCAAGAAGGTGGCGGACAAACTGAACGGCCTGTTCAACACGGAGCGCAAGCAGTACGAAACCTACTGGGACGACATTCATCCCTTCGTGAAGTACGGCTGCGTGCGGGACAGCAAGTTCTACGACATGGTGAAGGGCAGCCTGCTGTTCAAGACCACCAAGGGCGAATACCTGACGCTGGACGAATACCGCAGCCGCAACGAGGGCAAGGCGGAAAAGAAGGTCTACTACACCACCGAAGCGAACCGCCAGGCCGCGGCCGTGGCGCTGTATACCGACAAGGGCATCGACGTCGTCGTGATGGACACCCTGATCGACATGAATTTCATGAGCTTCATGGAATTCGGCGGCGGCAACGAGGGATTGCAGTTCGTGCGCGTGGACGCCGACGTTTCGGGCCTGACCGAGGAAAGCGAAGAAGGCAAGGACATCGACCAGGCTTCCATGGAAAAGCTGTTCCGGGACGCCCTGGGCGATCAGGAGCTGACCGTGAAGATCGAAGCCCTCAGCGACCATAACCTGCCCGTGATGCTGACCGAAGAGGAGCAGGTGCGCCGCTATAAGGAAATGAGCGCCATGTACGGCCAGGACTTTGGCTTCCCCTCCAAGTACACCCTGGTGCTGAACCGCCTGTGTCCCACCATCCGCGCCTTGGCCGCCATGGAGGAAGGGGACGTAAGCCACTTGCTGTGCAAGCAGCTCTTTGACCTGGCCCGCCTCTCCAGCCGTCCCCTGGAAGCGGAAGACCTGAAAGACTTCATCGCCCGCAGCAACGAAATCGTGGCCATGATGGCGGAAAAAGCATAAAAATATTTCTGGGGGAAACCGCTCTTTGAAGACCAAAGAGCGGTTTCCCCCAGCCCCTTTTCCGAGAAAGTCAAAAAGGGAATTTTGCCTTTCGGTTGTTTTTGAACAGCTGGAAGGCTTTTTATCATTTATTGCTGTCAATGCCCAGCAGCATCCGGTCGTTGTCCAGCGCCTTGCCGCTGGCCTGGCGGAATTTGTCGGTGAGATCGTGAATGGTGAGCTTGGCTCGTTCTTCGCCGGTCACGTCGTAGATCACCTGGCCCTGGTTCATCATCAGGGTGCGGTTGCCCAGATCCAGGGCGGACTGCATGTTGTGGGTGATCATGAGGCAGGTGATTTTATTTTCCTCCACGATGGAGCGGGTCAGGGCCAGCACCTTTTCGGCGGTGCCGGGGTCCAGGGCGGCGGTGTGCTCGTCCAGGAGGAGCAGCTTGGGGATGTGGTAGGTGGCCATAAGCAGGGTCAAGGCCTGGCGCTGCCCGCCGGACAAGAGGCCCACCGGCTGTTTCATCCGGTCCTCCAGTCCCATGCCCAGCAAAGCCAGCTTGTCCCGGAACGTTTTCTTGTCCGCGCCGGACACCCGGCTCAGCCAGCCGCCGTTGCCCGCGGCCAGGGCCAGGTTTTCTTCGATGCTCATGTCCGGAGCCGTGCCGCGCATGGGGTCCTGGAACAGACGGCCGATCTGCTTGGCCCGCTGGTGCTCAGGCATCCAGGTGATGTCCCGCCCGTCCATGACCACCGACCCGTGATCCGGGAAAAAGCTGCCGCAGATGGCGTTGAACAGGGTGGATTTGCCCGCGCCGTTGGCCCCGATGATGGAAACGAAATCGCCCTTGTGTATGTGCAGGGACAATTTGTCCAAAGCCAATTTTGCGTTCACCGTGCCGGGGTTGAAGGTTTTGGATACTTCGTTTAAGATCAGCATCTTACCGCCCTCCTTCCGGCAGGGAAGCGGGACGTTTCCGCATCCCCATGGATTTGAGCAGCAGCGGCAATTGCTTGCGCAGGTACGGCCCGGAGATGGCCAGCACCACGATGATGGAGGAAACGGCTTTCAGCATGAAGGCGGGCATGTTCAGCCGCAGGGCCAGGGCGTACACCAGCCGGAACAGGAACGCGCCGATCACCGCGCCGACAGCGCGAAGCGGCACCGAGCGGTGCTTGCTGATGATGACCCCGCCGATCAGCAGGCTGGCCAGCGCTACCGTCACCATGCCGCTGCCCATGTTCACCTCATAGTTCTTTTGCTGCTGGGCCATGAGGCACCCCGACAGCGCCGTGAACGCGTTGCTGACGCAAAGGCCCACGGTGGTGGTGAAGGCCGGGTTAATGGAGGAGGAGCGCACCATGTCCGCGTTGCTGCCCGTGGCGCGGATGGCCAGGCCCAGCTTCGTGCGCAGGAAAAAGCACAGGAACAGCACCACCAGCGCCACCGCGATCAGCATCACGATCAGGGTGTACTGCCCGGCGAAGGGGGTATCCTTGAGCAGGCCCTTCGCCATGGTGAACACGGTGGTGGTCTTGTTCATGGGCAGGGTGGCCTTGTTGCCGGTGAGCGCCATATTCAGGGAATACAGGCCGGTGTTTACCACGATGCCCGCCAGCAGGCTTTGCACGCCCATGCGCATTTGCAGCGTGGCGGTGATGAAGCCGGAAACCGACCCGGCCAGCATGGCCGCGGGCAGCGCCAGCCAGGGATGGCCCGAAATGGCCACCAGCGCGCCCACCGCCGCGCCCAGGGTAAAGCACCCGTCGGTGCTCAGGTCGCACACGTTCAGCATGGAATAACTCAGGAACAGGGCCAGCACCGTCAGGGCGTTTACCAGGCCCAGTTCCAGGGCCGTCTGGCCCAGGGCAAGCAGTTTGTCAGGCGTCATGGTTGTTTTTCTCCGTTTGTGTGATGTGATGGAATCGGCTTCTTCGCCAGGTATAAAACATATGTATCGTTGAACACGATGCGGTTTCCCGCCTCCAGCACGGCGTCGCGCAGGCCGGAAAAGAAGCGAGTTTTATCAGGCTCCGGGATCACCAGATGATCGCAATGGGTGCCGCTGTAAGCTACATATTCGTCGGCAGTCAGCACCCGCTGGCCGCGGTATTCCCGCTTTTCAAAATCCACATAGCCGTACGGACGGCATGATCATAATGGAAAGCGCCGTGGGAATAGGGGATGTCCGGCTTGAAGTACGCGGCGTATACCTGCTGGATTTTCTGGTACAGCGCTTCGTTGGGCGTGCGGTAATCCCCTTGGGTCAGCATCATGGCCAGAACGCCGCCGGGCTTGAGCAGGGAAAAGGTTTTGGAAAATGCGGTTTCTTCGGGAATCCACTGGATGGTGGCGGCGGAATAAATCAGGTCGAAGGTCTGGCCGCAAAAATCGTGGGTGATGAAGTCGCCGTTGACGATGTGGAAGTTGGGGAAGCGCCCGTATTTTTTCTTCATCTTTTCATACAGATGCTCGCCCAACTCGATGGCGTGATAGTCGCAGCCGGTACTTAGAATGGGGTCGGTGGCCTGCCCCGTGCCGGGGCCCAGCTCCAGCACGGTTTTGTCCGGCCCGAGGGCGGCGTATTCGATCAGGTCCGCGAACAGCGCCGGGCTGTACCGCGGCCGCCAGCGGTCGAATTGCTCGGGAATCGTGTCGAACACTTTCCGGAATTCCATTCTCGATCCCTTTCCCCGTTTCTTGTTCATTCAAGACAATTTCGCAAACGAACGGAACATTGTCATCCTGAGCGCATCCGAACGCGAAGGATCTAAAAGCAACAGGCGCTGTCCAGCAACAGACTACCCTACTTATAGATCCTACCCGCCTTTGGCGGGCGCAAGCTAACGCGTCCGGATACGCTCAGGATGACATAGTTACTTTTTTACTTTGAAGCCACTTGCGAGAAATTGCTGATTCGTTATTCACCCAAATCGTCAAAGCTCTCGGCGGTGGTGATGGGCTGCACGGTGGTGCAGAAGGGGGCGAAGGCGGCGGCGATGGCGTCGTAGTCAAAGCCGATGGCCGCGCAGGTTTCAGTGTTCACGGTGGCAGTGCCGTTGTCAAAGGTCTTGACGGGGGTGGCGGCCACGTCCGCGCCGTTCACCAGGATGTCCGCGATCATGTTGGCGGTTTCCTTGCCCAGGTTGGCGTAGTCCACGCCGTAGCCCAGGAACGCGCCGTTCAGGGCGAAGCTGTCCGCGCCGGTGTAGTGGGGGATTTTCGCCTCGGCCAGGGTTTCGTAAATCGCCAGCTCGGCGGCCATGATGGTGTTGTCGGTGGGGGTGAACACGGCGTCCATGCCGTCGGCCACGATGGCGTCGGCGGCCAGCATCACTTCGGAAATGCCGCTGCCGGAGTATTCCTTAAAGGACACGCCCTTGGCGGTGAGGATTTCCTTGGCCGCGGCGATGGGGGCGGTGGAGGCGTCCTCGGAGGGGTTGTAGAGCAGGGCGATCTTGCTGGCTTCGGGATTCGCCGCGAAGATCAGGTTGAATACCGCGTTGGTATCCAGATAGTCGGAGGTGCCGGTGATGTTGGCGCCGGGGGCTTCCAGGCTGTTCACCAGGCCCGCGCCCACAGGGTCGCTGACGGCGGCGAACACCACGGGAATCCGGTTGTCTTCCGTCATGCCCTGCATGGTCATGGCAACGGGGGTCGCCACGCCCACCATCAGGTCCACTTCCTCGGCGATGAAGTTGGCGATGATCTGCTGCATCACGCTGCCGTCCAGGTTGCAGTTGTCTTCCAGGATTTCAAAGGTCACGCCCTTTTCCGCTTCAATTTCTGCCAGCTGGGAGCGGATGTTGGCGATGATCTGGTTCAGGGAGGCGTCGTCCACAAAGTTACAGATGCCGATTTTGAAAGCTTTCTTTTCTTCCGCCAGGGACAGGGAGCACAGGGAAACCGTCATGACCAGGGCCAGAACCAAAGCGATGATCTTTTTCATGGGAATACCGTCCTTTCAGTTTTTAGTTTTTAGTTCTAAGTTCGAAGTTCGAAGTTCTAAGCTGTTTTGGTCGCCTAAGTACGAATCTTCATTTGCTTGTGTAAGTAGATTCGCTTAGAACTTAGAACTTAAAACTTAGAACGATTTCCACTTCGTGGAAATGAAAAACGCCCCAACGCACATGTTCTGTGCGCTGAGGCGGAATTTCCGTGGTGCCACTCAGCTTTGCTTTCATTGAAAGCACGCTCTGCCGCGTACATCGTGATACGCGCCGCCTGGATAACGGGAGCGGTCGCCCGTCGCTGCCTACTCGCCTTCGCTTTCGGAGCGCCCTCCGGAGCCCATTCACTTCCGCCGCCCGCGCCGCCGTCCCACTATCGGCGGCTCCCTTTGCCGTGCAATCGGAAGCTACTCTTCTCCATCGCTGGTTTGTGCGTTTATGATACAATCTGGTCGATTATTTGTCAAGAGAGAAATTGTTCTCTGATTGTTTTTCCTGTCCGACTGGTTATTTCAGGAATTTCAGCTTGGGCCTGATCCTGTTGCCGTAAAGCATCACGTAATAAATCAGCAGCCAATCGTACAGCATCATACAAAGAACATAAGCCGCCAGAAACAGGACGCTCAACAGAACGCCCATTTCCTCAAAGTCTTTCAGCACCGCCAGGACGGGGAACAGAAGCTGCAGCAGCGCGTACATGACCACCATCGAAACGGTGAACAGCGCGATTTTCGCCGCGATGCGCAGCGCCTTGGGCTTGAGCTTGTCCAGCCGCCATTTCACGATAGAATAATAGCCGATAAACAGATAAAAGAACGCCGCCTCCTTGTCAAAATCCAGCATCAGCGCCAGCGCCGCCACGGCAAAAAACGTGGCCCAGGCAGCCTTTTCTCCGAATTCCAACAGAATGGGCAATAGCAGCAGCCCGCACAGCATGGGCACCGCGTAGGTGGCAACGGGAATGACCCCGCCCAGCAGCAGGATGACCATCGACAGCCCCGCCGCCATGCCGCAGAACGCGATCATCATGCTCTGCTTCCGCGCCTTGGAATGGTTACTCATGTAATTGCTCTCCTTGCTGATAACAATTGTACTTTGAAGGGCACTTTAATACACTACGGGGCGAGGGCCTATGCGGCCCTCGTGCACCTGCACCAGGAGATTTCATCTCCTGGACCTCAATAGCGGAAGCAGCAT
>CADCJO010000032.1 GCA_902801765.1 uncultured Eubacteriales bacterium
GCCCCCCTGTCCCTGGGCAAATGGATTCAGTGGGCGGTGGTGTCGCTGGCGCTGGATGTTCTGATCATCCTGTTCTATGTGCCCGCCCATGGCGTCATGGGCTGGGGCGTGGCGGCGTACGCGCCGGTGCTGCTGCTCATGGCGTTCAGCAGTGGAAAGCAGCCCATCCGGGTTCGCGTCAGCGCGATGATGTTTTTGACCTCCGATCTGCTCCTGGGCCTGTATAGCACGCTGCTGAAGGACCCCATGATTCATGTGGTGTATATGCTCCTGTTCTATCTGGCCCTGCTGCTGCTGACCCTCAGCTCCTCCCGCGCGTCAGATGGCTCCTTTCGGAATTCCAACCCCTTGATGAATCAATGACCGAGGGCTTCTTTGGCTATGGGCACGGCGGGAAGCCATCCCAAAGGCAAAAACCCGGCTCGGAATGAGCCGGGTTGGCGTATCAGGGGAAAAACGCTGCTTCGGCTTACCATCTGCCGGAGCGGCCTTTTTTTCTGGTGTGATACTATTGCTCGTCTAAAATATTGAAAGATTCGGGATGGATTTTTCGTTCTGGCAAAACTGAATGAAGGGAGGCGTAGCAGCGCTACGTTGACCGGAATGAAGCACAGCCAGGACGGAAAAGACGCCCGAAGATTCAATGGTTTAGACGAGAAATAGGTTAGAGCCGGGAACGCGCCATGCTTTCCGGTGGATTCATGACGGCATTCAATCGCAAATACGCATCAGGGGCGTGGGTTGACAGCAAGAAAATAACTGAATGATATTCTTCCTGCGTATGGGCTTGAAAAGGAAAAATGGAATTTACCCGTCCACGCAAAAGCCCGATTGACCTGCGAGCGAACCGCTGTGGGCCTTGCCTTTCCGCATGGGCATCATGGCCGGCGTTCCCCGCCGGATTCAGTCGGGCTCGGATAATACACAATTCTGCTGCCCAGTTCGGTAAAGCTCTTTTCAAAAGTGCCATAATCAATGGCGACCGTCGTTCCCGCGTTAGGATCGCGGTATGTCAGCGATGTATCGTCATAGCCGCAGACCACCACCGCGTGTTCGCCGCCCGGCCAGTACACCATCTCGCCGTTTTCATCCAGCCAGCACCAGCGGTACATAATGTCCCGCATCGGAGCGGAAACGTACCAGACCAGCACCGGATTGCCGGTATCCAGAATCGCTTTGATGTCGTCAACGGCCGCGCCGGTTCGCGTGACCACACCCGGCTTGAACTGTTCCGCCACCTGGGCGATGGGCTCGTTAAATACGCCGTAGGAATATTCGCTGCGGGGATCTCCGACAAATTCCCGTTCGGGGTTTGCGCCGTGGCGCACACCGGCTTCATCATCATAGGGCTGCGCTCCCATCGGAAGCAAATCGTAGATATCGTCCACCTCAGCATCTATTCCATAATAATTCAGCAGCATATACAGCGATACGCTTTCACAGCCGGTGGGGTAATCCGGATACTGGCAGAACTCAATAACATCCAGCATCACGCCTGTCTCTGTGCCCTGCCCCTCCTCTGCGGTTCCGTCCGGCTTCACGTCTCCGGGCTTCCATTGGTTCCATTTGACCGGCGTCACGACACCGGTGTACCGATACAGCTTCCGGGAGAATGCGTCTGCCGCTTCCTGCGTAAAGAGCGGATTGTAGTAATTCCGCTGAACCTCGGCGACCATCTCCGGCGTGATTCCCTCCATCCGCCAGGCCCAGAGCGGATGATCGTACATCCATTTTTCGCTATAGCCCTTTTCCCCGATGACCATGGTGGAAGGAGAAGCAAAGTGCGCCATGGCCGCCGCCTGATCGTCCCCCAGCAGCAGGCCGATTTCCTCCTCCGTAAACGCTTTGCGGTGCACCATCAGGCTGGCGTCCGAAAGCGTCTCCCGCACGGCTGCCTCATCCAGGTCATGCGTATGAATGAAGGAGTAAATATTCGCGTAGTCCATCAGGGTCAGCGCGTACGCGGGCTTACCCGAAACATACTCGTACTCCCAGCTGTAGCCGCCTTTCGCCATCTTCATCAGGGCTTCCGGCAGGGAGGCGAGCCGTTCATTGCAGGGCTTCGCATAATAGGGGGAGGATGCGCTGGCCGTTCCGTAGGGAGCTGCCGGCATCTTCTGTGCATCATACGCTGTCCAGACGGCCTGCGCGGTCTGGGCAAGCTCGGCGCGGGTCAGAACGGCGTCCGTCGCCGGAATCAGCCCATGCTGCGTTTCGTTCAGAAAACGCCCGCAGATCTCCGCAAGGAAGGCTCCTGTCACCACGGTATTTCCCCTGAACTGACCATCCTCGCCGGCATAAATGCCTGCCTGCTTTGCCCACAGGGCGGATTTTCCGTACTCAGAACCGGCAGCCACATCCGGGAATCCTTCCGCTCCCCTGTTCGTTTCCGGTTTTCCCGCGATCCGCCACAGCATTTCCACTGCCTCGGCGCGGGTGGACGCACGGTCCGGAAGGAAGTAGCCTGTGGGATAAGGGTCCATCAGCCCTTTTTCCAGAGCGAAAGCAGTATATGCATGATAGGCCGGAAGCTCTGGCTGCGGATACGCCTCGCCTTCGGACAGGCTGATCCAGGGAATGAAAACACGGTTCAGTTCTGATATCCATGTTTTTCCGTTTGCACGTTTGATATCCAGCGTATTGATCTGGCAGCAGCGGGTCCGCTGGCGTTTTCCGCTGTAAGGGCTCATCAGGCTGCTGACCGTACTGACCACGTAGTACTGCTCCGCATGTTTGCCCAGATACATCATCTGATGTCCGGGGAGATTCAGCAAAGAGCCAAGAGGCAATGCATCCAGCAGCGCTTCCTTTTCCTCCAATGTATACGCGCCGATCATGATGCGCGGCATGCTTTCCACCAGCTGCTGCCAGGTGCCGTTTCGAGGCATGTCCAGGCCGAAGCAGCAGAAGATGGAATGGTTGAGGCTGGTGCAGTCCTCGTTGTTCAGCCCCGCACCCCAGCCATACGCGTCGCCCAGGGAGGCCAGCGCCACCTTTGCGAGGTTGGCTTTCGTCAGGGGCAGATAATCCTCGCTCACGCATTCCCGGGCGTTTATCAGAGCGGGCGTTTTGCCGTAGCTGCCGTCTTCATTCCTTACCGGCAGATAGACGGCGTAATTGTGCAGCGGCAGCCGGTTGATCACAAGTGCGTCCGGATCTGTTTCATCCATACGCTCCAGTACGGTGCCCATGGTAATCAGGCGGCAGGAAGCCTGCGGCGCTGAATTGGAATAGTCCGTATACATCTTGTCACCCCAGAACACCAGCCGCTTTTCGGCGGGAAGATCCCAGGCGGTCAGCCATTCTTCTTTATCCCGGCAAATGGCGATATCCTCCGCACGTACCCAGCCGGTGCAGCAGGAGGTTGATACGCTGAAGTATTTTCCATCCGCAGAGGTGGAATAAACAGCCACCGGCTCGTTGACGCGGATGCCCACCAGCGGCTGATAATCAAAATCAATATCAGCCGGGTCGTCAAGCAGCTGTCCGTCCCACGGGAAGGTGATCAGATCGGTCCGGCGAACGGCAATCCCCCAGCGCACGGGCATTTCTTCCGCCGCGTTCGGATCAATGACGTTTGCGATGATCCGGTCGAAGTCCTCCTGCTCCAGCTTTTTTCCGTTCTGGTCCCAGATCCAGCCCAGATAGTATTTGGCATCCTCTGCCGCGCTGTTTGCCAGGGCTCCGTTCCGGGCTACGCCGTCGTAGGTTTCTTTCAGGCTTCTCATATCGCGCCGATTGCTGCCCTTCGCGGCAATGGCCGCGGCATTGATCTGTGCGATTTCCGCAGGCGTCGCCAAAAGCGCGTCAGAGTCGCCTGACAAACCGGACCAGAATGCGGGTTCCGTCATTTCTTGCGTAACGCCCGGCATTGATTGCGGCGATTGAACGGCGCGATCGGCTTTTGCCGGAACCGGCGTCGTTAATGCGCAGCTAATCAGCAGAACGCTGCACAGAAAAATGATACAGCACTTCCTGATTTGAGACATACGGGATCCCTCCTGTTCAATTGATGGCCCTTCGCGATAAAAGTGAATATGCCGCTCCGTCTGATCCGCAAAAACAGCATACGGCCTGATGCGTTATTCAAGCTTCCCATTCGTACTGCATCCCGGTTGACAGGCAAGCCAATCCTTGGGCGCCTCACCTCTTTTTATAATACTTCAATGGAAGAAAAAGTCCTGCCATGCACACCCGCATTATCGCCCCAAAAATCAGCGTGGCCCAGGCCATCGCCCCGGCTGTCGGAACCGGAACGCGGAAAAAGCGATGCATGAAAACGACCAGGCAGAGAGCCGGGATCGCTCTCTGCCTGCCCGTTGCTTGATATGATTTACTGTGACAAACCGGAACCAAAATAATTTTTTCAGGCTGCAGCTGCCAACCCTTTGACTTTGTGCGTATCCATATTTGCCGGGCAAACTTCCGGAGCATTTCCGGATACGGCAGAAAGAAAGATTCAATTCCCAAAGGAGGTAATTTATTTATGAAGAAACTGATTTCCCTGCTCCTGGTTTTCTGCCTTGCTTTCACAGCTGTTTCGGTTCTGGCGGAAGAAGACGATTACGATTACCTGGCTGAAAACCCGGACGCGAAACCCTTTGACAGCATCTGGGTCGCCGCTGACGGCGACTGGCGCGCGGAAGTTTATATGGAGGATGGCGGCCCGAAAATCAGCGTCATTCACAAGCTGGAGGGCAAGCGCGACGTGTGGGAATACACCTGTGATCTGAAAGACAAAACCCTCATCAGCAGCCCCTTCGGTCTGCACTATCTTGAGGACATCAGCACAGGCAATTGGGACAAGACCTATTATGAAGACGGAGAAGCCCAGTTCTCCATCAACGAGGCCGGCAAGCTCGTATGGGCGGATCAGAAGGAAGATGCCGGCAAGGGCCTTGAGTTCGACAGGATCGGCAGCTTCTGCGGCACCCGCTGGATGAAAGGGGCCGACATCGAAGTCATTTTCTTTGACTGGTACGATGGAGAATATGACATCCGGGTGTATCAGTATGGCAAGGACAGGGAAATCCTGAAGGATGCCATCCTGAAAGGCACTTACGACGCCGCTTCCGATACCGTCACTGCTGAGGGCGAGTTCGAGGGGGAAAAACCCATGACCATCACCTTCTCCTATGACGCGAACCATCATGTGGTCTGGACCGAGAACGGCCAGAGCACAGTCATGGAATACAGCTTCTATAACGATTGATTGCGCTTAGATTCTGCCCGGCGGGGCCCTGCTGCTCCGCCGGGATTTCTTTTTTTATAAGCCCTTGCCGACAGCGTTTTCCTATACGAACACACAAATGAAGTCCGTGTGTTACTGTTCAGTCGATACTTGAAATGGCGCTTTAAAACACCAGGGATTAGGGAATAGGGATTAGGAGATTGAGAGTACAGTTTGATTTGCTTGTGCTTTGAAATTGGCGGACAAACAATTTATCATTCAACAAACATTGTCATCCCGACAGCAGTCGCGCCGCTGCGCTATGCGCAGGCGCGACCAGCCCGCGCGGAACCTTCGGTTCCCAGCGCGGCGCTGCCGCCGCTTCCGCTACGCAGAGTAGCGGCGGTGCGTTTGAGCGAAGGCGAGCAAGAGGCGAGCCGGAGTCGAGGGACCTGAAAGTTGGGTATCAGGTTGCTTGAGTACTTGTGCTTCTCTCAGGTCCCTCCACTCCGCTGCGCTCTCGCTCCGCTTCGGTCGGGATGACAGAATAATGTTTGCAGTGTAAGTCTCTGGTTCGAGTTGCTTCCTGTAATCATTATAAATCCGTACTCTGCAATCTCGTTCTCCTAATCCCTATTCCCTAATCCCTGGCGCATTAAAGTGCCCATTGATTCAAATGCCTGAACAATTACGTCCGTTTCATTCCAGAGGCACAGCGTGGAAAAGGGATATGAACCCCTTCTCACGCCTTTTGTTTATCCTCCAGCGCCCAGCTCAGGATGCTCTGAACGCAGCCACTCACGCACAAAGCGGCCAGGAGCCAGCGGGAAATGCCATTGTCGATGAAGTTCATCATGGGATTGAACTGATCCAGCACCAGGAACACCAGGAACATCAGCGCCAGGATGACGGTGGTATGGCGCAGAATGGCGCGAGCTTTACTCATACCGGTTCACCTCCGCAATCAGCAGCGCGTCGCTGCTTTCCCGGCCGCCGCCGGAAGGATCGTTGATGACCGCGTCCTGCCACACCATGATGGAGGAATTGCCTCCGTCCAGGTTGTAGGCGGCGGTGCAGCCCAAATCATAGAACAATTGAGAAAGATCGGGCAGGGAAATGCCCGCGGACGCGCCGCGCCCGTCCACCACCACCATGCAGTAGTGCCCCGGCTCATAGTAGCCGATGGCGGTGCGGGGGTTGGCGGAGATGATGCGGGTCGTGCTGGCAAAGCTGGTCAGCACGCTGCCGTCGGTGTCCAGCAGGGCCGGGCCGAAGGTCCAAGCCTGCCAGGCGCCGTCGTTAATTGCCTGCTGCATATCAAAACTGCTGCCGGGCATGACCTCCATGCGCCCGTCGTAGTAGAGCACACACACATCACAGTTGGTGCGGTTGGCGCGGTAGATGACGCCGTTGCGGATGACCACGCCCTCGTTGGTGTTGCCGTAATAATCGCCGTTGATGGCCAGCAGCGCGTTGCTCAGGGACGCCATGTCCGTGATGCTGTCCCGGTAGCCGCTGCCGTAGGTGCCCCGGGCCAGGGCGGACTGGAAGCAGGTGATGTCCCGCACGTAAATGTCCGCCAGATAGTAGGTGATGCGGCCGTTGGCGGTGGTTTCCTCGGTAACGGTAATGGAAATGTCGGGGCTGGAATAGCTGCTGTCGGTGATCACAACGGTGTCAGAATATTTGTCGGCGAACTTGTCGGCGATGGGGGTATCGTCGGTTTCCTCCGCCGCTTCGCCGCCGTCGGTCAAGGCGCTGCCGCCTTTGCTGTTCATGGTATTTTTGCTGTTGTTTTTCTGCGTACCACGACTGTTCCGCCCGGCGGACAGGTTCATCCCGCCGTCGCTCATGCCGCCCGCGGCGAGATACACCGTGTCCTCGGGCAGGGCCAGGCTGCTGTCAGCTCCTGTGTTGGTTTCCGTTTTGTAAGGATTGGGAATCACGATGCCCACGCTCTGCTGCTGCCGGGGGAGCACATGGTGGAACAGCGCGAACACTACCAGCGCGATCCCTAAGCAAACAGCGTCAATCAGCAAATTCCGGAGCACCCGGTTCTTTTTTATCTTCATCATTTGACCTCCTTTGCCGTCAGGATTTTCCTTTCGACGGTACCAGAATAAAGCGTCAACCTTAAAAAAAGCTAAAAGTTGAGGAAATCAAATTTTTTCCGTTCGCTGGCAGGAAAAGGATGATTTCGGTCGAATAGGGGAATTTGGGTTAGGTTGAGGCTTTCTTTTTCGCCGCCTTTTCAATATGTATTTGTTGGGAAAAAAGCGGAAAGAAACGCCATGAAATATTTATTTCAAAACCTTCATGACCAATATTTCAGGAGAATGGGGGAAAAAGGATTGGAAATGTCTGAAAGATTGCAGGCTCTGGCCATGGAAAAGGCGGCGATCCTGGCAGGCGACGCCGAGCGCGTGGCCAAGCAGCACGCCGACGGCAAGAGCACCGCGCGGGAACGCGCCGCCAAGCTCTTTGACGCGGGCAGCTTCGTGGAAATCGACGCCCTGCGCAAGGACGGCAATGCCGTGGCCGGCACCGGCACGGTGAACGGCCAGGCGGTGTATTGCTTCGCCCAGGACTTCACCTCCTGCGGCGGCGCGATGACCACCGCCCAGGCGGCAAAAATGCTCAAAACCCTGAACATGGCCCGGGTGACCGGCTCGCCCATCGTGGCGCTGCTGGACAGCGCGGGCGTCAAGCTGGAAGAGGGCATGAACGCCCTGCCCGCTTACGCCGAGATTCTCAGCGCCATGGCGCGGCTTTCCGGCGTGTGCCCGATCATCACCTGCGTCATGGGCCCCTGCGCGGGCCTGGCCGCCATGATGACCCAGCTGAGCGACATCAATATTGAAGTGAAGAAAACCGGTGAGATCCGGCTGCACACCGCCCAGGTGATGAACAGCGAAAAGGGCCGGACCAAGACCGCCCAGCAGCTCTTCGGCGCGGAAACCATGGACGCCCAGGGCGCTGTGGCGCTGACCGCCGAAAACGAAGACGAAGCCTTCGCCCTCATCACCTCCCTGATCGACCTGCTGCCCGCCTCCAACATGGAAGACGCGCCCCTGGCCGACGGTGAAGATCTGAACCGCCTGACCGTGTGCGACGATCCCGAAGAGGCCGCCGCGCTGATGGCCGACCTGGCCGACGGCAATCAGGTGATCGAACTCTACAAGGGCTACGGCCCCGCCATCCACACCGCGCTGTGCCGCATCGGCGGACGCACCGTGGGCCTGGTGGCCAACGACCACAAGGTCGATAACGGCCGCATCACCTCCCAGGACGCCCGGAAGGCGGCCCGGTTTGTGCGGCTGTGCGACTGCTTCGGCCTGCCCGTGGTCTCCCTGGTGAACACCGACGGCTTGGCTGTGCCCATGACCAGCCATCAGGGCGCGCTGCTCCGCGGCGCTGCCGAGCTGATTTACGCTTATGCCGAAGCCACTTCTCCCAAGGTCGCCGTCTTTACCGGCGACGCCGTGGGCGCTGCCTATGTCGCTATGGGCGGCAAGGCGATTGCCGATGTGTCCTACGCCTGGCCCACCGCCGTGATCGCTCCCCTGACCAGCCAGGCAGCCGTGCAGACCCTGGACGGCGACAAGCTGAACGCCGGGGAAAGCCGCGAAGCGCTGGAAGCAGCCTACGCCAAGCAGCACGGCGCGCTGAACGCCGCGCAGGCGGGCGTGGTGGACGACGTGATCGAGCCCAGGGAAACCCGCAAATATATCATCGCCGCCCTGGAAGTGCTGGCGAACAAGCATGACGTGAACCTGCCCAAGAAGCACGGCAACCTGCCGCTGTAAGGAGGGTTCGGAATGGATAAATTGATACTGGGCCTGTCCACGACGGGCGTCGGCATGCTGGTGGTGTTCTCCGGTCTGGTGATCCTGATTGTGTGCATCTCGGTCATGACGGTGTTCACCGGACGGAAGAAGCCCGCCAAGGCCGCCCCCGCGCCGGTCAAGACCGCGCCTGCCCCCGTGCCGGAACCCACGGCCGAACCGGCGGAGGAAGATGCCGACGACCTGTCCGTGGTCGCCGCCATCACCGCGGCCATCGCCGCGATCTGGCAGGAAGAAGGTCATGACAGCGGATTCGTTGTGCGCCGCGTGCGCCGCGTGCAGAACGGCTCCGCCCGGGCCCATGCCGCCAGGGAAGAACAGATTTTCAGCCACTTTTGATTTTTCATCATCAATCGCGCGTCAATTCCAGGACAAACCGTAGGGGCGGATATCATCCGCCCGCTGCCAGTCAATCTTGACCGAAAAATGATTGGGCGGCGTTTCGTCCTGCATTACGGGCGGATGATATCCGCCCCTACATGAATTCATACAGGAGGAAAGATCATGCGTAAATTCAATATCACCGTGAACGGTGTCGCTTATGAAGTAGAAGTGGAAGAAGTGGCCGCTGGCGAAGCGTCTGCTCCCGCTGCCACCGCCCCCAAGGCCGCTGCCCCCAAGGCTGCCGCTCCCGCCGCCAAGCCCGCCGCCCCCAAGGCCGCGCCCGTCGCTAACGGCACCAAGGTGAATGCCCCCATGCCCGGCACCATCCTGGACGTGAAGGTGGCCCAGGGCCAGGCCGTGAAGAAGGGCGATGTCCTGCTGATTCTGGAAGCCATGAAGATGGAAAACGAAATCCTGGCTCCCCAGGACGGCACCGTGGCCCAGGTGGCCGTGAGCAAGGGCGCGTCCGTCAACTCCGGCGATCCCCTCGTGGTGCTGAACTGATAGGAAGCTGATCCTGAACAATGCGCCTGATGATCTGTAAAGGTTTTTCCGTTAGCCGATGCGCGGTGTAGGGGCGGATATCATCCGCCCGCCGGCGCAGCACATCAATCAATCATCAAGGATGCCAAACGAAGCGGGCGGATGATATCCGCCCCTACGGAGAAAAATCCTTTCTCCGGATGAACAGGCGCAAAAAGAAATTTGAAAGGAGATTCTTCCGTGGGAACACAATCTGTTGATATTTTGCAGACGCTGTCTTCCCTGGCCCGGGAGAGCGGAATCGCCCAATTCTTCGGCAATCCGCTGGCCCTGGTGATGGTGGGCATCGCCTGTCTGCTGATTTATCTGGCCATCGTCAAAAAGTTTGAACCTCTCCTGCTGCTGCCCATCGCCTTCGGTATGCTGCTGACCAACCTGCTGGGCAGCGAAATCTACCACGAAGCGCTGTTCGCGGGCGGGCACGCCAACTGGAGCCTGTTCGGCGGGGCTATCCTGATCGACTCTCCGAACCTGGCAAACCTGAAAGAGCTGATCGAGACCGGGGCCATGACGGTGAACAACGCCGGGGCCGTGCTCATCAACGGCAATGTGATCGGCCAGATCACCACCTCCTATTCCGTGGGCGCGCAGCTCAACGCCCTGGGCCAGCTGATCGCCGAGGACGGCGTGACCGTCCTTGCCCAGTCCACCTCCATCATCATCAAGGATTCCGCCGCCTTCATCAGCGACGGCCAGGTGTATTCTTCCCTGGGTCAGCTGATCGCCACCGCCGGAAAGACCATCACCCCCGGCCTGCTGGACTACCTGTACCTGGGCGTGAAGTTGGGCATTTATCCCTGCCTGATCTTCATTGGCGTCGGCGCGGGCACGGACTTCGGCCCCCTCATCGCCAACCCCAAGACCCTGCTGCTGGGCGCTGCCGCGCAGCTTGGTATTTTCGTCACGTTTATTCTGTCCTCCGTGTGGGGCTTTAACGCCGCGGAAGCCGGCGCCATCGGCATCATTGGCGGCGCAGACGGCCCCACCGCCATCTGGCTGACCGGCAAGCTGGCCCCGCATCTGCTGGGCCCCATCGCCGTGGCCGCTTACAGCTACATGGCCCTGGTGCCCGTGATCCAGCCCCCCATCATGAAAGCCCTCACCACCAAGAAGGAGCGCCAGATCGTGATGGAGCAGCTGCGGCCCGTGAGCCACACTGAAAAGGTGATCTTCCCCATCGTGGTCACCATCCTGGTGTCCCTGCTGCTGCCCTCCGCTACGCCTCTGGTGGGCTGCCTCATGCTGGGCAACCTGATGCGCGAGTGCGGCGTGGTGGAACGCCTGAACAAGACGGTGCAGAATGAGCTGATGAACATCGTCACCATCTTCCTGGGCATCACCGTCGGCGCGACCGCCACAGCCCAGACCTTCCTGCGCTGGGAAACCATTAAGATCATTGCCATGGGCGTGTTCGCTTTCGGCTGCGGCACTGCGGGCGGCCTGCTGCTGGCGAAGCTGATGAACAAGCTGACCGGCGGAAAGATCAATCCCCTCATCGGCTCCGCCGGTGTGTCTGCCGTGCCCATGGCGGCCCGCGTCAGCCAGATGGTGGGCCAGAAGGAAAACCCCGCCAACTTCCTGCTCATGCACGCCATGGGCCCGAACGTGGCCGGCGTCATTGGTTCGGCCATTGCTGCCGGTGTGTTGCTCAGCATGTTTGGCTGACGAGGCAGGGGGCTTCTTCAGCCCCCTGCACCCCTGAACCAAAGGACTTCGTCCTCTGGACTCCAATAAGCGGTATTGCATCGTAAATATATCCGACAATTTCCGCTTGTTACGTTTGAGTTTACGAAAGCTTGAGGGCTTCTGACCCAAGAAAGCCCGGGAACATCCGATGGGAAAGTTCACTTTCCCCTGCGGATGATTTCCCGGCTTTCCCCGGATGCAAAGCATCCGGGTTGGCGGCTTCGCCGCCGGGTCAGAAGCACAATGGAGTCAAGTATGCCGTTCCATTTACGTAACAGCGGGGACCAAGTTGATTTATCAGTTCAAGTAATTTCCGCTATTGCGGGTCCAGGGTACTCAGTACCCTGGTGGGGCCTGGGGTGAAACCCCAGCGTTCCCTTTCTTTCCCAACAAGATGACATAAAGGAGAATCATGATGGCGAAAGTTCAAATCACCGATACCATCCTGCGCGACGCGCACCAGAGCCAGGCGGCTACGCGCATGCGGCTGGATGAAATGCTTCCCGCCTGTGAGAAGCTGGATAAAGTTGGCTATTTCTCCCTGGAATGCTGGGGCGGCGCTACCTTCGACAGCTGCCTGCGCTTCCTGAACGAAGACCCCTGGGACCGCCTGCGCCAGCTGCGTAAGGCCCTGCCCAACACCAAGCTGCAGATGCTGCTGCGCGGCCAGAATATTCTGGGCTACAAGCACTACGCCGACGACGTGGTGGACTACTTCGTGAAGAAGTCCATCGACAACGGCATCGACATCATCCGCACCTTCGATGCCCTGAACGACCTGCGCAACATGGAAAAGGCCGTGAAAGCCACCAAGGCCTACAACGGCACGGCGGAAGTGGCCATGAGCTACACCACCTCCCCGGTGCATACCGAGGAATACTTCGTGGAACTGGCCAAGGGCATCGAAAATATGGGCGCTGACCTGATCTGCATCAAGGACATGGCGGGCCTGCTGCTGCCCTACGCCGCCTATTCTCTGGTGAAAAAGCTGAAGGCCAACACCAAGCTGCCCATCGTGCTGCACACCCATAACACCGCCGGCACCGGTTCCATGACCATCCTGAAGGCCATCGAAGCGGGCGTGGACGTGGTGGATACGGCCCTGTCCCCCCTGGGCGGCGGCACCAGCCAGCCCGCCACCGAGTCTCTGGTGGCCGTGCTGAAGGGCACCGAATACGACACCGGCTTTGACGAAACCCTGCTGGCCGAGCTGGCCGAGCATTTCCGCGGCGTGGCCGAGCGCCTCACCAAGGACGGCTGGCGCGACCCGGACAAGGTGCTGTCCGTCAACGCGAAAGCCCTGCAATATCAGGTGCCCGGCGGCATGCTGAGCAACCTGATCGGTCAGCTCAAGCAGGCCAACGCCATGGACAAATACTATACCGTGCTGGAAGAAGTGCCGCGGGTGCGCAAGGACTTCGGTTATCCTCCCCTGGTTACGCCCACTTCTCAGATCGTCGGCACCCAGGCCGTGATGAACGTACTGGGCGGCGAACGCTACAAGATGGTCACCAAGGAAAGCAAGGGCCTGCTGAAAGGCGAATACGGCCGCCTGCCCGCTCCCGTGAACGAGGAAGTGCGCAAGAAGTGCATTGGCGATGAAAAGGTCATCACCTATCGTCCCGCCGACGACATCCCGCCCGAACTGGAAAACTACCGCAAGGAAATCCAGCAGTACAGCCAGCAGGACGAGGACGTGCTCTCCTATGCCCTGTTCCCCCAGGTTGCCACCAAGTATTTCCAGTGGCGTCAGGCCCAGCAGCTCAAGGCCGACCCCGCCGCTTACGACAAGAAAGACGGCACCATGCCGGTATAAACCACAGCAAAACGATTGCCCCGCCTGCGGTCTGCCGCAGACGGGGCAATTCTTTTATCATGAGATGATTTTATCATTCCTGTTCAAAATGCTTAACAGTGTTGTTCTCAAGCACAAAGTTCAGGACCAACGTGGAAGATACGCTGGGGGCTACGCGCCCCCAGACCTGCGCCAGGGTCCTGAGGACCCTGGACCCGCAACTGGCGAAATAACATTGTTGGGATAAGCAGACAAGCTCCGCCCTCCGCGCTGAGGTTACGAGAAGCTTGAGGGCTTCTGGCCCAAGAAAGCCTAGGAAAATCCGAGGAGGGAAAGTGAACTTTCCCCTACGGATTCTTCCCTGGCTTTCCCCGGATGCTTTGCATCCGGGTTGGCGGCTTCGCCGCCGGGCCAGAAGCACCACGGCATCAAGCCATACTTCCGCGTTCTCCTCCGTATCAGCGGGACGCAAGCTGTTTTTCCAGCTCAAGCTACATCCGCTATTGAGGTCCAGGAGATGAAATCTCCAGGTTCAGGGGTACAGGGGGCTGAATAAGCCCCCTGCCTCGTCTTTGTGTTTCACCCTTTACAACTGACTGTTAAGAATATGGAAATGAAACAGTATTATTCCCGCGCCGTATTCACGCTGTAAAACACCTTATTGGGCGTCATATCCTGCTGGTACTGGATGAAGAGTTCCTCCACGGTGACGCACATGAAGCCGTGGTCAAAGAGCCATTCGGCGGCCTGTCTGCCGGATTCGGGGGTCTTGTCTTTGATATCGTGCATGAGGATGATGGAGCCGTCCCTGACTTCGGAACGGATCACGCTCATGACGGCGGCGCTGGATTTGCCCGTCCAGTCCTTGGTGTCCACGTCCCATTCAATGAAGGGCAGGTTGATTTTTGCCTTAATGAAATAATCGAAAATGCCGTAAGGCGCGCGCAGCATCCAGGGCCCCAGGCCCCAGGTTTTGGTCATCACATCGTACATCTTTTCGGTGTATGCCTGGATGCGGGGAATGGTGGACTTGCTGGTGTCGGTATGCTTGTAGTGGTGACTTTGGAGGGAGTGGTTTTCGTCGTTTTCCCGCAGGGCGATGTCGGCAAATTCCTCGATACGGTCGCCCACCAGGAAAAAGGTGGCCTGAGCTCCGGCGTGGCGCAGGTTGTTGAGCAGGGTGGCGGTGTTGGCATAGTCCGGGCCGTCGTCGAAGGTTAAGGCGCACATTTTATAATTGGAGTTATCGGTCTGCCGTTCACCGTATTCCGTCATATAGCCGCGGATGGCGTTATAGGGGATGGTCACGCGCATCAGGCTGGGCTGCTTGGGATAGAGGGCTTTCGCTTCGTAATGGAAGCTCAGCGACACCGGGCCCAGCATGAAGGGCGTTTGCGTCAGCGCTTCCTTTGTGCATAAGGCGCGGAGGCTCGCTTCATCGGCATCCTGCTGGGGGAAGTAATGATCCAGTTCCTCGTAGACGATTTCCGCCATGATCTCCCAGGCTTCGCTGTCTTCGTCGAACAGGTCGGTCAAATCAATCCTGCGTCCGGTGTCCATATCGTACACCCGGCAGTCAAAGGGGGACTGCACCTGCCTGCG
Source organism: uncultured Eubacteriales bacterium (assembly GCA_902801765.1). Taxonomy (GTDB): domain Bacteria; phylum Bacillota; class Clostridia; order Christensenellales; family Aristaeellaceae; genus RUG563. The sequence continues at coordinate 15,026 of CADCJO010000032.1, forward strand.
CTTGTAGCTTTCCCGGGCCAGTACCAGGAAGCTGACGATACTTTGCCCGGATCGGGTATTGACCACGTGCACATCCAGGCGGCTGTTGCGCTTGGGGTTGGATGACTTTTGCATGGAAGGCCCCAGCTTTTCGATATAATCGTCCACCAGCCCATTGATTTCATCATCCACGGCGCTCTGGGCGGTTTGCACATATTCCCAGGAAAGATAGGTCTGCTGGTTCAGCTTGTCCTTGACCGTATATTTCACCTGAAAAGCCGCCGGGAAGCTATCCGCCTTTTCCGCCAGCGCGGGCAGCGGCAGAAGCAGGATCAGCAGCAGAGCCAGCTTTTTTTTCATCCACAATTCCTCCTGAAAAAGGAAATTCCAACAAAATTTTATCATACCCCGCCATGGAACGCAAGCAAGCGGATGATAAAAACCTTCGCGTGGCTCAGGATGGCAGGCGCGTCATCCCGACCCCGCGAAGGTCAGGGAAGATCATTCAATTGAGCAGAGCCTCGTCCTTTGTCAGGCGCGGCTTTGGCGGCCAGAGTGAACGGGGCGGCGCCGTCGGGGGCGGCGTGGCCGCAGGCGTCGGCGAAGCGGCCGGGGTGGGCTGACCCGATTCAGGCGTCGTGTCGGATTCCAGGTCGTTGACGGACACCGTATGCACCTCGATCTCCGGCACGTCTTCTTCATTATCCTGCTGAAGCTCGGACAGATCGACCTCGGTGGCGTTCTTGGACCATTGCCGCCAATTGTCGTACACATCCCATACGCGCATCTCATTGGGGTCCAGGAAGGCCACCATGCCCGCGTCCAGATCCACCAGGTTCACGCGGACGGCGTCGGGATCGTCCGGCCATTCTTCCTCAAACATATCGCTGCGGTCATAGGCGCGGTGGATGCGCAGGCCGGGAAACTTCCGTATGTCGGACAGCAAGGTCGTGTTGCCCAGGTTCGCGCCGCGGAAGCCCCAGTTGATGAATAGCTGGTTATGGTATACGCCGGAGCACTGGATGAAGCGTACCCGGTCGTTTTTGATGGAATACACCATGGCGCTGTGCTGGTGGAAGCCCTTTTCATCGGTATATTCCACGCGGATGATATCGCCCACCCGCAGCCCATCCGCCTCCCAGACGGAATTGAACTGCCGCCATTTGCCGTGAGGGTTGACCTCGCCGGACAGTAAATAGCCTAAAAACTGGCAGAAGCCGAAGCACTCGCCCCATCCGAAAGCGTTGGGCAGGCCGCTTTGCACTTCATTACACTCCCAGCGGCAGCCAAACCAACCGCGGTTGTAAAAATACTCCTCCCCCTTATTTTCGGCGATCAGCTTCGAGGACTGCGTCCAGCCCTTTTTATTTTCATAGGCGTGGAAGGTCTGCGTCACATCCGGCTTCGTCACCCAATACCATCCGTCGTTCAGGTCATACGCCTCCAGGATAGCGTCCAGGTTTTCCGTGGTATAAACACCCCGAAACCGCGTATCGACGAATCGGAATTCTTCGGGGGACTCATAAAAAAACTCTTCTGCCTCTCCCCCCGGCTGAAACCCCAGCAGCACCACCACCAGCGTCAGGGCTCCGGCAATCCATTTTCGCATCATTGCTTCATTAAACCTCATCGGAATACACTTTAAGCTCAAAAGAAAGAACAAGAGTCCATTTATATTGTAACATAAAAAACAAAAAAACGGAATATCTGTTGATAAAAAATAAATATTTTCGTAATATTTTTGTCGGCTGTGGTGCATTCATGATGACAAACGGGAAAAGCTGTGTTATAATAGTTTCACTTTCAACGACACGGTTTTGGCGCTCGGGAACCTGACAGCACATCAAGGAGGGTATTCAGGTATGAAAAAATCCGTCAGTTGTCTTATCATCGTATGTCTGTTGCTGCTGGCGCTGCCGCTGGGCGCGCTGGCTGATCACCAGTATCTGCTGGACAGCGATACCCGGCTGATTACCGAAGCGGAGCTGTGGGACTGGGACAGGGAATCGCTGAGCTTTATGTTCAACGAAATCTTCGCCCGGCACGGTTATCCCTTTGAGGTGGGCGGTAAATTCTACAACTGGTTCAACGCCCAGCCCTGGTATCAGGCAGTGCGCAAGGTGACGAAGGAACAGGCCGTCGCCGCCTCCTCCGATCTGGAATGGAAGAACTACAAAACCATCAAGGCTGTCATCAGCCAGATGGACGCGGTGAACTGGCCGTATCGCAAGCCTGCCGGCTCGACTCTCAAATCCTGGCGTGACTTTACGCCGCCGGACGGCTCTTTGAAGCTGACGGGCTTTACCTACGTGAAACTCACAGGCAATCAGAAGCTGGCCGTGTATTCCGCGCCTTCCGCGTCTTCCTGGCGCGGCGCCAACGGCAAAGCCATGGTGAACACCAACGGCGCGCTGTGGGCCGCGGGCTGGGAAAACGGCTGGCTGCTGGTGTTCTATGAAACCAACGCGGGCAGCGTGCGCGTGGGCTATGTGAACGGTTCGCAGATCAGCGGCCGGGTCAGCGTGAACGATCAATTGTATTTTGAGCGTTCCACCTGCCGCTTGTCCACGGCCGCCACACTGACCGATGACCCCCTGCGCACCATGACCACCATTACCAATCTTCGCGCGGGGGATACGGTGACGTATCTGACCACCATGACCAACCAGAGCGGCTGGAGCTTTGACTACATCGAAGCGACCGTAGGCGGTCAGCGGGTACGCGGCTTCATCCCCACCGGCTGCCTCGACGTGCCGTACGATACTTTGGAAAACTGGGACGCCTATTCCAAATAAGCTTCCATCAGAAAAACGCCCGAACCTGCTGCTTTGCCGGTTCGGGCGTTTTGCATGAAAAGGTGTAACTGCTCAGTCGATATTTTTACGTTGATGCAAAACGAGAGAACGAGAGAACAGAGTACAGAGTGCAGAGTACAGTTATTTTGGTTGTGAAAATGCTCAATATAAAGCAAACTGTTCCATGAATTTATATCATTGTGTTGCTGTCAGGAACGCCTGGATTCAATCTGTGCTCTGTACTCTGTACTCTCTCAACCCAAGCGACTGAACTGTTACGAAATGGTTTATTCTTCCTGTGCCGCAAGGGCTTTTTCAATCGTTTCCAGCAGCTGATCGCGTCCGTCGCCGTTCTCGGAAGAGTAACAGATCACCTGCCAGGGCTGCACCTGCAAAGCACGGCAGATGGGCGCCAGGTTCTTCATCCGCGCGCCGCGGGAAATCTTGTCCGCTTTCGTGGCGACCACCACAAAGGGAAGCCCGCTTTCCCGCAGGAAGGCGTTCATTTGGATGTCGTCCTGGGTGGGCTCGTGGCGGATGTCCACCAGATGCAACGTCAGGCGCAGACGGTCCGTTTCCCGGAAGTAGCCCTCCATCATTTCGCCCCAGCGCAGCTTTTCCTGCTTGTCCACCTTGGCGAAGCCGTAGCCCGGCAGGTCGACCAGATGCAGACTGTCGTTCAGCAAAAACAGATTGATGAGCCGGGTTTTGCCGGGGGTAGCGCTGGTTTTCGCCAGCGCTTTTCTTCGGCATAAATTGTTGATCAGGCTGGACTTGCCCACGTTGCTTTTCCCCGCCACCGCGATTTCCGGCAGCGCGTTTTCCGGGGGCTTGTAGGATGACATGCTGGTCACAAAGGACGAGGTTTTGATTTCCATGGCTGCTCCTGTTGTCTTTCTTTTGTTTCGTATTTCAGTGATCAAAGGCAATTTAGACCACAACGGGGCGAGGGCCTATGCGGCCCTCGTGCACCTGCACCAGGAGATTTCATCTCCTGGACCTCAGTAGCGGATAAAGCTTGAACTGGTGAATGAACTTGGTTCCCGCTGATACGGGGAGAAGCGCGGAAGTCTGGCTTGATGCCGTTGTGCTTCTGGCCCGGCGGCGAAGCCGCCAACCCGGATGCTTTGCATCCGGGGAAAGCCAGGGAATCATCCGAGGGGGAAAGTAAACTTTCTCCCTCGGATGTTCCCGGGCTTTCTTGGGCCAGAAGCCCTCAAACTTTCCGTAACCCCAGCGCAGCAGGCGGAGCTTGTTCGCTTATCCCAACTACGTTATTTCGCCAGGTGCGGGTCCAGGGACGAAGCACGGACAGCCGCCTGTGGCGGATGTTCTGTCCGTGCTGAGATCAACCGAAACGAGCAATGTCCGCATGAAGCGGACTTGCCCCAGCGTTTCCCTTTGTGATTTAAAGCGTTCTTTCCGCCATCAGCGCCACATTCAGCACATCCTGAATGTTCTCGGTCAGGATGATTTCAAATTCTTTTCGCACGTGCTCGGGCACATCCTCCAGGTCCTTCTGGTTTTCCTTGGGCAGCAGGATGGTTTTGATACCCGCGCGGTAGGCGGCCAGTAGCTTTTCCTTCACGCCGCCGATGGGCAGCACGCGGCCCCGCAGGGTGATTTCCCCGGTCATGGCCACGTCCTGGCGGACTTTCCGGCCCGTGAGCGCGGAGACCAGCGCCGTCGCCATGGTAACGCCCGCGGAGGGCCCGTCCTTGGGTACCGCGCCTTCGGGCACGTGGATGTGAATGTCCAGGTTCTTGTGGAACTCGGGCTGCAATTCAAACTCCTTGGCGTGGGCCCGCACCCAGGAAAGCGCCGCCATGGCGGATTCCTTCATCACGTCGCCCAGCTGCCCGGTCAGCTTCACCTGGCCGGTGCCCTCCATGGTGGCGCACTCGACGGCCAGGGTTTCGCCGCCCACGGTGGTGTAGGCCAGGCCGTTCACGATGCCCACCAGCGGCTCCTTCTCCGGGGCCTCCCGCAGGAAACGCGGCGCGCCCAGATACTTTTCCACTACCTGGGGGGTGACGGACACGGTTTCCTTGTCCTCGTCCAGCATTTCCACCGCCGCTTTGCGCACCACCCGGGCAATCGTGCGGCTGAGCGTTCGCACGCCCGCTTCTCGGGTATAGCCCTCGATGATGTGCTTCATGGCCGCGTCGGAAATTTTCACCGATTTGGGCGGCAGGCCGTGCTCCGCCGTCTGCTTGGCCAGCAGGTGCTTCTTGGCGATGTGCAGCTTTTCCTCTTCCGTGTAGCTGGGCACCTCGATGATCTCCATCCGGTCCAGCAGCGGGCCGGGGATGGTGTCCATGGTGTTGGCAGTGGTGATGAACATGACCTTGCTCAGGTCAAAGGGCAATTCCATATAGTGGTCGCGGAAGGCGAAATTCTGCTCCGCGTCCAGCACCTCCAGCATGGCGGAGGCGGGATCGCCCCGGAAGTCGTGGCTCATTTTGTCGATCTCGTCGAACAGGAACACGGGGTTCATGGTGCCCGCCCGCTTCATGCCCTCGATGATGCGGCCGGGGATGGCCCCCACATAGGTGCGCCGGTGGCCGCGGATCTCGGCCTCGTCCCGCACGCCGCCCAAGCTCATCTGCACGAATTTGCGGCCCACGGCCTTGGCGATGCCTTTGACGATGCTGGTTTTGCCCACGCCGGGCGGGCCTACGAAGCACAGGATGGGGCCCTTCAGCACACCGTCCTCGGTGTTTCGTTCCTTCATGCGGCGCACGGCCAGGTACTCGATCACCCGCTCCTTGACCTTTTCCATGGCGTAGTGATCCTCGTCCAGGATGCGGCGGGCGCGCTTCAAATCCAGATTGTCTGTGGTCAGCTTGCCCCAGGGCAAATCCAGAATCCATTCCACATAGGTGCGGCTGACGCCGATTTCCGGCGTGCCGGGAGCCATGCGGGACAGCCGGTCCAGTTCCTTGTTGGCCTTCTCCCGGGCCTCGTCGTTCATGGGCGTGTCGGCGATCTTTTTGCGCAGGTCGTCCACGTAGGTTTCGTCCTTATCGCCCAGCTCCTCCTGGATGGCTTTGATCTGTTCGCGCAGGTAATAGTCCTTTTGGTTTTTGTCGATCTGCTTTTTCAGACGGCTCTGCACCTGCTTTTCGATGCCCGCCAGCTCGGTCTCCCGGATGAGGATTTCGCACAGCTTTTCCAGCCGTTTTTCCACGTCGATTTCCTCCAGGATGGCCTGGCGGTCTTCCACGCGGGTCAATACGTTGGCGGCGATGATGTCGGCCAGCTGGTCGGCTTTGTCCACCTCGCTGACGGAGCGCAGCGTTTCGCCCGACACACGCATGGATGCCCGGGCGTATTCCTCAAATAAATCGTGGGTGGAGCGCACCATGGCCTCGGTTTCCGGAGTGTCGGGCAGCTCCTGGGTGGGCACCTCCACGTCGGCGATCCAATAGGGATCTTCCTGGGTGATGGCCCGCAAAAAGGCGCGCTGTTCGCCCTCCACCAATACGCGAATGGTGTCGCCCGGCAGGTTCAATACCTGCTTGATGGCAGCCACCGTGCCCACGCGGCACAGCTCGTCCATCGTGGGTTCTTCCACGTCGCCGTCGGACTGGGCGACCAAAAATACCTGCTGATCCTCCATCATGGCCTGCTCCAGCGCCGCCACGCTGCGGGCGCGGCCTACGTCAAAATGCAGCACCATGTGGGGAAATACCATCAGCCCCCGCAGGGGAATGAGGGGCAGACGCAGGGTGTTTTTCTTTCTTCTTGGCATAATATCTCCTGATCGATCGGGTTTTTATTTTCCCGGAAATAACGTTCCGGTTGCTTAGTATTATACTTGATGCAGTTGGAAATTGCAACCTTTCCGGGAGGGGTTACGCTGGGGGCTGCGCGCCCCCAGACCTGCGCCAGGGGGATGATCCCCCTGGACCCGCAAATGGCGAAATAACGAAGTCGGGATCATCAGACAAGTTCTGCCAGTCACGCTGGGATTACGGAAAGTCTGAGGGCTTCTGGCTCAAGAAAGCCCGGGAAAATCCGAGGGGAAAAGTATACTTTTCCCTGCGGATTATTCCCTGGCTTTCCCCGGATGCGTTGCATCCGGGTTGGCGTCCAAAGGACGCCGGCCAGAAGCACAACGGCACCAAGTTTGGCTTTCACGTTTCTTTCAGCTTCAGCGGGAACCAAGCTGGTTCTCCAATTCAAGCAGTATCCGCTACTGAGGTCCAGGAGATGAAATCTCCTGGTGCAGGTGCACGAGGGCCGCACAGGCCATCGCTTCGTTTTCATGCGTTCAGCGGCGCAGCGGCCAGCGGGTTAACTGGCGGCAGGGCAGCGTCGGGAACGGCGTCGGGCGCGCTGGCGGGCAGCAGCATATTCCGCAGGGTATCTTGAATCGTGTCGACCAATACGATATGAATTCCTGCATCGTGAAACCTTTCCATGGCGTTGTCCCGTGGAACCAACACCCGTTTGAGCCCCGCCAGCCTTGCGGCCTCCACCTTGGCGGGCACGCCGCCCACCGGCAGCACATTTCCCTGCACGCCGATTTCTCCCGTCACAGCGGCGCTTCCGTCCACCGGCTGGCCGGTCAAGGCGCTGACAGCCGCCACCGCCATGGCGACGCCCGCAGACGGGCCGTCCACCGGCGCGCCGCCGGGGAAATTGATATGCAGGTCGGTGCGTTCGTCAGCATAACCCAATCGGCGAAGGAGGGTAATGACGTTTTCAGCGGAGGCATGCGCCGTGGATTTGCGGCGCATAGTGTGCGTTCCTCCGCCCAATTCTTCCTCCTCCACGATGCCGGTCACGCGCACGCGGCCCGTGCCGGGACCGGCTACCGCTTCGATTTCCATGATTGTGCCCTGATGGCTGCCGCCCACTGCCAGGCCATGCACCCGTCCCACGCGGTTTTCCCGGCTGACCTCCTGGCCGGGCTGACGGGCGTAGTGGCCCGATTCAATCACCCATTCCATGTCGGATTTCAGGATGTCCTTCCGCCCATCCAGCTGCGCCACGCCGCCCGCCATCTGCACCATGTTCACCGCGTCGCGGCCGCAGGCGGCGTACTTCCCCACCAGCGATGCCGTGACCCAGCCCATGGAAAAGCCCGAACGCGCTGCCGCGTCCGAAGCGATGCGGGCGATTTCCTCCGGGTTCAAGGCGCGGAAAAACACCTCCATGCACCGGGAACGAAGCGCGGGCGGCAGTTCCTCCGGGCTGCGGGTGGTGGCCCCGATCAGGCGGAAATCCGCGGGCAGCCCGTTCTTGAAAATGTCGTGAATATAGCGCGGCGTGCCGGTATCGTCGGGATTGTAATACGCGGAATCCAGCATCACTTTCCGGTCTTCCAGCACTTTCAGCAGCTTGTTCATCTGAATCGGATGCAGCTCCCCGATCTCATCCAGGAACAGCACGCCGCCGTGGGCGCGGCTCACCGCGCCGGGCTTGGGCTGGGGCACCCCCGCCACGCCCAGCGGCCCGGCCCCCTGGTAAATGGGGTCGTGGACGCTGCCGATCAGCGGGTCGGCGATGGCCCGTTCGTCGAACCGCACGCAGGTGGCGTCCATCTCGATGAACGGCGCGTTTGGCTGAAACGGCGTGCCGGGGCTTTGCTTCGCCGCTTCCAGAGCCAGCCGCGCCGCGCAGGTTTTGCCGATGCCGGGCGGGCCGTAGATGATCACGTGCTGCGGGTTACGCCCGCACAGGATGGCCAACAGCGAGCGAATGCCCTCCTCCTGGCCGACGATGTCCTGAAACCTTTGGGGCCGCACGTGCTCGCTCAGCGGTTCCGTCAGGGAAATCCCCCGCATCCGCCGCAGGTTTTCCATTTCCTTAGCGCTCTCCCGCCCGTTCCTGGGCTGGGATTGCTGCTGCCGCTTGAGCTGCGTGTAAAAATATATGCCCATCACCGCCGTCGCCAGCAGCTGCACCGCTCCAAAAATCCAACTCAAACGAATCTCCCCCCTTTTCCCTGCCTTTATCATGCCATGCCGATGGAAAAAGCATGCAGGAAAATCTTTCGGCAAACGAAAAAAGACACAGCCGGGTGTGTCTTTTTCGTTCCCCACATGCGGTCGGGAGAAACGCCGCGCGAAAACTGTCGCTTGGAAAGAAACGCTTCAGCGAACGGCTGCTTTGAATAATCCGTGCTGATTGCAGTAATAATACAGCCATTTTGTGCGGCTCGTTTTGAACCGGGCTTCGGCGTTTCCCTCTGGGTAGAGCTTTTTGAATTCGTATCCGTCGTCTTTGACCGCCATGAGAAATGAAATGTAATGGGTTTTGGTCATGTCGTGATCGACCGTCACGTAGTATTCGTCCTCAACCTGCTCAAAGCGCAGCGGATGAGCTTCGTCCTCTTCTTCCGCTTCCAGGGCGGGCAGGACGATGCCGCAGCAGCTGGCGATGGCTTCCCCTGTGCTCAAAATCACATTCCCGCAAAGGGGACACACATGCAGCCGGATGCGCCGCATATTGAACGATCGGTTGGTGTTGACCACGTTTTCACCGGAAAACAGCTCAATGATGGACACGCCCAGCGCGGCGGCCAGCGGCTCGACGAGGGAAATATCCGGGTAGCCCCGCCCGGTTTCCCATTTGGAGACGGTCTTGTCGCTGACCGTCATTTTTCCCGCCAGCTGCTGCTGGGTCAGCCCCCTGCGCTCACGCAGGCGCTTGATCATGGCCCCTGTCACATACTGATTCATCTTGATTCCCTCCTTCACGGCCATCATAAGGGATGAACGGAGGAAACGCAACCTACGCTTCGTAGACAGACGGAAGATTCTTCACGAATCGGGCAGCAGATCCAGCACCGCCATGGCCTGGGCCACGGTGTCCACCCCATGCAGGCTGACGCCCTCGGGCGCCTTGATGTGGCGCGCGCTGTCCCGGGGGCAGAGAATGTGAGTAAAGCCCAGCCGCTGGCATTCCGACACGCGCCGCTCCAGCTGGGAAATGGCGCGGACTTCGCCCGCCAGCCCCACTTCCCCCATCACGGCCCAGTCCCCTGGCACGGGCCTGTCAACATAGGAAGAAGCGACCGCCATGCAGAAAGCCAGATCGGCGGCGGGCTCGTTCAGGGATAGGCCGCCCGCCACGTTGATATAAGCGTCCCGGTTGTACATTTTGAGCCTTGCGCGCTTTTCCATCACAGCCAGCAGCAGCATCACGCGGGAGGAATCCATACCATCCACCGTGCGGCGCGGCGCGGCCAGGAAGGACTGGGTCACCAGCGCCTGAATGTCCACCAGCATCGGGCGGCTGCCCTCCATGCCGCAGAACACGCAGGACCCGCTGGCCCCTTTTGCCCGCTGGGACAAAAGCGTTTCGGAAGCGTTCTGCACCGCCCGCATGCCCGTGCCGGTCATTTCAAAAATGCCCAGCTCGTTCACCGAACCGAAGCGGTTCTTGACCGCCCGCAGCAGGCGGTATTCGTGCTGGTGGTCGCCCTCGAAATACAGCACCACATCCACCATATGCTCCAGCACCCGGGGGCCGGCCAGGGAGCCTTCCTTGGTCACGTGGCCTACCAGGAAAATGGCGCATCCTTCCGTCTTGGCATAGCGCATGAGCAGCGACGCGCTTTCCCGCACCTGGCTCACGCTGCCCGGCGCGCTGCCCATCTCGGGGCGGTACATGGTCTGGATGGAGTCGATCACGCAAAAGTCCGGGGCCACGGCGCGGAGCTTTTCCTCCACCTGATCCATGGCGTTTTCCGTCAGCACGATCATGTCGCTGTCGGCTACGCCCAGGCGCTGAGCCCGCAATTTAATCTGCCTTGCGCTTTCCTCGCCGCTCACGTACAGCACGCGCTTGCCCGTCCGGCACAGATGGTGGCACACCTGCAAAAGCAGGGTGGATTTGCCGATGCCCGGATCGCCGCCCACCAGCATCAGCGCGCCTTCCACGATACCGCCGCCCAGCACTCGGTCCAGCTCCGGCAGGCCGGAGGAAATATAAACCTGGGTTCCGGTTTCAATGTCCTTTAAGGGCTTGGCACTGCTGCCCGTGCCGCCGCGCTGTTTGTAGGCTTTCGGCGCGGCCTCCTCCGGCGCGGCCATGATTTCCTCCATCGTGTTCCACGCCCCGCACTCCGGACATTTGCCCATCCATCGGGGATTTTCGTAGCCGCAGGCGGTGCACTGGTAGCTGGTCTTTTTCTTCGGCATGATCGCTGTCTCCGTTCTTCGTCCGTATTCTGTCCATCATTATAGCATATTGTGCCTGTTCCCGCTACAGAAACCTTTTGCGCGAAATGTCGAAAAGGGCACTTTAATATACTAAGTGAAACGAAGCAGGGGCCTGTGCGGCCCCCGTACCCCCGCACCAGGGGACTTCGCCCCCTGGACCCTTTTAGTGGATACTGCTTGACTGAGGGAATCGAATTGGTTCCCACAGTATCAGAAAGGAACACAGAAGTCTGACTTGACGTCGTTGTGCTTCTGGCCCGGCGGCGAAGCCGCCAACCCGGATGCAAAGCATCCGGGGAAAGCCAGGGAATAATCCGCAGGGGAAAGTTTACTTTCCCCCTCG
>CADCJO010000033.1 GCA_902801765.1 uncultured Eubacteriales bacterium
CTTCCTTACTGATCTGGAATCGGCTCATTTCTCATCACCCATTCCAGTATACCATACTTTTCCTTCTTTGTTAATACTTTAATTTGAGTTTAGTATTATCCTATTTGAAACTGACAAACGCAGCGTAAATCTTTGGGTTCGAACCTTGCGCCGCTGACACGATTGGTGTAAACTGGTTATGTCAACGGCAGGTTCGGTCCCGCTGCGAAAGGAGGACATATGGTAGCAGGACACCTGCAGGAAAAGAAAGGTCTTTTCTATATCGTACTCAGTTATCAGGACGTTGATAACAATCGGAAAACAAAATGGATTCCCACCAACTTGCCGGTGAAGGGCAACAAGAAGCGGGCGGAGCAAATGCTCTGGGAGGCCAGGGAGAAATTCAAGCCGCCGGTGGAGCGAGGCGCGATGCACAGCGACATGCCCTTCTGCGAATACCTGGAGGAATGGCTCAAGATCGTCAAGGGTTCGGTTCGTCCGGCAACGCTGGCAAGCTACGCTTCCATGGTCAAGTTCCCCATCAAGCCGTACTTCGAGAAGAAGCACATCGCCCTGGGCGACCTCAAGGCGGTGCATATCCAGAAGTTCTACACGGATCAGCTGGAGCGGGTTTCGCCCAACAGCGTTATCCACTACCACGCCGTGATCCACAAGGCGCTGAAATACGCCGTGAAGGTGGAGCTGCTGAACGCCAACCCGGCGGATCGGGTGGAGCTGCCCAAGAAGGAAAAGTTCCTCTCCGATTATTACGACGGGGACGAGATCAATCGGTTGTTCGAGCTGGTGGAGGGCACCGACCTGGAATTGCCCGTCAAGCTGGCGGCCTTCTACGGGCTGCGGCGCAGCGAAGTGATCGGCCTTCGGTGGTGCGCGGTGGACTTTCAGAAGAACACCATCACCATCGACCACACCGTGACCGACGTGGAAATGGACGGCAAAAAGGTGGAGGTGGCGTCGGACACCACCAAGACCAAATCCAGCCTGCGCACGCTACCGCTGGTGCCGCAGTTCAAGGAACTGCTGCTTCGCAAGAAAGCACAGCAGGAGGAGTACCGCAAGGTCTGCGGCCGGAGCTATTGCAAGGACTACCTGGATTACATCTGCGTCAATCCCCTGGGGGAGCGCATCAAGTGCAGCTACCTGACGTCGGGGTTCCCCAACTTCCTGGAGCAGCACGGGATGCGTCGGATACGCTTCCACGATCTTCGTCACAGCTGTGCCAGCCTCTTGCTGGCCAACGGCGTGCCCATGAAGCAGATCCAGGAATGGCTGGGCCACAGCGACTTCTCCACCACGGCCAATGTGTACGCACACCTGGATTACCACTCCAAGATCACGTCTGCGGAGGCGATCCTGACGGGGCTGAAAATGCAGCCGGAAGCGTGAAAAACCAAAAATGCAAGAAAAACGGCTGTTTTTGAAGCGGTTTTGTGCAGCGGACGGATGCGGACAGGGCCCGAAAACTCAGGCGGGACAACGGTTTCAGCCGATTGCGAGTTCTCTCCTCAGTTCTCTCCCGAGTTCTCTCCTGAAAGGGGCAAAACGGCAAAAAGAAAGCGGCGACGGGGCCGTAAGTTCGAACAGGAAAAGCGGCCCCAAAAACGTGAAAACCCGCATGAACACTGGGTTTCATGCGGGTTGGGCGATGGCGGAGGCGGTGGGATTCGAACCCACGAGGGCTTTCACCCTACCTGATTTCGAGTCAGGGCCGTTATGACCACTTCGATACACCTCCAGGTGTATTTCACCCCAAAATCGTCTCCCGGAAAAAGGAGAGAACTTTTGGAGAGAACTTTGCCCCACTTTCGCCCGGGGGCATCCGGAAAGCCTTATATATCAAAGGTTTCCGAAAAGGGAGTGCCGCGTGAATGGATCGATTTCGAGTCAGTCCCGTTATGACCGCGTCAATACCGCTCCATCCCCCAAACGATCTTTAGTATATCGAATCTAAAGGTTATTGTCAAGTGGATAATCTGTCAGGAACAATAATCTGCCTGCAATCTGTCAGGGACGAAAAAAATGAATTACAACGCCGCTTCTTTTTTTTCTCCAGATATGATACAATATCGGAGCGACCGGTGGAAGCGCGGTTGACTGGCCCATGATTTCTGCAGGGGAGAGGGGCCAGAGGGAATCATTCAGAGAGAACAAGGGAGGAACGCCATGCATCGCTTTTTTGCCGAAAGGCTGGAGGAAAGCACCGCTTGTCTTTTGCCGGAGGAAGAAGGCCACGCTCTGCGCGTGCTGCGCCTGCGACCAGGCGACGCTTGCCAGGCCCTGCTGGAGGGGCAAGTGTATACGGCAGTCATTCAGGCGATCACCCCACGGGTAACGCTGGCGCTGACGAACGCCCTCCCTTCACCCGAACCCTCTGTTTCCATCACCCTCTATCAGGGCATTCCCAAGGGTGAAAAGATGGATTATATCGCGCAGAAGTGCACGGAAGCGGGCGTCTGCCGCATTGTGCCGGTGTCCTTTACCCGCTGCGTGACCAACTGGGACGGGAAGGATGCCGCGAAAAAGCAAGCCCGTTTCCAGCGCATTGCCGCTGAAGCCGCCAAGCAGTCAGGCCGTGCGATAACGCCGGAGGTTTCCTCGCCGCTTTCCTTTGGAGAACTGTGCAATCAGGTATCCAAGCATGATTTGATTCTGGTTCCTTGGGAGGAAGAACACGGAAACGGAATTCGGGCCAACTGGCGGGGAGAAAAAGACGTCGCCGTCATCATCGGCCCGGAGGGCGGCATTGCCCCGGAAGAAATTGAGCGGTTAAAAACAGCGGGAGCGAAGCCTGTCACGCTCGGCCCCCGTATCTTCCGCACGGAAACGGCAGGCCTGGCGGCGGTCATTTCGCTGCTGACCCTTTCGGAAGATATGGAATAAATACATAGGAGCTTTTATTCATGCGAACGGTTGCTTTTCATACGCTTGGCTGCAAGGTGAATCAGTATGATTCCCAGGCCATGCTGGAGCTGTTTGAACAGGCGGGCTACGAACCCCGCGCTTTTTCGGACGAGGCGGACGTGTATGTGGTGAACACCTGCACTGTGACCGGCACGGGCGATAAAAAAAGCCTGAACGCCGTGCGCCGAGCGCTGCGATTAAACCCCCAGGCGGAGGTGGTGATTGCCGGGTGCCTGGCCCAGCGGGACGGTGAAAAGCTGCTGGAGACCGGGGCGCGGCTGGTGATCGGCAATGCCCGCAGGGGAGAAGTCGTCCGGCTGCTGGAGGACGCAATCGAGAAGGGCCAGCGCATAGCGGCGGTGACAGATATTCTGCGCACGCCCTATGAGCCCTTGTCTATTTCCAGTCATGAAGGCCACACCCGCGCCATGCTGAAAATTCAGGAGGGATGCGACCGATACTGCACATATTGTATCATTCCTTATGTGCGCGGCGGCATCCGTTCCAGAAAGCCGGAGGATATTGCCCAAGAGGCCTGCCGTTTGGCCCAGGCCGGATTCCAGGAGCTGGTGCTGACGGGTATCCACCTGACTAGCTATGGCCGGGATCTGGAAAACAAAACGTTGATTGACGCCGTTCGCGCCTGCGATGTGCCGGGGATCAGCCGCATCCGGCTGGGCTCGCTGGAACCGGTGATCGTAACGGAGGACTTCGCAGCTGCCTTGAAGCGGGAGAAAAAAGTGTGCCCGCAGTTCCACCTGGCATTGCAGTCCGGGAGCGACGCGGTGCTCAAGCGTATGCGCCGCCGCTATACCACCGATGATTTCCGCAGAGCGTGCGCTTTATTGCGCCAGGCGTTTCCATCCTGCGCCATCACCACGGATGTGATCACCGGTTTCCCCGGAGAAACGGAAGAAGAATTTGCTGAAACGATCGCTTTCAGCCGGGAAATCGGTTTTGCCAGAATGCATGTCTTTCCTTATTCCGCCCGCCAGGGTACCCCGGCAGCGGCGATGCCCAACCAGGTAAAACGCGCCATCCGGGAAGAACGTGCTCGGCAACTGATCTCCGTTGGCGACGGATTGGCCGAAGTCTACCGCGCTTCCTGGATTGGAAAACAAGCGGAAGTCCTGCTGGAGGAAACCGATGAAAACGGCATGACCCGTGGCTATACCACCGAATATATGCCCTGCGCCGTGCAAGGCGGCGCACCCGGAACACTCTGCTCTGTGACAATAACCGGCATGTTTCAGGATGGTTTAATCGGGACGGTTTTGAAAACAGAAGAATTGCGCTGTGAAGTCTAACATGAATATACGATATGGAAACAGTCGGGGCGGCAGATCAGCCCGTCTCAGGACGCAGAATATGAATACAGCGGCCGACGAAAGTATTTCGCCGGCCGCTGTATATAAAACGATTTTAATACGCTGTGGGATACCGTTGACCGGTATCCTTCTTTCGTGTCATGAACACATATTATACTGTTTGAATTCTAAAATATTGAAAGATTTGGGATGGATTTTTTACCCTGGCTAAGCTGAATGAAGGGAGAAGTAGCAGCGCTACGTTGACCGGAACAGCGCCGAACGCAGTGAGGCTGAGGGCGAGCAATCCTTGGATTGCCGCCCGAAACCCGCGCTTTCGCTTTGTCGACGCCAGAGTAAAAAAGACGCCCAAAGATTCAATATTTTAGAGTGAAAACAGTATTAAATCAGCCTTACGCGCACCACGTTGTTCAGCTTGCCCAGGGCGGCGACGAGGGTTTCGTCGGGCTGCTGGGTCAATTCCAGCACGGATACGGCCATATCGCCGCGGCTCTTGTTGAGCATGTTCTGGATGTTGATGCCCCGTCCGGAAATCAGGCTGGAAATGTTGCTCACCACGCCGGGCACGTTCTTGTGGATTACCAGAATCCGGGTGCCTTCGGGAATGCCAAGGGTGATTTCGGGCAGGTTCACACTGTTATGGATAATCCCCTTCTCCAGATAATCCTTGATTTCATTGGCGGCCATTTCGGCGCAGCGTTCTTCGCTTTCCGGAGTGGAGGCACCCAAATGGGGGAGACATACCACATGCGGCGTATCAGCCAAAATGTTGCAGGCGAAGTCGGTCACATAGCCGGCGACCTGACCTTCATCGATGGCTTCCTTCACATCCTCGGGAATGGCCAACTCACCGCGGGAGAAGTTCATGATGCGCACGCCCTTTTTCAGGCTGTTGATGAACGCTTTGTTGATCGTGCCGCGGGTGGAATCCATGAGCGGAATGTGGAAGGTGATGTAGTCCGCGTCCTTCACCGCGTCTTCCATGGTGGAAGCGTGATGGATGGAAGTGGAAAGCTGCCAGGCATGCTGCACGGAAATATAGGGGTCATAGCCTACCACGTTCATCCCCATACCCCGGGAAGCGGCATTGGCAACCAGCGCGCCGATGGCTCCCAGACCGATGACAGCCAGCTTTTTGCCGCGCAGCTCAGGGCCGACGAACTGGCTCTTTTTCTTTTCCATCAGCTTTTCCAAGCCTTCGGCGTCCTTGTTCTCTTTGACGCAGGCAATGCCGCCCGCGATGTCGCGGGAGGACAGAAGCAGGCCCGCGATAACCAGCTCGGCCACGGCGTTAGCGTTGGCGCCGGGGGTGTTGAAGACGACGATGCCCTGCTCGGAGCACTTCTGAATCGGAATGTTGTTGACGCCGGCGCCCGCACGGGCGATGGCCAGCAGGGAATCCGGCAGCACCATATCGTGCATGGCGGCGCTGCGCACCAGAATGGCGTCGGGGGTGGGTTCCTCGGCGGAAACCGTGTACTGGCCCGCGGACAGAACTTCATGAATGATGGGGGAAATGCTGTTTAAAGTTTGAATTTTATACATTGCAGTCTGCTCCTTCATATTTTAGGCAATAGGGGTGAGGCAGTAGGCAGTAGTTTTATATTGTTCAATATTCCCTAAAACCTACTGCCTATTGCCTACTGCCTATTCCCTTTAACCCTGCATTTCAAACGCTTTGAGGGTTTCCACTAGCGCTTTGACGCCTTCGATGGGCATGGCGTTGTAGATGCTGGCGCGCATACCGCCGACGCTGCGGTGGCCCTTCAGGTTGACCAGGCCCCGGGAAGCGGCGAACTTGACGAACGCGGCGTCCTTTTCCTTGTCGCCGGTGACGAAGGTGACGTTCATGATGGAGCGGAACTCCTTCTGGGCGGTGGCGTTGAACAGTGTGCTGTTGTCCAGGAAGTCATACAGCATGGCGGCCTTTTCCTTGTTGACCTTCTCGATGCCTTCCACGCCGCCCTGGGCCTGCAGCCATTCCATGCACAGACCGGCCACATAAATGGCGAAGGTGTTGGGCGTGTTGAGCATGCTGCCATTATCGGTCTGGGTGGTCCAGTTGAGCACCTTGGGGCAATTCGCCGCGGCGTGGCCCAGCAGATCCTTCCGCACGATCAGCACGCACAGACCGGCGGGGCCGATGTTCTTCTGCGCGCCTGCATAGATCACGCCGAACTTGTTGATGTCGTAGGTTTCACCCAGAATGTTGCTGCTCATGTCGGCGACCAGGGGCGCTTTGCCTTCGGGCAGCTTGGTGTAATGGGTGCCGTAAATGGTGTTGTTGGTGGTGATGTGCAGGTAGTCCGCGTCGGCGTTCAGCTTGCCTTCCCATTCGGGGATGTACACATAATTGTCATCCCGGGAGGATGCCACCACGTTCACTTTCAGATACTTCGCCGCTTCACCGGCCGCGCCGTGGGCGAAATTACCGCTGTCGATGTAGTCAGCCACGCCGTTGACGCCCAGGTTCAGGGGCACGGACGCAAACTGCATCGTCGCGCCGCCGTGGAGGAACAGAACGGAATAGGTGTCCGGAATATGCATCAGCGCGCGAAGCCGGGCTTCCGTGTCGTCGATAATCGCCTGGTACATGGGGCTGCGATGGCTCATTTCCATCACGCTCATGCCTGTTTCCCCATACACAGGCAGGGCAGCCTTCACCTTTTCCAGTACCGGGAGGGGCAGTGCGGAAGGTCCGGGAGAAAAATTATATACGCGATCCATGGTTTGAAATCCACCTTTCTTGATTTGGATGCCTGTCGCTTTCCTTTCGGAGCGGAGGGCGCGAAAGCGCGTTCATCCGTTTTATTGATCTGGGTCAAAATTCGCCCGCCGGGCTATTTTTGGCCGCGAACGCATCATATCATGTTTCCAGCTTTTATGCAAGAGCGGGACGGCGTAAGAACAATAAGAAAACAATTTCAGGCTGCATTGATCTTGTTTTCATTTTTCTTCATACTTTTTTGATGAATATTAACTATTTTGAAATACTTTTGAAATAAATAACCGCTATATCTTGCGTTTCTTCTCAAATGTCGAACGAAATATAGTATGTTCGCGTAGATTCGACAATCTTCTCTCTTGCATACGCGGATTCGACGGTATATGCTGTATGCAGGAAACAGAAATCCCTATGTTTCACCAAATGGAGGTAAAAAACCATGACGAATTTCTATCATCCCGCCGTTTACGCTCGGATGCTGCAGGCTCGCAAGGAGCTGGCAGAAGCGCTTGACCGACAAGAAAAGAAGGCAGCTGAGAAAATAAGCGCATTCATTGACCGGATGCAGCTGGAGCGATGGAAGGCTGAATGCCTGAAAAACGTGTCCTGAGATTTTTACACAAGAAAACTGATCTGCTTTGCCTGTACCGCAGGAGAAGATTTCACGCAAATTCTTTCGTGTATGCTTGCCAAGTCGGTCAGGAAGGGGGAAGGCTTTCCGCCGTACACCAGCGTCAGGCAATGCTTTGCCCGTGTGATGCCGACGAAGAAGAGCCGCCGTTCCTCTTCCACGTTGGTTTCCTCTTTCATACGAACCAAAGGTAATTGACCTTCTTCCAGCCCAGCCAGGAACACGGCGGGGAATTCCAGGCCCTTGGCGGCGTGCAGCGTCATCAGCCGCACGGCGCCGGAGGGTTTGCCGCCGCTGAGACGCAGAATATCGCCTTCTTCGCCCGCGCGAACAGCTTCCAGAAAAGCGGGCATGGTGTCATAGAACACGGCGGCGTTCAGCAGCTGTTCCACTTCTTTTCCCTTCGTGCCCGTTTCCCGTGCCAGACTGTCCAGCAGGGAACGGGACTTCTCCGTCTGTACTTTGGAACGATAGGTTTTTACCGCTTCTATGAACGGTGAAAGCGCATCAAAGGGGGAAAGCGCTGCCTCAAACGCATTCGGGCTTCCTTCCGTGAGGAAGGGCATGGCTGCGCAGGCACGCTGAACCAAGCCGTCAGGATAATGCCAAAGAGCTTTCAGCGCAAGGGTCAGGCTGACTTCGTCCTTGGGGTTCAGCAGGGCGGCAAAGAAGCCCAGCAGCGCGCGGTTCTTTTCCGCTTCCAGAAACGCGCCGCGACCCGACACCACACAGGGAATGCTGTCGTGGCTGAGGCAGGCTTCCATCTGCTCCAGCTGCCGGTGGGTGCGGCAGAGCACTGCGACGTCCGAAAACGCGAACTGTGCCCGCTCTCCTTCCTCGGCTTCCGTCATACCCAGGCCGCCCGCCATCCGGGCGATTTCTTTGGCAATCCAGATATATTCCGCCCTTTCGTCCGGCGCGGCAGCCAGGCGGACGGAGGCGCCGCTCGGCAGGGTGGGCAGCAATTCCCTTTTTTCGCCGGGATTCTGGCGGATGGCTTCCAAGGCGCAGTTCAAAATCTCAGGCGTGGAACGATAATTTTGCTTTAGGCGGATGGCTTTTGCGTCGGGCCGAATCTTTGCTAAATCATCAAAGCAGGCCGCATTCGCGCCTCGGAAACCGTAGATGGATTGATCGGGGTCGCCTATGACGAACAGGCTGTTGCCATCGCTCCAATGCAGGACCAGCTTTTGCTGTATGGGGTTAATATCCTGATACTCATCCACGAGCAGATAACGGAACATTTTCAGGTCTGATGCACGGACCTCCAACGCTTCTGTCAGCACGTCGTCCAGGTCCCGCAGGTTCATCTGCCGCAGCCGTTCCTGATACTGTTCATAAAGCCCGGCAGGCATGCCCAGTACGGACTTTCCATTCTTCATCGAAGAAACCATATCCAAGGCGGACGCGGGGGAAAGAGATTCCTTTCTTTCCTTTAATATATCCGCGATCGCTTCCCGGGCTGCTTCCCGGGATATGAGCGGCTTTTGATCCAGCAGCGACAGGCAGATATGATGGAACGTGCCCACAGTCAGGCCGCGGCAGGCCTTTTTCCCCAGGCGTTTTTCCAATCGTTCCGTCATTTCCCGCGCTGCCTGGCGGGTGAAGGTAACAGCGGTGATTTCCTTGGGAGATATGCCTTTGCCTTCGATCAACCAGGCGATGCGGCTGACCAGCGTGCCGGTTTTGCCAGTGCCGGGACCTGCGATGACCGCGACGGTGGTTTCCTCTGCGTGAATGGCTTCTTCTTGTTCGGGATTTGGCAGGAAGCTGCCGTCCATTTCGGTTGCTTTTTCGCTTTGAGCTTCTTCTGTTTTCTTTTGGGTCTTTTTCTTGTTGATCGGATTGGAAGCGATGGGGGAAAGCAGGCTGGTCTGTCCCAGCAGGGTTTCCCGCTCGCCGGGCCGGAACACGGAAATCACGCCGTATTCCCCGTCATATCCGCCTCGGCGTATCACTTGGCCTGTCCGCAGGCGGCGGACGGCTTCGCCCATCAGGAAGCCCCCAGCGCTTTCGATCTCCTCCGGCGTCTTTTCCCGCAGGATGGAAAATTCCGGGCCGAGCTTATGCAGCAAATCAAAGTATAAAGCCTGCGCTTTCTTGCTGGACGCGGACACGCCCAGGGCTTCGCCTGCCAATTCAGGCAGGGGTATCAGGTTTTCAAAGGGTTTTTCCATCGGGCCGGGCATGGGTCTGTCCGCCAAGGCTTCCACCCGGTTCAGCACGCCGATGGTGATTTTCTTACCGCAGACAGGACAGCGTCCCCCAAATTTCGCCGTTTCCTCCGGCTCCAGGCAGCATTGGCAGGCCCGGTGCCCGTCCAGATGATACTTGCCCTCCTCCGGAAAAAATTCAATAGTGCCGTGAAAGCCTTCACTGGTTTCCAGCGCTTTTTTCAGTTCGGGATAAGTCATACCGCAGGTCAGCAGGTTCGCTTCGCGCCCCAGCTTTTGCGGCGAATGCGCGTCGGAATTGGACACCAGCAGATGACCGTCCAGGGCGGACAGCCTGCGGTTCATGGGCGGGTCGGAGGACAGCCCTGTTTCCAGGGCATGAATGTGGGGCGTCAAATCGCCGTAGCATTCCTCGATAGTATCAAAGCCTGAAAACGCGCCGAACAAAGAAAAATGCGGCGTCCAGATGTGCGCGGGAATATAGATCGCTTCCGGGCAGCTTTCCAGCACGATCTCCAGCAGGTCGCGGCTGTCCAGGCCCAGGATGGGACGACCATCGCTGTGCAGGTTGCCGATGGCTTCCAGGCGATGGGAGAGTTCCTCCGCCGCTTCCAGACCGGGCAGGATGATGACATGATGCACCTTGCGGGTTTTGCCGTCCCGCTTATAAATCGTGCTGATTTCGCCCGTCACGATGAAGCGCGGTTCTCCCGCGTGGGGAATATCGCAGGGCAAAGAGTATTCATCCTTGAGACGGTAGACTCCGTCCCCGTCCTCAACGAGCATTTCCTTTAATTCTTCCCGCCATTTGGGATGGGTAAAATCCCCGGTACCAACCAGGTCGATGCCCTTGTACCGCGCCCATAAATCCAGGTGCGGCGCGTCGCCCTCGCTGCTTGTTGCGCGGGAATACTTGGAGTGAATGTGGAGATCGGCAATTTTCATAAACATGTCCCTTTTCTTTTGCTTACCAACAAAAATCCCCCTTCCCGCAAGGAGAGAAGGGGAGCAGGATGCGCGGCGGTCGTTACATCAGCAGATTGTTTTCGATCAAAAGCTGCTGGGCTTCCACCGCCTCCGAGCCAGGCACCATGATTTCATAATAGTTTTCTTCTGAAGAAACAGTTTTGTACACCTGCTTGGCGCGGGCCAGAAAGCCTTCCCGCGCCAGAAGGGAAATGATTTCCCTGGCGTTCTTTTCGCTGTGCGCCATGTGGATAACTTTCCATTCTGCTCCCTGGGTCACGGAAATGTTCCTCCGTTTTTCTGCGTGAATATGCAGCCGGTGTGTCCGGTTCCGGAACTTATTATAACACGTAAGGCATCAAGATGGAACTGCTTTGAAAAAATATTCACTGCGGTTTTTATCATCTTTTCCGCATTGCATGAAAATTTGCTTGTCAACGCAGACAATATCGTTTATAATAGATAAATGGAAATACGCTTTGGCGCGGTACCGCCAATTTCACGAAAGGAAGGAACCCCCATGAGCAAAGTACATATTTTCGATCATCCGCTCATCCAGCACAAGCTGAGCATCATGCGCCAGAAGGACACGGGCTGCAAGGAATTCCGTGAACTGCTGGATGAAATTTCCATGTTGATGGTGTACGAAGTCACCCGCGATCTGCCCACGGCGGACGTGGAAATCGAAACCCCCATCTGCCCCATGAAGACCAAAACGCTGGCGGGTAAGCCCATCGGCATCATCCCCATCCTGCGCGCTGGCCTGGGCATGGTCAACGGCATCCTGAACCTGATTCCCAACGCCAAGGTGGGCCACATCGGGCTGTACCGCGACCCTGAAACGCTGGAGCCCGTGGAATACTACTGCAAGCTGCCCGATGACGCCGAACACCGCCAGCTGATCGTGCTGGACCCCATGCTGGCCACCGGCGGCAGCGCCTCCGCGGCCATCAGCTTCATCAAGCAGCGCGGCTGCAACAACATCCGCCTGGTCAACCTGATCGCCGCGCCCGAAGGCATTGCCCGCCTGCAGAAGGATCATCCCGACGTGGACATCTATGTGGCCGCCTGCGACGAACACCTGAACGACCACGGCTATATCGTGCCCGGTCTGGGCGACGCCGGCGACAGGCTCTTCGGAACCAAGTAATATCAGTTTTAGTTCTAAGTTCTCAGTTCCAAGTTCTAAGACGATTTGTTTGACCATTTTGGGCTTAGAACTTAGAACTTGGAACTTGGATCTTTAAACGAACAACTGAGGAAATGATCATGAAGATCGAGCCCGCCGTGCAGGCGGAAACAAAAAAAATCGCCCTCGGCACAGCCATCCTGACCGTGCTGATGATCGCCGTGTTCCTGGTGCTGCGTCAGTTCGACTGGAGGGTGCTGGCCGGCGCGGCGTTGGGGTATCTCGCCACAGTGGGGAATTTCTTCGCCATGGCGATGACTGTGCAGGGAGTCACGAACAGCATGCCCGTACTGCCCCGGCAGGAACAGGACGAAACCGAAGAAACGGACGGGCAGACGGAGGAGAAAAAGAACACGCCCCTCAGCGACGAAGCGAAGCAGGCAGGCAAAAAAATGCAGGCGTCCTTCGTGCTCCGGATGCTGCTCATCGGCGCGATTGCCGCGATCGCGGTGACCCAGACGCAGGTTTTTAATCCCTGGGCCGCGCTGCTCCCGCTCCTGTTTCCCAATATCATCATTACCCTCCGGCGATTGACCGGAAACGATCAGAAGGAGGCATAACGAACACAGTGGAAAGTAAAAGCCGTTCACGTCTTGTGGACTTCCTTCTGCTATTGCTGATCATCCTGCCGCTGGTAGCGGCCATGGTGCTGAAAGTGTGCACCACCCCCGACGCTCCGCTTTCCGAGGGCGTGCAGATATCCGGCGCGCAGATTTACTTCACCATACCCCTGCCGTTGCAGGACCTGCCCATCACTGAGGCCCAGATCAATTCCTGGGCGGTGATGCTGTCCATCCTGGGCATCTGCCTGTATCTGACCCACGGCATCAAAGTCGTGCCTGATTCCAAGCGGCAATTGGCCGCGGAGTGGATCGTGGAAAAGGTGACGGGGCTGGTTTCGGACAACATGGGCAAAAAGTTCCTGGGCTTCGCGCCGTTCGTGGCGGGTATCCTGGCGCTGTCGGCGCTGAGCAGCCTGAGCAGTCTGCTGGGTCTGTTCCCGCCGACTTCCGACATGAACGTGGTGGTGGGCTGGGCCATCCTGGTGTTCATCCTGATTACGCATTACAAGCTGCAGGGCGGTCTGTGGAATTACATCAAGGGCTTTTTCAGCCCCATTCCCTTCTTTGCCCCGCTGAACATCATCGGCGAATTCGCCACACCCATTTCCATGGCCTTCCGTCATTACGGAAACGTCATGAGCGGCATGGTTATTTCCGTGCTGATCGCCTTTGCGCTGCGGAATCTGTCGGTGATGGTGCTGGGCTGGCTGCCCGGCTTCCTGGGTCAGATTCCCTTCCTGCAGATCGGTCTCCCCGCGGTGCTGAGCCTGTACTTTGATATTTTCAGCGGGTGCATGCAGGCGTTCATTTTCGCTATGCTGACCATGATGAATATCGCCACAGCGGTGCCGGAGGAAGAATGAGGATTTAAGTTCTAAGCTTTCAAAACCCGATGTATTGAACGATATTGCTTGGAACTTAGAACTTTGAACTAAAAAACTAACAAAATTGAGGAGGTTCCCATCATGCTTCAAATCGCAATTGGTATCATTCTCGGTTGCTGCGCCATCGGCGCCGGTATCGCCCTGGTCGCCGGTATTGGCCCTGGTATCGGTGAAGGCCAGGCCGTGGCCAAGGCTTGCGAGGCCGTCGGCCGCCAGCCTGAAAGCAGAAGCGCCGTCACTTCCACCCTGATCCTGGGCTGCGCTTTGGCTGAAACCACCGGTCTGTACGGCCTGATCATCGGCATCCTGCTGATTTTCGTGGCTCCCGGCTCCTTCGTGAATATCCTGAAAAACGCCGTCGAATGGGCGGTCAGCAAGGGCATTCCGCTGCAGTAAGGAATCCCGCGTTCAGAAAGGCGGTGAGAGATGAGCATGCAATCCTTGGAAATTATTTCTGTCAACTTTTGGCAGAGTCTGATCTCTCTTTGCAATCTGCTCATCATTTTCCTGATTATGAAAAAGTTCCTGTTCAAGCCGGTGCAGGCCATGATGAAGACGCGGCGGGAGCAGGTGGACAAAATCTATTCCGACGCGGATGAGAGCCGGGAATCGGCCAACCAGATGAAGCAGGAATATGAGCAGAAAATGGCGTCCGCCCGTCAGGAGGCTGACAGCCTGATCAAATCCGCGACCCAGACGGCTCAGCGGAAGAGCGATCAGATCGTGGCCGAAGCCAACAGCCAGGCCAGCCATGTCAAGCAGAAGGCCGAAGAGGAAATCGCCCAGCAGAAGAAACAGATGCTCCAGGACGTGCGGAGCGAAATTTCCGAGCTGGCGGTGGATATCGCGTCCAAAGTGGTGGAGCGCGAAATCAACCAGAAGGACTACGACGGCTTTGTGGACGAATTCATTCAGAATGTTGGTGAGCGGCAGTGACGGAGTTCGGCAGAGAATACGGCGAAGGGCTGTACGCCCTGTGCGCTGAGGAGCATATCGAACGGGACGCGCTGCGGGAAGTTCAGGTACTCAAGGAATCCTTCCGGGAAAACGGAGATTTCATCCGATTGCTCGGCAATCTGACCCTGCCCAAGGAACAGCGCGTCGCCATCGTGGACGACACGCTGAAGGGCAGCGTGCACGAATATGTGCTGAACTTCTTAAAGATCCTGGTGGAGCGCGGGGCCATCCATGAATTCGCCGAGTGCGCGGACGCCTACCGGGCGTGCTACAATCGCGAGCACGGCGTTGTGGAGGCCGAAGTGACCACCGCCCAGCCCCTGAATGAACAGCAGCGGGAACAGCTGATTCAAAAGCTGCAAAGCATGAGCGGCAAGGAAGTCGTCATCAGGGAAAAGGTTGATGCCTCCGTTCTGGGCGGCGTGCTGCTCCAGATGGACGGCAAGCGCTACGACAACACCGTGGCACACCGCCTGCAGGCCATCCGGCAGGCGATGGCGGGCCAGTGACCCGGCGACACATTGGACGGAAAGCGGTGATATGATGCAATTAAAACCGGAAGAAATATCAAAGCTGATCAAAGAACAGATCAAGCATTACAGCAATAAAATCTCCCAGAGCGACACCGGCACCATCATCATGATCGGCGATGGCATTGCCCGCGCCACCGGTCTGGATCAGTGCATGGCCAACGAGCTGGTCAAGTTCCCCAACGGCGAATACGGCATGGCCCTGAACCTGGAGGAAAATTCCGTGGCCATCGTTATGCTGGGCACCGACGAGGGCATCCGCGAGGGCGATACCGTGGAACGCACCGGCCAGGTGGTGTCCGTGCCGGTCGGCGAAGCGATGATCGGCCGCGTGGTCAATTCCCTGGGCCAGCCCATCGACGGCAAGGGCCCCATTGATTCCAGGGAAATGCGCCCCATTGAACGCAATGCCCCCGGCATCATCCAGCGCAAGAAGGTGTCCGTGCCCCTGCAAACGGGCATCAAGGCCATTGACTCCATGATCCCCATCGGCCGAGGCCAGCGCGAACTGATCATCGGCGACCGCCAGACCGGTAAGACGGTCATCGCCGCCGACACCATCATCAACCAGAAGGGCAAGGACGTTCTTTGCATTTACGTGGCCATCGGGCAAAAGATGTCCACCGTGGTCCAGCTGGTGGAAACCCTGGACGCGGCGGGCGCGATGGAATACACCACCGTGGTCAGCGCCTCCGCAAGTGAACTGGCCCCCTTGCAGTACATCGCCCCTTATTCCGGCTGCGCCATGGCGGAATACTTTATGGATCAGGGCAAGGACGTGCTGATCGTGTACGACGATCTGAGCAAGCATGCGGTAGCCTACCGCGCCCTGTCCCTGCTGATCCGCCGCCCGCCGGGACGCGAAGCCTTCCCCGGCGACGTGTTCTATCTGCATTCCCGTCTGCTGGAGCGCTCCGCCCGAGTGGACGCGAAATACGGCGGCGGCTCCATCACCGCCCTGCCCATCATCGAAACCCAGGCGGGCGATGTGTCGGCTTACATCCCGACCAACGTCATTTCCATCACCGACGGCCAGATCTTCCTGGAAACCGAGCTGTTCCACAGCGGCATCATGCCGGCCATCGACCCCGGCATCTCCGTCAGCCGCGTGGGTGGCGACGCTCAGATCAAGGCCATGAAGAAGGTGGCGGGCAGCCTGAAGCTGCTCTACAGCCAGTACCGCGAGCTCCAGTCCTTCGCCCAGTTCGGCTCCGACCTGGACGCGGACACGAAGGCCCGCCTGGCCCAGGGTGCGCGCATCGTGGAGGTGCTCAAGCAGAACCGCAACCACCCCGTGGCTGTGGAAGACCAGGTTTGCATTTTCTACGCCGTCACCCACGATTATTTGAAGGACGTGGAAGTGAAGGACGTGGCGGAATACGAGGAAGCGCTCTATGCGCGCATGGCCGCGCAGCACGGCGACGTGCTTTCCGCCATCAAGGACACCGGCCTGCTCAGCGCCGAAACCGAAGCGAAGCTGAAATCCGCCCTGGACAGCTTCACCGCCGATTTTCTCAAAACCAAAAAGTAAGGAGGCAGCAGCATGGCAGGAGCGTCCATGAAAGCCATCAAACTGCGCATCAAAAGCGTGGAAAGCACCATGCAGATTACCAAGGCCATGCAGCTGGTGGCAACCTCCAAACTCCGCCGCGCCAAGGAGCGCATGGAAAACAGCAAGCCCTACGCCGCCATTTCCCGGGAAGCCATCATGGCGGCGGTGGCCCAGTGCGTCGACCCCCAGGTTCCCTTCGTCACCCCCCGGGAGGTGAAGAACCGCTGTTATGTGGTGATCGCCGGGGAGCGCGGTTTGGCGGGCGGCTACAACGCCAACGTGTTCAAGGCCGTCGCCGCCCACGCGGAGGACACGCCTTACTGTGTGCTGCCGCTGGGGCGCAAAGCCATCGATAAATTCCAGCGTTTGGGCGTCACTCTGCTGGACGATACCATCGGCCATGTGGAGGGCCTGAGCGTGAGCCGCTGCTACCGCCTGACTCAGGAGTTGATCGAGGGGTATAAGCGGGGCGATTATGATGAACTGGTGCTGGTGTATACCTCCTTCCGTTCCATGATGAGCCAGGAGGTGCAGGTGGAGCAATTGCTGCCTATCCAGAAGCCTGAAAACCAGCCGCCCCGGAACGTAGTGACGATTTACGAGCCCAGCCCCGAAGAAATGCTGGAAAAAGCCGTGCCGGATTACCTGGCCGGAAAGCTGTACAGCGCGGTGTGCGATTCCTTCGCCAGCGAAGTGTCAGCCCGCCGCAACGCCATGGACTCCGCCACCAAGAACGCCGGGGAAATGATCAGCGGCCTGCGCCTCAAATACAACCGGGCCCGCCAGGGCGCCATTACCCAGGAGATCACGGAGATCGTGGCGGGAGCTGAGCAGTAGAATCAGTCAGTCGATATAAAACGACATGATTCACAGAATAGCCCAAAGAACGATTCCTTTATGGCTTTCTCGGAAGGGGGGCTGGGGGAAACCGCTCTTTGGCCCCCAAAGAGCGGTTTCCCCCAGAAAACACCATTCCAAATATCTCCCTCGAAAGGAGCAACCCAATCGTGAGCGACAAAAATATGGGCAAGGTGGTTCAGGTCATCGGCCCCGTGCTGGACATCCGGTTCGAGGACGGGCAGCTGCCTGAGCTGCTCAACGCCATTGAAATTATGAACGGGGACAGGAAGATCACCGCGGAAGTGGCGCAGCACATCGGCGACAATGTGGCGCGCTGCATTTCCATGAACGCCACGGACGGCATGGTGCGCGGCCTGGACGCTGTGGATACCGGCAGCCCCATCACCGTGCCGGTGGGCAACGAATGCCTGGGCCGCATCTTTAACCTGCTGGGCCAGGCCATTGACGACCAGCCCGACCCCGTGACCGAGGAACGCTGGCCCATCCATCGCCCTGCCCCCTCCTATGAGGAGCAGGAATCCTCCTCCGAGATCCTGGAAACGGGCATTAAGGTGGTGGACCTGATCGCTCCTTACGCCAAGGGCGGCAAGATCGGCTTGTTCGGCGGCGCGGGCGTGGGCAAGACGGTGCTGATCATGGAACTGATCAATAACGTAGCCAAGCAGCACGGCGGCCTGTCTGTGTTCGCGGGCGTGGGCGAGCGCACACGCGAGGGCAACGACCTGTACAACGAAATGAAGGAGAGCGGCGTTATCAGCAAGACCGCGCTGGTGTACGGCCAGATGAACGAGCCGCCGGGAGCCCGTATGCGCGTGGGGCTTTCCGGACTGACCATGGCCGAATATTTCCGCGACCGGGAGAACCAGGACGTGCTGCTCTTCATCGACAACATCTTCCGTTTCACCCAGGCGGGCTCCGAAGTGTCCGCTCTGCTGGGCCGTATGCCCAGCGCCGTGGGCTACCAGCCGACGCTGGCCACGGAAATGGGCGCATTGCAGGAGCGTATCACCTCCACCAAGAAGGGCTCCATCACGTCCGTGCAGGCCGTGTACGTGCCTGCGGATGACCTGACTGACCCCGCTCCCGCCACCACCTTCGCCCATTTGGACGCTACTACCGTTCTGAGCCGCGCCATTTCCTCCCTGGGCATCTATCCGGCGGTCGATCCCCTGGATTCCACCAGCCGCATCCTGAGCCCCGAGATCGTAGGCCGGGAGCATTACGAAGTGGCCCGCGCGGTGCAGAGCATTCTGCAGCGCTACAAGGAACTCCAGGACATCATCGCCATCATGGGTATGGACGAGCTGAGCGACGAAGACAAGCTGATCGTGGCCCGCGCCCGCAAGGTGCAGCGCTTCCTGAGCCAGCCCTTCTCCGTGGCCGAGCAGTTCACCGGCATGGAAGGCAAGTATGTGCCCCTCAAGGAAACCATCCGCGGCTTCAAGGAAATCATCGAGGGCAAGCACGACGACCTGCCCGAGAGCGCGTTCCTGTTCGTGGGCACCATCGACGAAGCGGTAGCCAAGGCCAAGAAGAGCGAATAAACGAGGATAAGAATATGTCCACATTCCATTTGCAGATCGTGACGCCCGACCGCATGGTCTTTGACGGCGAAGCGCAGAAGATCATCCTGCGCACGGTGAACGGCGACGTTTGCATCCTGCCGCACCACATCGATTTCGCCATTCCGCTGGGCATCGGCCAGGCGTATGTGACGGACGAAAACGGCGAAACCCGCCAGGCCGCCTGCAATAGCGGGATGCTCAGCGTGTCCGGAAACGAGGTGCGCGTCATTCCCGTTACGTTTGAATGGGCGGATGAAATCGATCTGGAGCGCGCCAGGCGCGCTGGGGAAGCGGCGGAAGAGCGCATGAAATCCATGGATCACCAGGATCGGGATTACGTTATGGCGGAAGCGAAGCTGAAACGCGCCTTGACGCGCATCAACACCAAAGAGATGTGATCAAGTACAGTTTCAAAACAGCCCACGAATCTTGACAGAAACCGCGAAAAAGCATATAATGCCAACGTAAAAATCCAAAGCGCCGCAGCGAAGTGTCCCGCGGCGCTTTTTCTGAAATTTTCGCCGCAAAGGAAGAACGGAGGCCAGCATGAATTTACAGGAAACCTTCGGAAGCCTGGTATTCAACGACGCGGTGATGCGTCAGCGCCTGCCCAAGGAAACCTATAAAGCCCTGCACCGCACCATTGCCGAGGGCAAGAGCCTGAATCTGGAGGTTGCCAGCGTGGTGGCGAACACCATGAAGGACTGGGCGGTGGAAAAAGGGGCTACCCATTACACCCACTGGTTCCAGCCCATGACGGGCATCACCGCAGAAAAGCACGATTCCTTTTTGTCGCCCATCGACGGCGGCGGGGCGATCATGGAGTTCAGCGGCAAGGAGCTGGTGCGCGGCGAGCCGGATGCTTCTTCCTTCCCCTCGGGCGGATTGCGCGCGACCTTCGAGGCCCGGGGCTATACCGCCTGGGACCCCACCAGCTACGCCTTTATCAAGGACGGTACGCTGTGCATCCCCACGGCGTTTTGCAGCTACGGCGGCCACGCCCTGGACAAGAAAACCCCGCTGCTGCGCTCCAGTGAGGCGGTGAACCGCCAGGCCAAGCGCGTGCTGCGGCTGCTGGGGCACATCGACGTGAAAAAGGTCACGGCGACCGTGGGTTCGGAGCAGGAGTATTTTCTCATCGACCGGGACTTGTATTATAAGCGCAAGGATTTGATCTATACCGGCCGCACCCTGTTTGGCGCGCGCCCGCCCAAGGGCCAGGAGCTGGACGACCATTATTTCGGCAACCTGAAGCCCCGGGTGCAGGCGTTCATGCAGGAGGTGGACCAGCAGCTGTGGCAGCTGGGTGTGTCCGCCAAGACGGAGCACAACGAGGCCGCGCCTTGCCAGCATGAACTGGCTCCCGTGTTTACCACCGCCAACCTGGCCACCGACCACAATCAGCTCACCATGGAAATCATGAAGCGGGTCGCCGCCAAACATGGCTTCGCCTGTCTGCTGCATGAAAAGCCCTTTGCGGGGGTGAACGGCTCGGGCAAGCACAACAACTGGTCGCTGAGCACCGATACGGGCTTGAACCTGCTGGAGCCGGGGGAGACGCCCGCCGAGAACGCCCAGTTCCTGCTGTTCCTGGTGGCGGTGATCAAAGCCGTCGATTTGCATCAGGATTTGTTGCGCATCTCCATCGCCAGCGCGGGTAACGACCACCGCCTGGGCGGCAATGAAGCTCCGCCCGCCATCATCTCCATGTTCCTGGGGGACGAGCTGGAAGCCGTGCTGGACGCCATCGAGCACCACAACGCCTACACCGCCGGGGAAAAGCTGGAGATGAATATCGGCGTCAATACGCTGCCACGCATTCCCAAGGATTCCACCGACCGCAACCGCACGTCGCCCTTTGCATTCACCGGCAACAAATTTGAGTTCCGCAGTCCCGGCGCGCCCCAGTCCATCGCCGAGCCCAACGTGGTCATCAACACCATCGTGGCCGACGTGCTGGGTGACTTCGCCGACCAGCTCGAAACCGCCGTGGATATCCGCGCCACCGTGGAGCAGATCGTGGTGGATACCATCGCCAACTACAAGCGCATCATTTTCAACGGCAACAACTACGCCGACGCCTGGCGGGAGGAAGCGCACCGGCGCGGGCTGCTCGATCTGCCCAGCACCCCCGACGCGCTGCCGTACCTGATTACGGAAGACAACATCGCCCTGTTCGAGCGCCAGCGGGTCTATACACGTCAGGAACTGTACAGCCGCTACGAGATTCAGCTGGAAAACTACTGCAAGATCATTTCTATCGAAGCTCACACCATGCTGGATTTGGCGAATCAGGAGATCCTGCCCGCCGTCATTGAGTATGCTGGCAAGGTGGCAGCCTCCGCAAGCTCCCGGAAAGCCTTGCTTCCTGACCTGCCGCTGACCTGCGAAGAAAAACTGGTCAGGAAGCTGTCCGTCATGACCTGCGCGATTCAGGAAAAGATCGGCGAATTGCGTCAGAGCGTGGACAGCCTCGATTCATCTGATGATCCGCTGACCCAGGCGCGTCATTGCCGGGACAGCATCGTAACAAATATGGAAGCTTTGCGCGCTCTGGTGGATGAGGCCGAGATGATTGTGGATGACCGCCTCTGGCCCTTCCCCGGATACGGACAATTGCTTACCACAAAATAACTTTATACCGCGTCTCTGAACGCGGTTTTTTATTTTTCCCTGTTTACAAGATCAGACAAGTCCATTATAATATAAAAGACAAAACGGAAAGGAAGTATACTGATGAAGCGTTACGGATTTTACCGCGGGGTCAACCTGGGCGGATGGATGAGCCAGTGCGATTACTCTCTGGAGAGGCTGAACAATTTCATCACCGAAAAGGACATTGAAACCATCGCTTCCTGGGGTGTAGATCACGTGCGGCTCCCACTGGATTACAATGTGTTAGAAAACGAGGATGGCACCTACAAACAGGATAATTTTGCCCGCATTGCGAAAGCCTATGACTGGTGCCGGGCGAACGGGCTGAACATGGTGCTGGATCTGCATAAGACCGCGGGCTATTCCTTTGACGTCGGGGAAAAGGAAGCGGGTTTCTTTGACAGTGCGACCTACCAGGAACGCTTCTACCGGCTGTGGGAGGAAATCGCCCGGCACTTTGGAAAGAACAGCGACCGTATCGCCTTTGAACTGCTCAACGAAGTGACTGACCCCAGCGTCATCAAAGCCTGGAACAGCATTGTAAAGAACTGCATCCGCCGCGTCCGCGCGATTGCACCCGATACGCTGATCCTGGTGGGCAGCTATTACAACAACGCTCCCATCGCTGTGAAGGATTTGGACGCGCCAGCGGACGACAAAGTAGTCTACAATTTCCATTGCTATGATCCCGTCACCTTCACACACCAGCATGCCTACTGGGTGTACCATGCGGACGTGAGCCATGACGTGAGCTTTGAGGAAGCGGCTCTTCCCGCTGATTACTTCGATCAGTTATTCGCTCCTGCCATTGAGGCGGCGAAGAAATACAACGCGATCCTGTACTGCGGCGAATACGGCGTCATCGACAAGGCGACGCCGGAGGATACGGTCAAGTGGTATCGGCAGATTCACGAAACCTTTGAAAAGTATGGCATCGCCCGCAGCGCCTGGAGCTACAAGCAAATGGATTTCGGTCTCAGCGACGCTCGTTTGGACAGCGTGCGGGATGAACTGGTCAAACTCCTGTAATCCTTTCTCGCTTTAAACGCAGCTGTTCAGTCGATCATGGAATCCATGGATGCGGGAGAACCCCTTCGCCTCTCGGCAGGGGAGCTGTCGGCAAAGCCGGCCAAGGGGTTTTGAATCATACTTCTTTATTGATGAAAGCTCCTTATACTATTTCTCGTCTAAAATATTGAAAGATTCGGGATGGATTTTTCGTTCTGGCAAAGCTGAATGAAGGGAGGCGTAGCAGCGCTACGTTGACCA
>CADCJO010000034.1 GCA_902801765.1 uncultured Eubacteriales bacterium
GCAGTATCCACTAAATGGGTCCAGGGGGCGAAGTCCCCTGGTGCAGGGGTACGGGGGCCGCACAGGCCCCTGCTTCGTTTCGTTTAGTGTATTAAAGCGCCCATTAAATCCTTGCAGTTCAGCAGATACTTTTTTTCGACGCCGTTTGCATCGGTTTTCGACGCCGAAACAGTCCTTGTTGCTCTATACTTTTTCCCGGAGGACAGGCCGATGCGGGTATATGGGGAAGCGTATCTGTTCATCAATTTCTGGATGGACTTTCTTTCGCTGCTGCTGGCTGCGCGCCTGCGGCGGGCACGGTTCCGCGGGCTGCGGGCGGCGGCCGGCGCGGTGGTCGGGGCTGTGACCGCGCTGCTGGCATGGACGATGGGCGGCGCAATGCGCGGTCTTCCCGCGCTGTTTTTATCCATGCTGGCAATCACGGTCATTTCCTTTGGCAAAGCCGGTTTTTTCCTGTTTCCCTGGGTCATCGCTTCCGCCCTGCTGCTGTGCGGGCTGACGGACGCGCTGCTGAAAAACGGGACTTCCGCCCCTGCCGCCCTGATCGTGTGCGGGGCGGCAGCGCTGGGGATTTGCCGTGCGCAGGGCAGAGATTCGGCCACAGGAAGCGCGGGCGAATTGACGATCTTTTATCGCGGCAGGAGCGCAAAGCTGCCCGTGCTGCGGGATAGCGGCAACCTGCTGATCGACGGGGTGACCGGCCTGCCCGTGATCGTGGTTTCGGAGAGAGCGGTCGCTTCCCTGCTTCCGGCAGGCGTGCGGGCAGGGAATCTTTCCACCCTGCCGACCGGCTGGCGGCTGCTGCCCATCCGCACGGCGGCGGGAAACGGAACGCTGATGTGCTTCCGCGCCGATCAGCTGGAGCTGCGCACGAAAGGGAAGGCGCGCCGCATTGACGCTGCCGTTGCCATTTCGGGCTTTTCGGAAAAAGCCGCGCTGATTCCGAATGATTTTTTCAGATGAGAGGGGATGATTGCCATGCAGGCAACGGACATGAAGAAATGGATGCTTTTGTTTTTTTCACGGCTGCGGCCGGACGGGGTGCATTACATCGGCGGAGCCGATCCGCTGCCCCAGCCTCTGACCCCGGAGGAGGAACTGGAGCTGGTCGCCCGGCTGCCGGAGGACGACGGCACGATCCGCTCCATCCTGATTGAGCGCAACCTGCGGCTGGTGGTATTCATCGCCAAGAAGTTTGAAAACACCTCCGTCGGCATCGAGGATTTGATTTCCATCGGTACGATCGGCCTGATCAAGGCCGTGAACACCTTCGACCCCGGCAAGAAAATCAAGCTGGCCACCTATGCCAGCCGCTGCATTGAAAATGAAGTGCTTATGTACCTGCGCCACACCAGCAGGCTCAAATACGAAGTGTCGCTGGACGAGCCGCTCAAAACCGACTGGGACGGAAACGAGCTGCTGCTCTCCGACGTGCTGGGCACGGAAAGCGATCTGGTGTCCCGGGGCATGGAGGAGGACGCGGAAAAGCAATTGCTGGGCCATGCGCTGTCGCGGCTTTCCCAGCGGGAGCAGCGCATCATGAAGATGCGTTTCGGCCTCGGCGGCAGCCGGGAAATGACCCAGAAGGAGGTGGCCGACCAGTTGGGAATCTCCCAATCCTACATCTCCCGTCTCGAAAAGCGCATCCTGTCCCGGCTGCAAAGCGAGATGCTGCGCTCATCGGGCTGATGCCTGCGGCGGCGTCGGAAAGAAAATGGACAATTTCTGTTGGATGTGATATGATACAAGCGGCAGCCAAAGATACGATAAAAAGGAAGAACAAAGGAAGCGTGCGCTTATGCTGAATCAAATCATGGAGCTTGCCCGGGCATCGGGGCGGATCATGCTGCAGCACCAGCATGCCGCCATCCACCAAAAGGAAGGGCATTTCAACTTCGTCACGGATGCGGATGTGGCGGTTCAGACCTTTCTCAAGAAAGAACTGGCGGCCCTGCTCCCCGCCTCTCGCTTCTTCGCCGAGGAGCAGGAGAACGAACCGCTGACCGACGCGCCGACATTTGTGGTGGACCCCATCGACGGCACGCTCAATTTTATGCGCCGCCGCAACATGTCGGCGGTGTCCATCGGGCTGCTGGAAAACAAGCGGCCGGTGATGGGCGTGGTATACAACCCTTACGCCGATGAAATGTTTTCCGCCGCATCCGGCCAAGGCGCTTTTCTGAACGGACAGGCCATTCACGTTTCCCAAACGCCGTTTGAGAACGCCATGGTGTGCTTTGGCACCTCCCCCTACGACGCCGATCTGGTCAGCCGTTCAATGAACGCGGCCCGCCAGTTTCTGCTTCGGGCAGGCGACCTGCGGCGCGGCGGTTCCGCGGCCATCGACCTGTGTGACGTGGCATGCGGCCGGGCGGACATTTTTTTCGAGCTTCGCCTGCGTCCCTGGGATGTGGCGGCAGGCTCCCTGATCGTGCAGGAGGCGGGCGGCTTCTTCCTTTCCCTGGGTCATGATCGGCCTTATTACGACGATGCCTGCGGTATCCTGGCCAGCAGCAAAGCCTGCGCGGAAAAGGCGAAGAAAATCCTGGAGGACGAAGCGCTGTGAGTATCCTATCCTGCGCCCATGTGCACACCCCCTACTGCGACGGAAAAACACCTGCTGCCGAAATGGCGAAGCGGGCGCTGAACCTGGGCTTTCTGTCCCTGGGCTTTTCCTCCCACGCGCCGCAGACCTTTGATCCCGGGTACTGCATCGACCCGGCCCGGGAGGAGGCTTATCAAGCGGAAATCCGCGCCTTAAAGCGGGAATACGCCGACCGGATGACGATCTATCTGGGAGTGGAGCGGGATTTATGCTCCTGCTGCTCCACGGCGGATTACGATTATTTCATCGCTTCCTTCCATTATTTTACCAAGCCGGACGGTCATCACACGCCGGTCGACGCTTCGCCGGAGCAGCTGAAGCAGTACGTGGATGCATACTGCAGCGGCGATGGCCTGGAAATGGCGCGGCGCTATTTTTCGGCGGTCCGGGATTATGTCTTGTCCTCCCGCGCGCCCATCATCGGCCATTACGACCTGGTAAGGAAAAACAACGCTTCTCTGCATCTGTATGATGAAAACAGCCCGGCTTATCAAACAATCGCCCTGGATGCCCTTCGCCCTCTGGCCGATACCGGCGCATTGCTGGAAGTCAATACCGGGGCAATGGCGCGGGGATACTTATTCACCCCCTATCCCGACGTGTTTTTGCTGAAAGCCTGGAAAACCTGGGGCGGCGAGGTCATCATCAATTCCGACTGCCACGACGCCCGTCTGCTGACCGCGGGGTTCAGCGAAGCGGAAGCGCTGCTTTGCTCCCTTGGGTATGACCACGCTGTGCGTCTGGGAAGGGATACGCTGTGGGAGCGCTTCGCCCTGGGCCGGTAATTCCTCTCCGATTGTCCCCCTGCTTTCGCTGACGGCTTTTTTCATTCTTTCCGGCATATGCTACACCGGAGGTGAATGAAAGATGCTGTCTTTTCTTTTCTGGCTTTTCCACGACGCGCTGTTCTTCTTCGGCGTCGTAGCGGGGCATGGCAGTTTTCCCAGGCCCCTTTCGCGGGAGGAAGAGCAAAAAGCCCTCGCCGCCATGCGGGAGGGCGATGCCGAGGCCCGGCAAAAACTGATCGAACACAATCTGCGCCTCGTGTCCCACATCGCCAGGAAATACACCGTGCCGGGCTTTACCTCGGAAGACCTGGTATCCGTCGGGGCGCTTGGCCTGGTCAAAGCCGTCGAGACCTTCAAAGCCGATTCCGGCACCCAGCTTTCCTCCTATGCCGCCCGGTGCATTGAAAATGAAATCCTGATGCTGCTGCGGGCGTCCAGAAAACGGCGGGGAGACGTGAGCCTTTCCGACCCGGTGGGCACAGACGGGGAGGGCAACGACATTTCGTTCATGGATATCCTGGGCACGGAAGCCGGATTTGTGGAAGACGAAGCCATTCGGCGCGTGATGCTGCAGCGGGCCCTGCAGGCGGTGAAGGCGCTGCCCCGGAAGGAACGGATGGTGATCGAAATGCGCTACGGCCTGCTGGACGGGGCCATGCATCCTCAGCATGAAGCCGCGGCGGCGCTGGGGATCTCCAGGAGCTATGTCTCCCGCATCGAAAAGCGCGCTTTGGCCCTTCTGCGCAGCGCCTTGGAGCAGCGGTAATTCTCCGCACGCACCTGGTCGGGCGCCGCACATTGATCCTTTATTCCGCCAGATATTCCTCCAGCGCAAGCCCCCGCGCGGCGATCTCTTTCGCCGCCTCAATGCCGACATACCGCAGGTGCCACGGCTCGTATCCGTAGCCGGTGACGGCTTCTTTGCCTGCCATATAGCGAAGGATAAAGCCGTATTCCGGCATTACCGCGTGTACCCTCGCAAACAGCGCTTCCTTGCCAGGCGCATGATCCTCCAGCACCTTTCCGTCCCGGACGAAACAGATATCGACCGCAAGGCCCATGTGGTGCTCGGAATAACCGGGCACAGCCACAAATTGCTGACAGTATGCCAATCCGCAGTCCCGTTCAAATTCCGCCCATAGGTTCGTCTGCGCTTCAATCGAGCGGTAAGCGCTTTCCGCTTCCATGTCAATTCCTTCGTCCAGGAGCCTGCGCCGCAGCCGCAGAAACTGCCGCAGTGTTTCTTCTTCCAATTGAAACGTTTCCTGCATCGCGTTTTTCGCGGATACCAGCCTGATTCTGTCCAGCCAGTCCTCCGGCAGGCGATGCGTTTTGCTGACCAAAGTCAAGTAAGTCGTCACAGCGAATGCTTCCTCTCCTGTATTGGGTTGATTCATTGTCAAAACGGGGGAACGGTCAGGAGCATTATATCAAATCCGTATCCTGACGGCAACAGGAGCCGGGAAATTCCTTTTTATTTCCAATCGCACACAAAGAACTTTACAAAATCCCCCTTTCCGATTATAATGTTACAATCCGCAATGATTGAAGGAGGCTTTCGCAATGCCTGTCAAGCCCTATGTACCTGCTGAGATCGAGCCCAAGTGGCAAAAATACTGGGACGACCACCAGGCCTTTGCCGCGTCGAAGGATCATACCAAGCCCAAGTTTTATTCCCTGATCGAATTCCCCTATCCCTCCGGCCACGGCCTGCACGTGGGCCATCCCCGCTCCAACACGGCCATGGACATTATTTCCCGGATGCGCCGGATGCAGGGCTATAACGTGCTGTTCCCCATCGGCTGGGACGCTTTCGGCCTGCCCACGGAGAACTACGCCATCAAGAACAACATCCATCCCGCCATCGTGACCAAGGAAAACATCGATCACTTCCGGGTGCAGCTCAAGAAGCTGGGCTTCTCCTTCGATTACAGCCGCGAAGTGGACACCACCGATCCCAACTATTACAAGTGGACCCAGTGGATTTTCTTAAAGCTGTTTGAACATGGCATGGTGTTCAGGGACAAGACCCTGGTCAACTACTGCCCCTCCTGCAAGGTGGTGCTTTCCAACGAGGACAGCCAGGGCGGCAAGTGCGACATCTGCCACGGCGACGTGGTGCAGCTGCCCAAGGACGTGTGGTATCTGCGCATCACCAAATACGCCGACAAGCTGCTGGAAGGCCTGGAGACCGTCGATTACCCCGAAAACATCAAGCAGCAGCAGATCAACTGGATCGGCAAATCCACCGGCGCGTTCGTGAAGTTCCCGCTGTACAAGACGGACGAAACCGTGGAAATCTACACCACCCGGCCCGACACCCTGTTCGGCGTGACCTTCATGGTCATGGCGCCCGAGCATCCGCTCATCGACAAGTACGCCGGCCAGATCACCAATATGGCGGATATCGAAGCGTACCGCGACGTATGCGCCAAGAAAACCGAATTTGAGCGCACCCAGCTGACCAAGGAAAAGACCGGTCTCAAGATCGAGGGCTTGTCCGCCGTGAACCCGCTGACCGGCAAGGTGGTGCCCATCTTTATTTCCGACTATGTCATGATGGGCTACGGCACCGGAGCCATCATGGCCGTGCCCGCCCACGATCAGCGCGACTGGGAATTCGCCCACAAGTTCGGCATCGACATCGTGCAGGTCATCAAGGGCGGCGATATCGAGCAGGAAGCCTATACCGGCGACGGCGAAATGATCAATTCCGACTTCCTGAACGGCTACACCAACAAGAAGGATTCCATCGCCCGGGTGCTGGAGGAAATCGAAAAGAAGGGCATCGGCAGGGCCGGCGTCCAGTACAAGATGAAGGACTGGGCCTTCAACCGCCAGCGCTACTGGGGCGAGCCCATTCCGCTGATTCACTGCCCCAAGTGCGGCGTGGTGGCCGTGCCTTATGAAGAACTGCCCCTCCGCCTGCCGGAGATCGACGACTTCCAGCCCGGCACCGACGGCAAATCCCCCCTGGCCCGGATTGACAGCTTCGTGAACTGTACCTGCCCCAAGTGCGGCGGCGCGGCGCAGCGCGAAACCGACACCATGCCCCAGTGGGCGGGCAGCAGCTGGTACTTCCTGCGCTACTGCGACCCGCACAACGACAAAGCCTTTGCCGACCCGGAGGAGCTGAAATACTGGCTGCCCGTGGACTGGTACAACGGCGGCATGGAGCATGTGACCCGCCATCTGCTCTACTCCCGGTTCTGGCACCGCTTCCTCTATGATATCGGCGAAGTGCCCACCCCCGAACCCTACGCCAAGCGCACTGCCCAGGGCATGATCCTCGGCTCCGACGGCGAAAAGATGAGCAAGAGCCGCGGCAACGTGGTCAACCCCGACGAGATCGTGGCCGAAATCGGCGCGGACGCCTTCCGCATGTACGAGATGTTCATGGGCGCTTTCGACCAGGCCATTCCGTGGAGCACCAACGGCGCCCGCGGCTGCCGCAAGTTCCTGGACCGCGTATGGCGTTTGCAGGACATTCTGACGGACAGCGGCGATTACAGCGACGACCTCAAAGTCTCCATGCACCAGACCATCAAGAAGGTCAGCGAAGATTTTGAGAAGATGAAGTTCAACACCGCCATCGCCCAGATGATGACGCTGGTGAACGAAATGGTGCAGAAGGGCAGCGTCACCAAGGGCGAATACAAGACCCTGCTGCTGCTCCTCTCCCCCGTGGCTCCCCACATCTGCGAGGAAATCTGGCAGGAGCAGGGCTACGGCGCGCCGGTTTACACCCAGCCCTGGCCCAGCTATGATGAAAAGCATCTGGTGCGGGACGAAGTGGAAATCGCCGTGCAGATCAACGGCAAGGTGAAGGGCAAGCTGATGGTGCCCGTAAGCCTGACCAAGGAAGCGGCCCAGGCAGAGCTGCCCGAAAAGGACGAAGTAAAGAAGCTCATCGGCAACAAGAGCATCGTCAAGTGCATCTATGTGCCGGGACGGCTGCTGAACCTGGTAGTCAAGTAATACGATGTTTTATTCCTGGGGGAACCGCTCTTTGATGCCCAAAGAGCGGTTTCCCCAGACCCCTTCTGAGAAAGGCCATAAAAGCATATAGTCATAGCGAGCGCCATCTATTTCAGTATGGCGCTTTTATCTTGCGGCCAAGGGAAAAGTATGGTATAATCGCCCTGCGTTCCACGGAACGCATTATAAGCAGGAACGAGGAAATCGGATGGCAGAACCTATTATTTCGGTGGATCACGTATCCTTTTCTTATGACGAGGGCGGGCCGATGGCGGTGCGGGATGTGTCGCTGACCATCGAGCGCGGCTCTTTTCACGCGATTTTAGGCCAGAACGGGTCGGGTAAGTCCACGCTGGCAAAGCTGATCAACGGGCTGTATCTGCCCACGGAGGGACACGTAACCGTCTGCGGCATGGACACCCAGGACGACGGCAAAACCTGGGAGATCCGCCGCCGGGCGGGCATGGTGTTCCAGAACCCGGACAATCAGCTGGTGGCGACCGTCGTGCGGGAGGACGTGGCCTTCGGCCTGGAAAACATCGGCGTGCCGACGGCGGAAATGCCCGCCCGTATCGACAAAGCGCTGACGGACGTGGGGATGCTGAAATTCGCCGACCGGGCCCCGCATCTATTGTCCGGCGGGCAGAAGCAGCGCGTCGCCATCGCGGGCGTGCTGGCCATGGCCCCGGAAGCGATTATTTTTGACGAATCCACCGCTATGCTGGACCCCCAGGGACGGCGGGAAGTGATGCAGGCGGTGAAACGGCTCAATAAGGAGCAGGGCATCACCGTGCTGTGGATCACCCATTTTATGGAAGAAGCGGTGGAATGCGATTTCGCCCATGTGATGTACCAGGGGCAGATTGTGTTAAGCGGCACGCCCCGCGAAATCTTTTCGGACGTGGAGCGCATCCGTCCTTACCGGCTGGACGCGCCGCCCATGGCGCGGCTGGCCGAACAGCTTCGCGCCCAGGGCATGCCGCTGAAAGAAGGCATCCTGACAGTGGATGAGATGGCGGAGGAGGTGGCCCGGCTGTGCAAGTAACGTTGGAGCGCGTGACCCATACCTACCAGCCCGGCAGCCCCTTCCAGGCCACCGCCATCCAGGACGTGAACATGACCGTCCGGGAGGGCGAATTCCTGGCCCTCATCGGCCACACGGGTTCGGGCAAATCCACCCTGGCCCAGCACATCAACGGCCTGCTGAAGCCTACCTCCGGCCGGGTGCTTCTGGACGGACAGGATATTCATCAGAAGGGCTTTGACAAGCGGGAGGTACGCAAGACGGTGGGCCTGGTGTTCCAATATCCGGAACATCAGCTGTTTGAAGAAACCGTCTTTAAGGACGTGGGCTTTGGCCCGAAGAACCTGGGCCTGTCCGAAGCGGAAATCAAGGAGCGCGTGGTGGAGGCTCTGCAAAAGGTGGGTCTGGGCGACAAAGAGATCATGGAGAAATCTCCCTTCGAACTGTCCGGCGGGCAGATGCGCCGGGTCGCCATGGCGGGCGTGCTGGCCATGCGGCCCCGGATTTTGGTGCTGGACGAGCCCGCCGCGGGCCTCGACCCCCAGAGCCGGGAGGATATGCTGCAATTGATTTCCGGTCTGCACAAGCAAGGCAGCACTGTGGTCATGATCTCCCATTCCATGGACGATGTGGCCCGCTTCGCCACCCGCGCGGTGGTGATGGAGCACGGAACCATCGCCATGGAGGGCACTCCGGAAGAAATCTTCCGCCACGCCGAGCGCCTGGAAGGCATGGGGCTGGACGTGCCCTCCGTGTGCAAGCTGGGCATGAAGCTGCGGGCCATGGGCCTTCCCTGCCCCGAGGACGTTTTCCGGGAGGAGCAGGCGCTGCCCGCCATGCTGACCCTGTGGAAGGAGGGGAAGCGTCATGGCGCTGAATAATATCACCCTGGGCCAGTACTACCCCGCCGACAGCGTGGTGCACCGGATGGACCCCCGGGTCAAAATTCTGCTGCTGATCGCCGTGATTGTGGCGATTTTCCTGGCCGGGAACCTGCTGGCCTTCGTGCCGGTCATCGCGTTTCTGGTGATCGTGACGAAGCTCTCCAAGGTTCCTGTCAAAATGATGCTCAAGGGCTTAAAGCCCCTGCGCTTGATCCTGATTCTCACCTTCGTGCTGAACCTGTTTTTCCTCCAGGGCGAAACCGTACTGCTGGATTTGGGCTTTGCGCAGATCAAACGGGAATCCCTGATTTTGGCCGTGCATTACTCCTTGCGCCTGGTGCTGCTGGTGCTCTTTTCCAGCATCCTCACCCTGACCACCCCGCCCATCACCCTGACCGACGGTCTGGAGCGGCTGCTCTCCCCGCTGCGGGTGATTCACTTCCCGGCCCATGAAATGGCGATGATGATGTCCATTGCCCTGCGCTTCATCCCTACGCTCATGGAGGAGGCCGACAAAATCATGAAAGCCCAGACCGCCCGGGGTGCGGACTTTGAATCCGGCAATCTGATCGCCCGGGCCAAGGCCATGGTGCCGCTGCTGGTGCCGCTGTTCGTCAGC
The DNA here is from genome assembly GCA_902801765.1 of uncultured Eubacteriales bacterium. Taxonomy (GTDB): domain Bacteria; phylum Bacillota; class Clostridia; order Christensenellales; family Aristaeellaceae; genus RUG563. The sequence goes on from CADCJO010000034.1 coordinate 9,899, forward strand.
GCGTTCCGCCGGGCCGGAGATTTGGCCATGGCCATGGAAGCCCGCTGCTATCACGGCGGCGAGGGCCGCACCCGCCTGCGTGTGCTCAAATGCGAAAAACGCGACTATATCGCCTGCGCCGTCGTGGCGCTGCTGATTGCTGTTGTAGTGCTGCTGGGCTATATTTATTAAAAAAACTCACTTCAAGCTAATAGACCGACGAAGCAAGGGGCTTATTCAGCCCCCTGTACCCCTGAACCAGGAGATTTCATCTCCTGGACCTCAATAGCGGAAGCAGCTTGATTGGGTAAATTAGCTTTATTCCCGCTGATACGGGAAGGGACGCGAAAGCCTGACTGGATGCCGATGTGCTTCTGGCCCGGCGGCTGAAAGCCGCCAACTCGGATGCTTTGCATCCGGGGAAAGCCTGGGAAAATCCGTAGGGGAAAGTTCTCTTTCCCCTACGGATTATTCCCTGGCTTTCTTGGGCCAGAAGCCCTCAAGCTTTCCGTCACCCCAGCGCGGCAGGCGAAGCTTGTCCGCTTATTCCAACAACGTGAAATCGCCTATTGCGGGTCCTCAGGACCCTGGTGCAGGTCTGGGGCGCACAGCCCCAGCGTCCCTTTTTCATCGTATTAAAACATACGATGAAGTAAAACACGACACAAAGGAACCCAACCGAATGAACGACACCTCCGTGAAAACCGAGCTGCGCTGCGCTTTCCTGCTGTTTCTGACCGCCGCGATCTGGGGCTTTGCCATGGCGTTTCAGCGGGAGGGCAGCCGGTATTTGCAGCCCTTTACCTTTAACGCCGCGCGGTATACCGTGGGCATCCTGGCGCTGCTGCCCTTCCTTTTGCGGGAAATCAAAACCACCGGAAAGCCCTTGAACGGCAAAGAGGCCCTCAAAGGGATGGCGCAAGGGCTTGCGCTGTTCCTGGCCTCGTTTTTGCAGCAGGCCGCCGTGGGAGAGGCCGGGGCGGGCAAAGCCGGATTTCTGACCGCCTTGTATGTGGTGATGGTGCCGGTGCTGGGCGTGTTCATCGGCAAGCGCACCCAGGCGACCACCTGGCTGGCGCTGCTGCTGGCGCTGCCCGCGCTGTATCTGTTGTGCGTGCCGAAGGGGGAACGATTCTCCCTTGCGCCGTCCGATTCTCTTCTGCTGCTGAGCAGCGTGGTGTGGGCGGTGCAGATCCTGTGCATGGATCACTTTGTGCAGACGGTGTCGCCCCTCAAGCTGTGCACGATGCAGTTCGTTTCGGCTGTGCTCCTCAACTGGGTATTTGCGTTTCTCTTTGAGCATCCCACCTGGGAAAACCTGTCCCGCGCGCTGGCGCCCGTTCTGTACACCGGCGTCATGTCCACGGGCGTGGGGTATCTGTTCCAGGCGATCGGGCAGAAGGGCTGCCGTCCCGCGTTCGCGGCGCTGATCATGAGCCTGGAATCGGTGTTCTGCGTGATCGCCGGAGCGATCATGCTGGGGGAACGCATGGACAGCCGGGGCTATATCGGCTGCGTGCTGATGCTGGGCGCGGTGCTGCTGGCCCAGATGGGCGGAATCATGCGATTGAAAGGAGGAAGCGGACGTGTTTGAATTCGATCAGAATGCTTTGGCGTATGGCGTGACCGCGCTGGAAAACCGCTTCCTGCTGGATTACCTGCCCGCCGCGAAGGGCGATTATGTGAAGGTGTATCTGTGGGGGCTGTTCGCCTGCGCCCACAAGGGGCCGGATTATTCCCTGGACGAAATGGCCCAGGAAATCATGCTCACCGTGCCGGAGATCGAAGCCGCTTTGCGCTACTGGGAGCGTCGCGGGCTGGTGACCCGCATGAGCGATGACCCGCCCCAGTACCGCTTCTATTCCCCCGCTCAGCGAACCCAGTCACCTGTCACGATGCAGGCCGACGCGGAATACGTGGGGTTTGCCGAAGCGGTGTACGCCGCCTTCGGGGACAGGCGCAAGGTCAGTCCGTCGGAAATCTCCCTGGCCTGGGAATGGGTGCAGGACGTGGGCCTGCCGCCGGAAGCGGTGCTGATGCTGCTGCAATACTGCATGACGCAGAAGGGGCCGCACTTCTCCTTCAAGGCCGCTGAAAAACTGGCGGTGAGCATGAAGGAGGCGGGAGTGCAAACCTCCGAGGACGCGGAGAGCTTTTTACAGCACAACCAAACGGTGCACGACGGCGTGCGCAGGGTGCTGTCCCGCATGGGCAAGCGCCGCCTGCCCTCCGACGACGAATTGGCGCTGTATGAAAAATGGATCACGGAATGGCAGTACCAGCCTGAAGCCATCCAGGAAGCCTGCCGGGAAATGACCAGCGGCGACCCATCGTTCAAATATCTGGACAAAATCCTGGAGGGCCTGCGTACTCGCGGCGAAGCCCGCACCGGCCAGCAAATAACAAAACAATTGGCCCAGGAGCAGCAGCAAAAAGACTTAGCCCAGGAGGTGTTTTCTCGCCTCGGCGTGCGCTTGAGCGGCCCGGCGGCGAAGCTGGAATACGAGGCGCTGCTCGCCATCCAGCCCCACGGCGTGCTGTTGCTGGCGGCGGATTACTGCCGGCGGAACAATTTCTCTCTGGAAGATATGCATTGGGTGCTGGATCGGTGGAAAGGAAAGGGGTATCAGACCGAGGACAGCGTGCGGGAATACCTGGACAAGCAATCCGGGATGCGGGGACTGATCCGGGATGTATACGAAACCTGCGGCCACCGCGGCAACCCCACCATCGCCGACACCATCCTGTACCAGAAGTGGCATCGGGACTGGGGCTACAATCACGAAATGATCTGCGCCGCTGCCGAGCAGGCGCGCAACGCCGAGGGCGGCAAAATCCCCTATCTGAACAAAGTATTGGAAACCTGGCACGAGGCGGGCATCACGGACATTTCCCAGGTGCAGGCGCATAAAACACCTATAAAAAGGAAGACTGTGTCGGAGCAGCAGTATACCCAGCGGCAGTATACCGAGGAAGAATTGCTGGCCGTGTCAGATGACTTGATTGAGGAAGCGAGGAAGTACCGTGGCAAATCCGGTGTGGAATCAAGTGTTGGCAGCGTTTGAAAGCCAGCGTGCCCACAATGAACAGGAAAACGACCGGCGGCGCCGGGAAATCGCCGACCAGTATCCCGAGCTGGATGCGCTGGTGCATCAGCGCCACGAAATGATCATGGGCGCGGTGCGCGGCGCGTTTTCGGGCGGGCAGATGCAGAACGCGGAAGCGATGATGGCGGAATACAATCAAAAAATCGCCGCGATGCTGAAAGAAAAAGGGTATCCAGCGAATTATTTGGAACCGATCTGTAAATGTCCGCTGTGCGGCGATACGGGTTATATCTATCAAAACGCGGTGCAAAAGCAGTGTGAATGCCTAAAAAAAGCCTATCAACAGGCCTTGTCCCAGGCTGACGGCAGTGGCTATGAGAGCCAGACTTTCTCCGCTTTCAACCCGCTTCGTTTTCCGGATATTCTGCTACCTGGCACAGACGTAACCCAGCGGGAAAGAATGTGTGCTATTCGGGATAAATGCCTGGAATACGCAAAAAACATCGGTGCCGGAAGCTGTCAAACCCTGCTGCTGCACGGGGGAAGCGGGCTGGGAAAAACCTTTCTGCTCAACTGCGTAGCCCATGAAGCGGAAAACATGGGCATTGATACGTTGAACGTGACTGCATATGATTTGCTAATGGATTTGAAAAACGCTTATTTTTCCCGCGCGGGCGAATCGGCGGATGCGTATTTTGAAGTGAAACTGCTGCTGATAGACGATCTTGGTATGGAACCGTTGATTGACAATGTAACTGTAACGCAGATTTACAACCTGCTCAGCAGCCGATTGAAACGCGGATTGTATACCGTCATCACCACCAACCTGTCCCGGGAGGAGCTCAAAAACCGCTACACCGAGCGCGTATCCTCCCGCCTGCTGGACCCCCGCACAGGCATCGCCATTGCTTTTCGGGGGCAGGACATCCGGCTGACGAGACCGGTTTAAGGAAGTATGAATGAAACCCCTCAGTCGGCTTTGCCGACAGCTCCCCTGATAGGGGAGCCTATAATGCCTCCCCTATCAGGGGAGGTGGCGCGGAGCGCCGGAGAGGTAAAACCTCCCCTATCAGGGGAGGTGCCCCCGCAGGGGGGCGGAGGGGTTCACCCGTATCCCTGGGTTCTATAATCGACTGAACAGTGCCGTTCACGATTGAATTGAGGAAGCGATCGCTTGGGTCGATGTTCCTGTTCGTTGATTTTAAGACTGATCCTATCATCCATTTTACTCCTGACTCTTCGCCCTCCAGTCTTTTTATTTCTCCTTGTTGTATATCCCCGCAGGTTTTGATATAATAGGGAGGAAGCCCCCGGAAGCAACGGGGCGTCAGGGAGGAATGAAGCGTTGAAACGCATTGTATTGACCGGCGGCGGCACGGCGGGACACGTGACCCCGCATCTGGCCATTCTGCCGCATTTATTAAAAGAGGGCTACGACGTGCACTATATCGGCACGGAGGAAGGCATCGAACATCAGATGATGACCCTGCCGGGCGTGACCTATCACGCCGTCAAAAGCGGCAAGCTGCGCCGGTACTTCGACTGGAAAAACTTCACCGACCCCTTCCGGGTCATTGCGGGCGCGTTTCAGTCCGGGCGGCTGATGGGCAAGCTCAAGCCCGACGTGTGCTTCTCCAAGGGCGGGTTCGTGTCGGTGCCGGTGGTCATCGGGGCGTGGCTCCACGGTGTGCCCGTGGTCTGCCATGAAAGCGACCTGACCCCCGGTCTGGCCAATAAAATCTGTTCAAAGTTTGCCAAGCGCATTGCTACCACCTTTCCTGAGTGCTCGCAGGCGCTGGGCGCAAAGGCCACCTGCACCGGCACACCCATGCGGCCCCAGATATTTTCCGGCACGCGGGACCGCGGCCTGAAGCTCACCGGCTTTTCCGGAAATCGTCCCATCCTGATCATGATGGGCGGCTCCATCGGGGCGCAGCGGGTAAACGAAGCCCTGCGGGTCGCGCTGCCCAGGCTGCTGGAAACCATGGACGTGCTGCACCTGACAGGCAAGGGCAACCTGGACGAAAGCCTGAACACCCTGCCGGGGTATAAGCAATTTGAATTCCTGTCCGACGATCTGCCCGACGCTCTGGCCTGCGCCGACCTGGTGCTCTCCCGCGCGGGCAGCAATGCCATCTGCGAGTTCCAAGCCCTGCAAAAACCCATGCTTTTGGTGCCCTATCCCAAGGGAGCCAGCCGCGGCGACCAGATTCTGAACGCCGAGTCCTTCCGAAAGCGCGGGCTGTGCCATGTGCTGGCCCAGGAAAACATGAACGGCGATACGCTGTATCAGGCCATTCTTGACCTGGAGAAGGACAAGGACACCCTGATCAGAAACCTCAAGGCCGCGCCGCCCGCCGACGGAACGCTGCCCGTGCTCAATTTGATCCATGAGGTAGAAAAGAAATCGTAATATGCAAATTATGACCTGATATTGATTGAATGCAGTCTTGTGCATTTACCAATATCAGGTTATAATTATGCATGATAACAAGCGCAAGTATATCCATGTACGATTGGAAAGGAGCAGACCGCAAATGATTTATTATGTGAACGCCCAGGCTTCCCGGGACGGCAACGGCAGCAAGAACATGCCCTTCCGTCACATTGATGACGCGGCGCGGGTCGCCGTGGCGGGGGACGAAATCCTGGTCGCCCCCGGCATCTATCGGGAATACGTGAACCCCCGGAACGCGGGCACGGAGGATAAGCGCATCGTATACCGCAGCGTGGAGCCCCTGGGCGCTGTCATCACCGGCGCGGAAACGCTGACCGGCTGGGAGCGTTACGAAGGCAATGTGTGGAAAGCAACGGTGGGCAACGGCGTGTTCGGCGCGTACAACCCCTACACCACGATGGTCTGCGGCGACTGGTATTTCGCCCCCACGGTCCGCCATACCGGCGCGGTGTTCATGAACGACCGGATGATGTATGAAACCGTCACTTTGGAAGAATGTATCGCGGGCGAGGCCGATCCCTGCGCCTGGAAGCAGGAGGAATCCACCTACAAGTGGTTCACCCGCCAGGAGGATGGCAAAACCGCCCTGTACGCCAATTTCCAGGGAAAGAACCCCAATGAGGAAAAGGTCGAAATCAGCGTGCGGCGCAACTGCTTCATGCCCGACAAGACCGGCGTGGGGTACATCACCGTCAGCGGTTTCAAGATCGACAAGGCCGCCACCACCTGGGCCCCGCCCGCTGCGTACCAGGACGGCATGATCGGCCCCCACTGGAGCCGCGGCTGGATCATCGAGGACTGCGAAATCTGCAACAGCAAGTGCTGCGGCATTTCCCTGGGCAAGTACCGCGACCCGGAAAACGACATGTACTTCTATACCAAGCACGTCAAGTCCCCCACTCAGATGGAGCGGGACGCGGTCTGCCGCGGCCAGTACCACGGATGGCTGAAAGAAAAGGTCGGCGGCCACATCATCCGCCGCTGCGACGTGCACCACTGCGAGCAGACCGGCATCGTGGGCCGCATGGGCGGCGTGTTCTCCATCATCGAGGATTGCCACATCCACGACATCTGCAACTCCCAGCAGCTGGGCGGCGCGGAAACCGCCGGCATCAAGCTGCATGCCGCTATCGACGTGATCATCCGCCGCAACCATATCCACAACTGCATCATGGGCGTGTGGTGCGACTGGCAGGCCCAGGGCGCCCGCATCTCCCAGAACCTGATGCACGACAACCATAAGCCCGAGGGCATCCAGCACGCCATGGGCGCTATGTTCAACTGCGACGTGTTTATCGAAGTCGGCCACGGCCCGACCTTGATCGACAACAACGTGCTCCTGTCCAAAACCTCCGTGGTCATCCCCAGCCAGGGCATCGCCTGCGTCCATAACCTGATGCTGGGCAACTTCGGCCTCATCAATTCCGGCGTGGACAGCGTGGTGAACGGCCAGCGCGAGCCCCGCTATACCCCCTACCACATCCGCCACCGCACCGAGGTCGCGGGCTTCATGACCATCCTGCACGGCGACGACCGCATCTACAACAACATTTTCGTACAGCACTACCCCATCACCAACACCGAACTCACGCCCAAGAACAGCGATTATCAGGTGGTGGGCACCTCGCCCTTTGACATCTTCCCCACCTACGACGAATGGATCGCCAATTTCCAGATGGATCGGGAGCCCAACATGGGCCAGCTGGCGCAGTACCATTTCGGCCATCTTCCTGTGTGGGTGGAGGGCAACGCCTATCTGAATGGAGCGGAAGTGTGCAAGCATGAACGGCATTTCCTCAAGCCCGAAAACACCGACGCGAAGATAGAGCTCGTTGAAAAGGATGGGAAATACAGCCTCAAAACCAACCTGTACGATTATCTGAAAGACTTCCGCGACGGTATCATCACCAGCGACACCCTGGGCTGCGCCTTCGAGCCGGAAGAACGCTTCGAGAATCCCGATGGGTCGGAGATCGTTTTCGACCGCGACTACTTCGGCTCCCACCGTGGGCTGGACACTTTGCCCGGTCCCTTCGCCAATGCCGGGGACGCTGAAAAAACGCTTTGGTAACATAACACAGAAAATGAATGAGCGCGGAGGAAACAATTCCCTCCGCGCTTTGCTGTATTGTTATTCATCTTCAATACTACTGACTATCGTGTTGTGAAGGATGGAATTCAAAACGAGGCAGGGGGCCTATTCAGCACCCTGTACCCCTGAACCAGGAGATTTCATCTCCTGGACCTCATTAGCGGATACTGCTTGCGTAAGTAAATCTGCTTGGTTCCCGCTGATGCTGGGAGAAAAGCGGAAGTTTGACTTGGCGCCGTGGTGCTTCTGGCCCGGCGGCGAAGCCGCCAACCCGGATGCTTTGCATCCGGGGAAAGCCAGGGAATAATCCCCAGGGAAAAGTTCACTTTTCCCCTGGGA
>CADCJO010000035.1 GCA_902801765.1 uncultured Eubacteriales bacterium
CAAATCAAGCAATATCCGCTATTGAGGTCCAGGAGATGAAATCTCCTGGTGCAGGTGCACGAGGGCCGCACAGGCCCTCGCCTCGTCTTTGTTTTTTACTCTTCACAACATAACAGTTAGACGAGAAATAGTATAAACGTTGCATTTACGACATTTGACTCGTACTGGACAGTCGTGCCTTGGCAGCGAATCAAAACCAATGTCATCCCGAGCGGAGTGAAGCGAGAGCGGAACGGAGTCGAGGGATCTGGAAGACGGAATAAACAATTGCGCTCATAAATACGTTTTTCTCAGATCCCTCCACTGCGGTTCGCGTCCCGCTCACCTCCGGTCGGGATGACAATGGAACTTGTCTGGTTGCATCCGTTTGACTGAATCGTTACTTTAACGAAAATAAATGAAAAAGACCGTTTCCCTCACAGGAAAAACGGCCTTTTCTTTGCTCGTTACTGGGCAACGGTCTCGGTGGGATGCACGGAAACCTGCTTCTTGAACTTGCCCTTGCGTTCGAACTTCATCACGCCGTCCGCCTTGGCGAACAGGGTGTCGTCCTTGCCGATGCCGACGTTCAGGCCGGGCAGGATCTTGGTGCCGCGCTGGCGGACCAGGATATTGCCAGCCAGCACGAACTGGCCGTCAGCCCGCTTCGGGCCCAGGCGCTTGCTTTCGCTGTCGCGGCCGTTCCGGGTGGAACCCATACCTTTTTTATGGGCGAAAAGCTGAAGATTGAGCTTCAACATGATTGTTACCTCCATATTTACAATTCGTTGAGAAGAAGATACCGGGGATACTCTTCCGCGATATCGCGCAGCCCCTGGCGCAGGGTTTGCAGGATGACCTGGGCGTCGTGGCCGCCTCCTTTAGGAAGGGCCAGGAACATATCCCCTTCTTTCGCTTTCACCACCGGCTTGATGCCCGCCACGGTTTCCAGCGCGTTGGCGCAGGTGGTGGTCAGGATCGAAACGGCGGCGCAAACGATGTCGTATCCCGCTTCGGCGTACCCGGCGTGGCCCGTGGCCTCAAAGCCGGTGATGCGCCCGTCCTGGGTGTGCAGCGTTACGCGGATCATGGTGTTCAGGCGTTGACGCCGGTGATTTCCACCTGGGTAAAGGGCTGACGGTGGCCAGCCTTGCGGCGATAGTTCTTCTTGCTCTTGTACTTGAAGACGACGATCTTTTCGCCCTTGCCGTGGCGAACGATTTTGCCGGTTACGGTGGCGCCGGTGATGTAGGGGTTGCCCACTTCGATGGTCTCGCCGGAGAGCATCATCACGGGGAACGTGACCACTTCGCCCACTTCATTTTCCAGCTTTTCGATGTAGATGGTGTCACCCTCGGACACCCGATACTGTTTGCCGCCAGTCGCAATAATCGCGTACATATCAGCAGCACCTCCTATTATTTCTCGCCGGGCTTCCACGGAGGGAAAGGAGGCGTATTTCAGCCATGGGGCAGCGCGGACGCGCTTTAACAAGCCCCACCCGAGCGGATTACCGAAGCAGTATACCATGAACGGCCAGGAATGTCAACGCTTTTTTCAGGATACGGCTTGCTTTTTTTCCTTTTTTTTGCTACAATGTTGCCGCTGATTCGTAAGCAGAGTAGCGGCAGACGCGTTAAGTGTCCATGGACGGGGAGTTGCCATGGAACGAAGCCGGATTCTTTCCGGCGCGGTGTCTGCCGCGCATCCCGCTGCATTGGTTTCGTCTGCCTCTGCGGATCAAGATTGATCTGTGGAGGCTTTTTGTGTATGCAAAAAACGGTTTCTTCAAACAGCAAAACGCTGTTCAAAACGCCTTTCTCCAAGGCGTACTGGATGCAGGCGGCCTCGGAAATGAAAAATCCACGGATGCTGGTATTCGCGGCGCTGACGATCGCGCTGCGCGTAGCGCTGAAGGCTGTCAAAATCCCCATTGCCGCTTCGATCGATATCAACACTGCTTTTATCGTGAATGCATTCGGCGCGATGGTATACGGGCCGGTCGTAGCGCTGATGGGCGCCGCGATTTCAGACACCCTGGGCGCGCTGCTCATTCCCTCCGGGCCGTATTTCTTTCCGTTCATTTTTACGGAAATGGCGGGCTCCCTCATTTTCGCCCTGTTCCTGTACCGGACGGAGGTTTCCATCCTGCGGCTTTTGCTTTCCCGTTTCTGCATCTGCTTCTTCGTCAATATCATGATGACCGAGCCGATCATGATCCGGTATTACGAACTGTTCATGACCAGCTTTTATACGCCCTTCCAGACTGTGCGCATCGTGAAAAATATGGTGCTGTTTCCCGTGGAGGCCGTCATTCTTGCCGTTATTTTCCGCGGGCTGATTCCTCCCTTTCGCAAAATGGGATACCTTTATACCGGTGTTGATCATCTGACGCTTACCAAAAAGCATATTGTGCTGCTCGTCGCGCTGTTCATCATCGGAGCATCCGCAACCGCAAGCTATATCGTTTACGACTACAACAACAAATCCTTCAGCGCCTCTTACAGCGCGGCAGAGCGGCTGGCGAAAAACAAGGAAATGAACCGCTGGGCAGCTCAGGAGCTTTCCAGCGAGGAGGACAGCCTGGTGACGGTCATCCAAAGCGCGCGCTCCAAAGTGGGCGATCCACAAATGACCTATGAAATCATTGTCTACCGCGTCGATCAGGCGGCGTTCAATCAGAAAGCGCTGGAGAATCCCGCTTATACCCTGGACACGCTCTTAGGATATTCCAAGTCCAAGGCCAAAGCAGACGAAGTGCTGATTCCCCTGGCGGAAGGTACTGCCATTACCAATAAGCATACGGGAGAACATCTGTCGATTTCACTAAAAATGTTCAGCGAAACAGAAGAGGATGCAAAGGCAAAATGACCAATAATCAACAGGCAATTCTGAAAGGCCTGGCTGAGCTGTATCCCAACGCCGGGCCGGAGCTGCAATTCACAAACCCCTATGAAACGCTGGTGGCCACCATCCTGGCGGCCCAGTGCACAGACGCCCGGGTGAACCAGGTCACGCCCGCGGTATTCCGGGATTTCCCGGACGCCAAGGCCATGGCGCAGACCACACCGGAAATCCTGTTTCCCTATGTGAAATCCTGCGGGTTCAAGTCCAAGGCCGCGAATATCGTGAACGCCTGTAAGATCATTGCGGAAAAGTACGACGGCGTGGTGCCCTCCACGTTGGAGGAATTGACCTCCCTTCCCGGCGTGGGGCGGAAGACCGCCAACGTGGTGCTGGCCTTTTCCTTCGGCGTGCCCGCCATTCCGGTGGACACCCACGTGTTCCGCGTGGCGAATCGGCTGGGCCTGTCCGACGCCCTGACGGTAGAGGAAACGGAAAAACAGCTGATGGCCCTGATCCCTCGGGAGGACTGGAGTCAGGCCCACCACTGGATGATCTATCACGGCAGGCGCGTCTGCCACAGCCAGAAGCCGGAATGCGAACACTGCGCACTGAAGCCCTGGTGCAAGGCCGCGAACCAGGCGGAAATGATCAATCCCAAAGCCGACGCGAAAAAACGCGCCCAGCAGCGGAAACAAAAAAACAACCGTTCAGACGGTGATTGAGCAAATAAAAAAAGATTTGCATTTGTGGTCATATGGAACGATTCAACAAATAGCAGCAGACAGACTATAGTGCAATGATTTCAAAAAGAAAAAAGTCCGATTTCTCGGACTTTTTTGGTCTGGGTGGAGAGATTTGAACTCTCGGCCTCTTGAACCCCATTCAAGCACGCTACCAAGCTGCGCTACACCCAGTTATTAGAAGCAATCTTTCGCTTGCCTCAACAACGTGATATATTATAGCACATGGAATTTGGATTGTCAATATAAAAAATGCAGGAAAATGAAAAAATTTGATATTCCCGATATGGAGGTGATTCCGGAAAACCGAAACGAAGATTCAAAAAAGTGCACAAAAACAATTGTTTCCATATTACTGGAATCAACCGTCATTTTCCTCCCGGAATTTGAACAGCTTGCGCTTCACCCTTTGCAGGGCGTTGTCGATCGATTTTACGTGGCGGCCCAGCAGCTCGGCGATTTCCTGATAGCTCTTCCCATCCATAAAGGCGTCCAGGACCTGGCGTTCCAGATCGGAGAGCACTTCGGAAATCTGGGTCTGAATGCGGGCAAGATCCTCCTGACTGATGTACAATTCTTCCGGATTCGTCACCCGGCCCTCAATCACATCCAGCAGCGTGCGGTCGGATTCCTCATCGTAGAGCGGCTTGTTGAGGGACACATAGCTGTTCAGCGGCACATGCTTCTGCCGCGTGGCCGCTTTGATCGCCGTGATGATTTGGCGTTTGACGCACAGCTCGGCAAAGGAGTGGAAGGAAGAAAGGCGGGCGGGCTGGAAATCCCGGATGGCCTTGTACAGCCCGATCATGCCCTCCTGCACGATGTCCTCATGATCCGCGCCGATGAGAAAATAACTGCGCGCTTTGGAACGGACGAAATTCTTGTACTTGTTCAACAGATACGCCAGGGCCTGGCCGTCGCCATTCTGCGCCAGCACGGCCACCTCTTCATCGCTTTGGCTGAGGTATTCTTCAAATTCGCTCTGTTCATCCGGCGTGGGGAAATCAGTCATGGATAGCCTCCGGTTGTAGGGAATAGGGATAAGGAATTAGGGAACAGGGACGAGGGGGTGCTGCGGGATGATCAATGATCTGCTGCCCGTTCCCTGTTCTCTAATTCCTTGTATTTTACTCTCTCCCGCTCATGGCAGCGTACATCAGAATGCCCGCCGCGACGGAAGCGTTCAGGGAGCCGACGCCGCCCCGCATGGGGAGTGACACCGTGAAATCGCTGGCTTCCAGCACCAGGCGGCTGACGCCTTCGCCTTCCGCGCCGATGATCAGCGCCATGGGGCCGGAGAAGCTTACCTTCCGGTAGTCTTCGCCGTCCATATCGGCGGCATACAGCCAGATGCCCTGCTTTTTCAGCATTTCCAGCGTGCGGGTCAGGTTGGTGACCCGGGCAACCTTCACCGTTTCAATCGCCCCTGCGGAGGCTTTCACCGCAGAGGGTGTCAGGCCAACGGCTCGACGTTCGGGAACGATCACGCCGTGCGCGCCCACACAGGCGGCGGTACGGATGATGGCCCCCAGGTTCATGGGGTCGGTCACGCCGTCCAGTACGACCAGGAAGGGCGCTTCGCCCTTTTCCTTGGCTTCCTCCAGCATGTCCTCCACATCGTAATACCGGTAGGCGGAGGCAAAAGCCAGCATCCCCTGGTGATGGGGGGTGATCTCATCCAGGCGGCTGCGCTCTACCATCTGCACGGGGATATGGTTTTCCCGGGCCATGGCGATGATTTCCTTGGCTGTACCGCTCAGATCGCCCTTGGCCACCAGCAGCTTTTCGATGTCCCGTCCGTTCTTGATGGCTTCCCGGATGGGATTGCGGCCGGAGAGCAGGTTTTCCGGAGCAAAGCTGTCCCGTTCCGGTTCGGGCCGGTATTCCGGCTTGGGGGCGGGCTTGGGCGCGGGACGGTCAAACCGTTCGGGCCGGGGCGCGGGGCGGTCAAAATGATCACCGCGGGGCGCGGGCTTTTTGAAATCGCTCTTGCGGGGACCATCGAAGGGCTTGTCTTTTTTGAAGTCCCGTCCCTTGGGCGCGTCGAAGCGAGCGCCGGGCTTGCCGGGACGCTTCCTGTCGTCGAACCTGTCATTATCGTTTTCCCGGCGCTGTTTATCCTGCTGGGAACTGGACTTGCGGTAGCGGGTGCCCTCTTCCTCCCATTTGCCGTCGGAACGCAGATAGTCAGCGCGGGTCTTTTTCTTTTGGGTGAAATCCTTGTAAAAGGCCATGACAATTCTCCTTATGAAGGGTGATTATAAATTCTTATAAAGCAGTCGCATTTCCGCCTGTTGTCCGCAGCTTTTGGCTCCCTCGGGGCACGCGCCGCGGACGCAGCCAGGCCCGGCGGATTCAAAGATTACGGGGGAGACCTGCTTGCACAATCTCAGCATTTCTCTTGCCAGAGCGCGGATCTCCCACTGGGCGCGGTTGCAGCAGCGCAGGGAGAAGAAATGCAGCAGCTCCCGGGCGTTCATGGTCACGGTGATGTGGGTTTCGCAGGCGTTGGGGAGCACGAACCGGGCGTCCTCATTACTGCCTTCGCCGCTGCCCAGCTTTTCCTGCCAGCCCTGATACCAGGCTTGCATCTGCGCCATCTGGGCTTCAAATTCCTTTACCGCGGCCTCGCCCAGTTCCCGGATGCGAGGCGGAACGATGTAGCCAAAACCCTTTTCCAGGCTCACATACCGCTGGCTCTGCACCGAAAAGCTGGCGATGCGGTGGCGGGTGATCTGGGCCAGCAGCGCGCGGCTGACCCCGGAAATACCGAAGGTAAAGGAAGCGTGCTCCAGCACGGACAGATGGCCGGAGGCCACGATGCGGCGCAGGAAAGCCGCCTGGTCTTTTTCATTCACCAGCGCTTTCAGTTCGTCGTATTCCATGGCGGAATAACAGGTGCGGGCGGCCAGGGCGCAGGTCTTTTCCGGTTCGGGCGTATGGGCCAGCAGCTCCACATGCAGGTGTTTTTCAGGCATGGTCTGTGTTCTCTCCTTGGATATAGGGCAGCAGCTCCCGAAGGCGTTCGCTCTGCCCCGTTACATACAGATACCCCAATAGCGCTTCCAGGCCGGTGGCTCCGGCATAATCCGCCGTGGAAGCGGATTTTGGCCCGCTGTGATGGGGGTGGGCGTTGCGGCCGCGGCGCACGATGTCCGCCTCCTCAGGGGAGAGGAGGGGCAAAAGCGCTGCCAGCTCCCGGGCCTGGCTCACGGCGCTGACGGCTTCGTTGGAGGCGCGGTGCATGTCCCGGACCAGCAGGTTCTTCTGCAAAAGAATTGTGCGCACAAGCAAAGCATGGACGCTGTCGCCGATATACGCCAATTGCAGCGGCGACAGCATCCGGGCCTTCTCCGGCGTCAGGGCCGGTGAAAAATCCGTCATCATGCGTTATTTCAGCGCAGTCTTGCTGTAGGCGGAGGGGCTCATGCCCACGATGTTCTTGAAGGTCTTGGAGAAGTGGTAGGGGTCGTTCATGCCCACTTCGATGCCGGCCTGACGCACGGTATAGCCTTCCTTAAGCAGCACCTTGGCCCGCTCCATTTTGCAGAAGAGCTGGTAGCTCTGGGGCGGCATGCCGACTTCGGAAACGAACCGCTTGCGGAAGGTTTCCACCGGCATGCGGGACAGGGCCGCCATGTCGCTGAGGGAAAAGCTGTCGCGGTACTGGTTCTTGCGCATCGCGTCCACGACCTTGGCGATTTCGTGGCTGAGCACCGCGTCCATGGCCACGGGCTGGCCGGAATGAGACGCCAGCATGGCCCACAGCAGCTGCTGCAGCTGGGCGCTGGAAGCGTCCTCGGCGGCGGCCACGCGCACGGTGGCCTGCACGATGTGCTTGGCCAGGTTCAGCTGGCTGGGCAGCGCGCCCTGCTTCATGATGCGGTGGGGCAGCGCGCCCATCCGCTGGAGGAACGCGCCGCTGAGGGTTCCGCCCACCATGATCCACAGCACGCGGGCCTCCTGGTGCACGTCCAGGCTCACGCCCCGGCTGCCAGGAGGCAGCATGCAGCAGTCGCCCGCCCGCAGGGACAGGGTGGTTTCTTCGTTGATCAGGTCCAGATTTCCGCTCTCCACAGCCAGCCAAAGCCAGTGTTCCATGGTGCGCAGGTTCTGAACGCCGTTCTGCAGCATGGCGGAACCGGAAGCGGCAATGTATACGCCGCTGGCTCCGGCCAGCGCGTCCGGTACATGGGCGCCTTCCACCAGCACGGCGGGCATGTCCACATCCGGTTTATTCTGGAATAATAAAGAGTCTGCCATGGTCAAACCTCCATTTCATTATTGCGATTCTATTATATATCCCAAATGATACATTGTCAATAGAGGTCACCGAATTTAACAACAAGTGATGAAGAATGGGCCTGGAAAATGGTCAATATGTCAATAAAATTTCCAATCCCTGCAAAAAAAGTTATTTTGCGCGGAACAATATCCTGTAGTATAATAGAAATAGAACCCTCATATACAGTTTTTCGGAGGCTGTGCTATGCCTGCTGTGACCCACGAAATTACCGAAGCGGAAGCCGGCCGCACGGTAAAATCCATCGCGCTCAAGGAAATGCGCCTGTCCCACAGTCGATTCAGCAGCCTGAAATATTCCCGAGGCATCCGCCTGGACGGGGAACAGGCCCGCGCCGATCAGCGCGTGCGGGCCGGGCAGCTGCTGTCCGCTCAGTGGGAAGAACCGCTTCGGGCAAGCCTGACGCCGTATGAAGCGCCGCTGTTCATCCCTTGGCAGGATGCGCATTATTTCGTGATCGACAAGCCCGCGCCGCTGCCCACGCTTTGTTCTGCCCGGCAGGAAGGCGCGACGCTGGAAAACACTCTGTATTCCTGCTTGGGGTGCCCCGCGGGTTTTCTTTTCCGTCCCGTGAACCGGCTGGACAAGGGAACCAGCGGCTTGCTGGCCGTGGCGAAGGACGCCCATGCTCAGCAGCTGTTGCAGCGCCAGCTGCATACGGATACATTCATCCGCGAATACCTGGCCGTGTGCGAAGGGCATCCGTCGCAGGCAGAAGGCGTGATTGACCTGCCGATTGCCGAAGCGGGGGAGGGGGTAAAGCGCGAAGTCCGGCCCGACGGAAAACGCGCTGTGACCCATTATCGGGTGGAACAGGAAACAGAAACCCGGTCGCTCCTTCGCCTGCGGCTGGAAACGGGGCGCACGCATCAGATTCGGGTACACCTGGCCGCAATGAATTGCCCCATTGTGGGCGATTACCTGTACGGAAAACCGCATCCTGATTTGTCCGGCCGTTTCGCGCTCCACGCCTGTTTTTTGCAATTCCGACATCCCTTCACCGGGGAGACGGTCAGCGTTTCCTCACCGCTGCCGCATGCGCTGGAAAGCCTGTTGTAAAATCCTTTCCGTAACCCTGGACAAGGTTTGACAATTATTGCGGTTTCCTATATAATGTGTTACGAAATCATGTTATTTAAGGAGGATTCCCGTGAAAAAGTTCCTGACGATGGGAGCGGTGCTGATCCTGCTGCTGTTGCTGCTGGTTCCCGCTCAGGCGGAAATCCAGGGGTATGTGAAAGGACAGGGGTACAATTACGTTTATTTTGGCGAATACCCCTACGATCGGGACGGTACTGTCCAGCCCGTGCTGTGGCGCGTGCTGGCGGTGCGGGACAACAAAGCCCTGATGCTGACGGAATACCTGATCGATACCGACCAGGTGATTTTCGTGACCGACGAAAAAATGATTGAAAACCATTCCTACCGCCGTATCGAAAAATTCGAGGAAAGCGACCTGTTTCCCAAGCTGAGCACGGAATACGTTGACCGGCTGCTGGGGAACGACCCCATCCGCAATGCTCTGGTGGCCCAACCCAACGGCGCGATCCTCTTCATGCTCAATGACGAAGATTATGTGAATACCGATTACGGCTTTGAAAAATCCCGCTGGGCGGAGTGGCCCGCCCGCATCAAGTCCCACGAAGCCCAGGGCACGCCTTACGCCATCAAGCAGCGCGGACTGTACGTGGCGTATCAGAACGACAGCTCCCCCTACTGGGTAGCGACGGTCAAGAGCCCCACGGATTATAAGCTGCAAATCGTGGGCTTCAACGGGCACCTCAGCTACGGCGCCTACACCCGGGTGAATATCGGCCTGCGGCTGGCCGTGCAGCTGGATTTGAACCAGATTGAGATTTACGGCGGCCAGGGCAGCAAACAGTCTCCTTATCAGGTGAAATATACCGGTTCCGCCGCGCCTGCCGAGCTGGTGCCCAACCCGACGGAGGAACCGGTTGCTCAGATTGCGGAAACCGCCGCGCCTGTGGTTCAGCAGCCGGTGTACACCTTCGCGCCTGACACCCCGGCCACGTATCCGCCGGATATGCCCTACAGCGAAAATGCCCCTGCCCAAACCGCCGCGCCTGCTGCAGTTACCCAAGGCAGCTCCGCCCTGCTTTATACCCTGGCTCCCAGCCAGCAGACAGTCCAGGCGACGTTCCCGGCGACAGCGCCGACGGCTGCGCCTGAACCAACCGCTGAACCCATTGCCGAAGAGCCCGCGAAAGACCAGAACACTGTGACCCTGTCTTTTGTGGGGGACTGCTCCATCGGCGATTCCGCGCAGTATACTACTGCGAAATCTTCCTATCATACCTGCCTCAGTAAGAACGGCTATGCCTGGCCCTTCTCGCTGGTGCATGATTATCTGGCGAATGACGATCTGACCGTGGCGAACCTGGAGGTCGTGTTCACCACGCGCACCCGGCACGCCGACAAAATGTATTATCTGCGGGGTGACCCGTCCTTTGTGCAGGTGCTCACCGAGGGCAGCATTGAAATGGTGAATACCGTCAACAACCACTGCATGGACTTCATGAACGAAGGCTATGTGGATTCCCTCGCCACGCTGGACAGCGCGGGCGTCAAGCATTTCGGCACCATCAATCCCGGGCTGGCCAATCCCCACGACGATTTGGGCCTGGTGGACGTGAACGGCATTTTGTTCGGCTTCATCGGCTGGTCCTATCCCCAGGAATATGACCTGCGCAACATCTCCAACCGCATCTTGTTGCTCAAAAGCCAGGGAGCCGAGGTGATCGTGGTCAGCCTCCATTGGGGCCGCGAAACCTATATGACCCCTGAATCCTGGCAGTACACCTTTGCCCGCAACGTACTGGATGCGGGGGCCGATCTGGTGTGGGGCCATCATCCCCACGTGATCCAGCCCATTGCCATTTACGGGGGCAAGCCCATCCTCTTCTCCACCGGCAACTTCACCTTCGGCACCATGAGCGACGTGAACCCCGCTACCGGCATTTTCCAATTGACCTATGAAAAGACCGCTGTCGGCCCCGCTCTCAAGGCACTGAAGGTCATCCCCTGCACCACTCAAAAGAGCCCCGACTTCCGGCCCAAGGAGCTGACCGAGCAGAAGGACCGCCTGCAGGTATTCAAGTATCTGACCTTCAAAAAAGCCCCTTACATGCTGGAAAATCCTCCGGCCTCTTTCCTGGAAACCGGCGTCATCCGGTTTGAAAACGGGCAGATGGTTCAATAAGGAAATGTTTTTTTCCTGGGGGAACCGCTCTTTGGAGGCCAAAGAGCGGTTCCCCCAGACCCCTTCCGAGAAAGCCGTAAAAAGCATTGTAGAATTGCATCAACGTACGGAAATGCAGCGAACGTAAAGATTTACTCCACGGGCGGATAATATCCGCCCCTACAATAAATTGGTATCATTTCTACATGCGATGAATGAATCAGTGGTTACCTAATCCCTATTCCCTATTTAAAGGAGACACCTATGAAAAATATCCTTCGTTCCGCCTTGCTGATCCTGATGCTGCTGTCGCTGCTGATTCTGGTACCCTCCGGGGCCATCGTGGCGGAAGCGGAAGTGGTCGATCTGCCCCTCGACATGAAGGCGGGCATCAAGGCCGCTATCGCGCCTTATCCGCAGTATTATGTATCCGATTGGGAATATGAAGACCCTTCCCTCCACATCAAAATCGACCATGGCCGCGTGAACGACACCAATTATCTGGTGGCACATGTTACCGTCGCCAGTGCCTTGCAGATCCGCTCCATGTTCACGGGCAGCTACGGCAGTCCTTCCGAGGAATGGGGCACTACCCTGGCCAAGAACGCCAAGGCCGTGCTGGCCATCAGCGGTGATTCCTTCCACAAGCACAGCAACATCGGCCTGGTGGCCAAGCAGGGCAAGCTGTACCGCAACAAGTGCGACCGGTTGGAGGACAAGTCCGGCCTGCGCTACGACGTGCTGATCATCGACGAAAACGGCGATCTGCATATCCTGCCCCAGGCGACGAGCGCCGAGGTGGACGCTTTCCCCGGCCAGATCATCAACGGCTTTACCTTCGGCCCCGGTCTGGTGATCGACGGCGTGAAGCAGTCCGGCTTCAAGAACATGAACAACGCCTCCGATAAACCCGCCCAGCGCATGTGCATCGCCCAGGTCGGGCCGCTGGATTACCTGTGCATCTATACCGAAGGCCCGGAGGACACCGGCTCCACCGGCCTGACCCTCGATCAGTTCGCGGACTTCGTGTATTCTTTCGAGGGCGTGCAGAACGCCTACAACCTGGACGGCGGTGTGACCACCTGGATGGTGTTCAGGCAGGGCACCAACAGCTACGCCAAGATCAACGGCACCAACCCCAAGAAGCGCCCCATCGCGGACATTCTGTATTTCGCCACCGCGTGGCAGGAATGATTTCAGAGTTCAGTGTTCAGAGTGCAGAGTTCAGATTGCAGTGAACAACACTTTACACACACTATCAATCTGCCTGTGTTCTTTTTTACTTTTCCAAAGAAGGATACGATATGGAATCGATGATCATCTCTGTATTTGGTTTGCCTGTGACCGCTTATGCCCTGTGCCTGGTGATTTCGCTGGGCATAGGGCTTCTATGTTTTTTTCTGGACGGACGGAAAAAAGGCATGGACATAGACGTGCTCTGGCGCACGGCGCTGCTGTCTTTGCCCCTGGGGCTGATCGGCGCGCGGCTGTTCCACTTTATAGGAAATTATTTCTATTATGAGGAAATGGGTTTTGCCGCGCTGCTGCGGCTGTGGGACGGCGGCTTTGCCCTGTGGGGCGCGGTGGGCGGTGCGGCGCTGGCGGCGCTGATCGCGGGAAAGTGGAGCCGCGTTTCCGTTTCTTCGCTGTTGGACACATTGGCCGCTCCCGCCGCGCTGACGATTGGCCTTTCCCGGTTCGCGGAATATTTCAGCGGGGAGGGTATTGGGCCGTATGTTGAAACCGAAGCGTTCATGCGCTTTCCCTTCGCGGTGTACCGCGCGAATTACGAGGTATGGAACTGGGCGGTGTTCATCCTGGAAGGCATCGCTGCCTTGGTCATTTTCCTGGTGCTCCGAAGCAAAAAGCGTCCCGCGGGGGACACCGCGCGGCTGTTCCTGCTGCTCTATTCCGCCTGCCAGATCACGCTGGAAAGCCTGCGGCGCGACCATTGCCTGCGCTGGCTGTTCGTGCGGGTCAGCCAATTGACCGCGCTGATCGTGATTTTGGGATTGATGGCCGCTGCCATCCTCCGTTTCCGGAAAACCAGAAGCAGCATCAAGCCCGGCAAAACGGCGCTTTCCTGGCTGTTGGTTGCCCTTTTTGCCATAATCATCGTCGCCATTGAGTTTTCCTTTGACGGCAAAATCCTGCGCGACCTGCCCGTCTGGGCCGGATACCTGATCATGGCCTGCTGCTCCGCCGGGATTGGCGTGGCAGCGTCCCGGCTGATCTTTCCGAAAGGAGCAAAAGCGTGAATTCCCTCCAAACCAGAAAACTGACCTACGCCGCGCTGTACCTGGCCATCGCGCTGGCGCTGCCCTTTATCACCGGCCAGATTCCCGAAATCGGGAAAGCCCTGTGTCCCATGCATATTCCGGCTTTGCTGTGCGGGTTCATGTGCGGCTGGCCGTGGGGGATGGCGGTCGGGTTCATCGCGCCGCTGCTGCGCAGCGTGCTGTTCGGCATGCCCGCGCTGTTTCCATCCGCGGTGGCCATGGCTTTTGAACTGGCAGCCTATGGCGGAATGGCGGGCTTTCTGTACCAGAAGCTGCCCCGGAAGCCGTGGACGACCTATCTTGTGCTGATCGTCTCCATGGTTGCGGGCAGGCTGGTGTGGGGCGGCGTGCAGGTCATTCTTGCCGGACTGACGGGCAGCACCTTCACTGTCGCCCTGTTCCTGGCAGGCGCGGTTACGAACGCCATTCCGGGCATCATTCTGCAGCTGGTGCTGATTCCCATCCTGGTCATGGCGATGGACCGGGCCGGGCTGTCGCTGAACCGGGAGGCGGGGGAGAGAAGCCATGGATAAAGCGCTGCCGGACATTCTCCGAAAAGCCGCGGAGAAAGAAAAACGCCTCCTCATTACGCTGGACGGCCCCTGCGCTTCCGGCAAGACCACGCTGGCGCGGGCACTGGCACAGGAGCTGAACGCGTTTGTCGTCCATACCGATGATTTCGTGGTGCCGCACGCGCAAAAAACCCCTGAGCGCTTAGCAATTCCCGGAGGAAACTGTGACGCGGAGCGGCTGCTGCGCGAGGTCATCATACCTTGGAAGCAAGGGCAGACACCGGTTTTTCAACGGTACGACTTCCATCACGATTGCCTGCTGCCTCCTGAAACGCCGAGCCCGGATCATCATGTGCTGATTCTGGAGGGAAGCTACTGCAATCTGCCATGTATCCGGCCATACGCCGACCTGCGGCTGTTTATGACCACGCCGGAGAAAACGCGCCTGGAGCGCTTGCGCCGCCGCGAATCCCCGGCTTCGCTCCAGCTTTTTTATGACCGATGGATTCCCTTGGAAAACGCATACTTTGCAGTCTATGGCTTGCCGGATGACGGATGCATCCTGGTTTAATAATAGAGAACAACCCCTCGATTATTCGAGAGGTTGTTTTCTATCAAAGTTTGTGTCCTGCTTTATGATTCTTAAGAAAATAGAAGAATTAAGAGATGATCGCTTGGGCCGCGGCATCGACGGACAGTGTTTGCGCGTCGAAGGGCAGGAAGGTGAAACGGAAATTACGGGCTTCTTTCAGGTACAGCCGATCTTCTTCCAGCGGTTCCGGACCGCAGGATGCGGTGCCGATCGGTCCCATGGCTCCGTCGATCAGCCAGGTAATGCTATCCGTCCTGCCCAGTTCGATGGTGTGCTGGGCGGCGGTGAGCATTTCAGGGGTGTAATGGTGCGCGGAGAAGGAGAAGTTCTTGCCAGCGGCCACCAGGCCAATGCCCCGGTGATTGAGCAGGGCGGCAAAGCGCGTGTCCTCGTGCGCGCCGTTTTCCTGGGGACGGACGTAGGGCTCGTGGGTGGCGTCCACGGTGGTTTCCCAGCGGCCGATCAACGCGCCGGTCTTCTTGTCGGGATAGCTTTCGTGCGGCCCGCGGCCCTGCCAGATGAGGCGGTCAAAGCCATCGGGCATGTCAAAACGGAAGCCCAGGCGGGGCAGGTATTCGGCAATATCCTTCATTGGCGCGTAGGTGATGTCCAGGCTGATTTTGCCTTCCCCGGTGACAGTGTATTTCTGCGTCACGCGCAGCAGCGGCGGCGTGACTTTCTGTCCGTACACACCGGAAATTTCGATCACGGCGGTGTGGGCGTTCAGCGACGCGAAGAAGGATTCGCTGCGGCACTGAAGGCGGTTCAGACCCAGCTCCTCCCACTTCCTGGAGATGTTCGGCCAGCCGTTGTCATTGTCAGTCGGCGCGCGCCAGAGGTTGACCCTGAGACCGCTTTCCATCAGGCTCACGCCGTGGAAGGTGAGGCCCCACAGCCCTTCCTGGTTGAAGGACACCGCGAAATCCTGGCCCTTCACTACGCAGCCGCGATGCAGCTTCTCCAGCGTCAGCCCATTCCGGGGCAGCTGAACAGCGGGCTCCGCCTGGCCCAGCGCCAGCGCAAGCTGGTCCTGCACCACTACGTGTCCAGCTTTTGCCCAGGAGCTGTCATCTTTCAGGACGAAGGTGAAGTTCAGCATCGCTCCGGTGGGATATGCGCCCAGGTTCAGCGTCAATTCTTCGGTTTCCCCGGCGGGGGTGTCCAGGTTGATTTGGCCCTGAGCCAGGGTTTTGTCCCCGGCGACCACGGCATACCGTCCGGCCAGATGAGAAAGGGACAGGAAAGCGTAATAGTTCCGGAAGGATACAATGCCCTTGGCTTCGTCCACCATTGCGGCGCGAATGGGACGAATCACATGTTTATATTCCAGCAGGCCGGTATGAGGCGTGCGGTCGGGATACGTCAGCGCGTCCACACAGAAGCAGCCGTCATGGGGCCATTCGCCAAAGTCGCCGCCGTAAGCGTAATACTTTTGGCCGTTTTCTTCCTTCACCAGGCCGTGGTCGGCCCATTCCCAGATGCAGCCGCCCATCAGCTGGGGATAGGCCTGGAAGGTCTGCCAGTAGGCTTCCAGCAGGCCGGGGCCCTGGCCCATGGCGTGGCAGTATTCGCACTGGAACAGGGGCTTTTTGGGATTTCCCTCCGCGTAATCCTTCATAAAAGGAATGCTCGCGTACATGCGGCTGGTCACGTCGGCGGTGAGGGCTTCCTTTTCCCACTGGTCGCGCTCGTAGTGGATGGGCCGCGCGGTGTCGATCTTCCGTATCGCCTCGGCCATGGCCTCGTGGCAGCAGCCGTAGCCGGATTCGTTGCCCAGGCTCCACATGAAGATGCTGGGGTGGTTGCGGTCACGCATCACCATGCGCACGCCGCGGTCCACGAACTGGGTCTTCCATTTGGGGTCCTTGGCGATGTCATCGTAATGGCTGACGTGGGTGATGCCGTGGCATTCAATGTCGGTTTCATCGACCACGTACAGGCCGTACTTGTCGCACAGGTCGAGGAAGCGTGGGTCGTTGGGATAATGGCTGGTGCGGACGGTGTTCATGTTGTGCTGTTTCATGAGCAGCACGTCCTTTTCCATGTCGTTGACAGGCGTATAGAAGCCCAGCAGCGGATGGGTGTCATGGCGGTTCACACCCAGGAATTTGACGTTTTTGCCGTTCAGATAGAACACGCCGTCTTTGATTTCGATTTTCCTGAAGCCCACGAACACCCGCTCGGCCTGGCCGGGGATTTCCGCAATCAGCTCGTAACGGTGGGGCGTTTCCGCCGTCCAGGGCTTCACGTTTTTGATTTCGGCGGTCAGGCCCGCTTCGCCGTTGATCACGTCGCACAGCTCGGTAAACACGGTTTCTTCGCCGTCCAGCAGCGTCAGCCGCACGGTGCCCGCGTTCCAGACCTTGGCGGTGATGGTGATTTCGCCATCCTGATAATCGTTGGTCAGGGTCGTGTTGGCCAACAGGTCGTTGATGCGCGCCTTGCCAAACGATAGCAGCGCCACGTCCCGGAAGATGCCCGCATGCCGCCACATATCCTGATCCTCCAGGTAGGTGCCATCCGACCATTGCAGCACCACCACCCGCAGGGCGTTTTCACCGTCCTGCACGAAAGCGGAAATATCGAACTCAGCGGGCAGATGGGGACCTTTGGAGAAGCCCGCCAGATGACTGTTTACATAGACGTAATAGGCGGAAGAGACTCCTTCAAAGCGGATGACGGTCTGCCGCCCACGGAAGGAAGCGGGCAGGGTGAATACACGGTCATACACGCCGACGGGGGTGTCATCCGGCACAAACGGCGGATCATAGGGGATGGGGTAGCGCACGTTGGTATACTGGGGGCTGCCGTAGCCCTGCAGCTGCCATACGCCGGGCACCTGAATCGTGCCGCTCACGCCTTCGCCCGCTTCACCGGAGATTTCTTCCACGTCGTAGGGGGACTGATAGTAGGTAAACTGCCATTGGCCATTCAGGCCCAGATAATAGGGTGAAGCGGCCCGCTCGTTCAGCCGGGCAGACGCAGCGTCTGGGTAGGGAATCAGCGTCGCCCGCGCAGGCAGGCGGAATAGGTTGGTACAGTTCAAATCCTGAAATTCGGTACGCATAGATCGCAGTTCCTTTCTGTTGGTCGTTATAGGGCACTTTAATTCACTAAGGGAACCGCTGGGGCTGTTCGCCCCAGGCCCCAACCAGGGTCCTGAGGACCCTGGACCCACACCTGGCGATATTACTTT
>CADCJO010000036.1:0-17223 GCA_902801765.1 uncultured Eubacteriales bacterium
CAACCTGAGGAACTATGAGAACAGCACCTTTTATCGCAACGATCCCTTCATTACCTTTGATACGATGTATGAAACGGGGCGCTATGTAATCTTTGCGGTGGGCTGCGTCAGCATTGAGGAATGGGGACGGAACTATTTGGATTTCTATGCTCTGCGGTCCGCAAATGTTCCAGAGCGCCAGGCGGCGATTGACGCTCTGATTGCCGCCTCCGTGCACACTTGCCCGATTGACGTGGAGGTGAATGATCAGCTGCTGGTACTGGTCACCTGTGTGGAAAAGGACGATGAGCGCCGGGTGGTCGCCGCCCGCCGCGTCCGGGATGGAGAGGACGAAGCCACGCTCAAAAAGCTGGTGAATATGAGCCGAAAACGGTAAAAAAAATAAAAACCCAAAATTTTGAAAGCTTTCTTTCAACAGTTTATGCCAGAACCCAGAAGGAAGATTGGGCGAAAATAAAAGCTCTGTAAGCAAAATGGAAAGCCACGACAATCCGACGGCAGCGCTCACCCAGAACGCTGCCGCCGAGCCCGAACCAGAGGCCGAAAGGGAAATGACGGTGGGCGAATGGCTGGACATTTGGCTGGCGGATTACCTGGCTGATGCAGGCCTTCATCAGTAATCTGACCACGGAATCAGGATAATTGGGTATCGTTTGGGTGAGGTTTGGGTATTTGGGTATAATGAATCATTCCTTTCCAAACCAAAATAATTTGAGGATGTTTTTCAGTTTGTATCAAAGTTGGCAAAGCTGCTGCCACCGCAGTCGGATCGCGCGTATATATCATTGTCCGCGGTCAAGCGCCGGGACAGAAATAAAAACAATGCAAAAATGAAGAAGGCATATAACATGAATATCAATCAGGAAATGAATACGAAGGAACTGGATCTGAACGAAGCCGAAACTGTAAGCGGCGGAAAACTGCGCTATAAGGAAATTGAGAAGTATCTGACTGAGGAACAGAAGAAAGAATTGGAAGAGCTCGAGAGACGCGTCGCAAACAGCTGATGTTCATTGGAAGAGCGATCCCGCATCGTGCCCGGGAGCAAACCTCGGGCCAACAAAACAGCGCAATCAGCGCATTTGAAAATATACCCGGCCACGGGAACCGGCCTGCTTTTTCCGGCTTTTTACAGGCAGGGAAACAGCAGTTCAATATATGAGTGAGTGACATTTTCTATGAAAGCTCTCATTCTTTTTTCGACGGGGCTTCGGCTCCGTTTTTGTTTGCCGTAAGGCGAAAAAAGTGCAGGATAAGAATGCTATCATAGGTGCGGCATCCTTGCAAAATTGATTTTCATCTGGCATTGAATCATGTAGCGTTTGCGCCGCCGTTTCCCATGATCATTCTCCTTCTTTCAGGGACTCATTGATTTGTATCAGGCGATAGGCCGATGGGGTCATTCCCGTCATTTTTTTGAATACGTGGGAAAAATGGGCGGAAGAGACAAACCCCACTGTTTCCCCGATTTCAGAAATGCCCAGGTCGCTTTTTGCCAGCAGCTCCTTCGCTTTTTTACATCGGATATGATTGTGATACCATAAAAGCGTATGGCCTGTTTGTGCTTTATAAACGCGCAGCAGATAGCTTCCGTTGACATGCATTTCCAATGCGGTTTCCTGAAGCGAAAACTTTTCATTGCTATGCAAACTCAGGTACGCTTCTACAGCGGATACCAACCGATTTGAGGAGCGCGTGATACGATGTTGAATCGGTTCCTTACTCTTTTCAGCCATTTTCATCCCCTCTTTTTGCGGTTAGATTTAACTTACTATTATATATTAGCATAATCTAACTCCCTTTGCCAACTATTTTTTTGAAATTAGTCAATAGCAGACAAAAAGAAGTCAATACTGGAATAGCAAAATAGGTTAGAATATGCTAATATATATCGGGGTTAGAAATGACTAATGCAAAAGCTGAAGTTTATTTCCCTCTGACTTGATTGATTTGTCAGGAAAAGGAAAGGAAGTCCCACTCTATGATAAAACAAGGATGGAAACGGTTGCTTTGCTGTTTTTTACTGCTGATGATCCTGTTGCCCGCAAGCTTTGCTATGGCAGAGGAGAGCGCCTCCACCCGCTGGGCGGACGCTGCGGACGAAATTGATAAATTCCTGGACGCGGGCTTTGAAAGCTATCTGGACGGCGACGCGAAAGCGGCCTATGACAACGTGAGCAACGCCTATTTCCGGGTATATGAGACCACGGGCTTTGAACGGCAGACCATGAGCTACGTGTCCGGCAACCGGAAAAACGCCGTGGAGATGCAGTTTTCCGCCTGCAAAGCCGCTGTGAAAAAAGATAATACCGACCGTGAAACCGTCATATCCGTGCGCAGCGCTCTTTTGAAGCTGAAAGCCATGATCCGTGAGGACGGCAACAAGCTGGCGGCCCTGCAGGGCGGCGCGCAGAGCGAAACCAAGTATTACAAGCGGGGCGAGCTGGTATCCACCGATCCTTATCCCGAATACTCCGCCGACCCCAACGCCGCCATGAAGTACGCTAATTGGTACGAGGCGGCCACGCTGGTAAAGGAGGGCCTGGACACCGCTTACATGGGCTACCTGGACAAGGACTTCGAGGCGGCCAGCGATAACCTGAACACCGCGTTCTACTCCGTCTATGAGGAATCCGGCCTGAGCCACAAAATCTATACCGATCTTTCCCTGAAAGACCGGCAGAAGATGGACGGCTACTTCGACGATCTGCGGATGCTGGTAGCAAACGCGCAGACGAAATATCAGAAGAACAAATACCGCACCACCACCGATGGCGCGAAAAACCTGGTGCTGAAGCTGGCGAAAGCCATCGACACCCAGGAAGCGGAAGCCAAGGCTGCCGCCGCCGCGGAAGCGGGGGAGACTGTCGCAGCTGAAACCGAAACCAGG
Source organism: uncultured Eubacteriales bacterium (assembly GCA_902801765.1). Lineage (GTDB taxonomy): Bacteria > Bacillota > Clostridia > Christensenellales > Aristaeellaceae > RUG563. The sequence goes on from CADCJO010000036.1 coordinate 2,891, forward strand.
CAATCCGATCCCCGGCTGCTCACTTTCCTGGGCGCGTTCGGCATCATCGTGCGCGAGGGCCTGGAAGCGATCCTGGTCATCGCCGCCATCATCGCCTACCTGACTAAGAGCGGCAACGGCAGGAGCCTGAAAAACGTGTACATCGGCGCCATCCTGGGCGTGGTGGCCAGCTTCATCGCCGCCGCTGTCCTGGCCTGGGCCAAGAGCGCGTTTGTGGGCGCGGGACTGGCACAGGAAGTGATCGAGGGCATTACCGCATTGATCGCCGTTTGCGTGCTGTTCTATGTGAGCAACTGGATGATCTCCAAAGCGGAGGCTGCCTCCTGGAGCCGCTATATCGACGGGAAGGTTCAAAGCTCTGTGGAGCAGGGCAGCGCCTTCGCTCTGGCTTTCACCGCTTTCCTCTCCGTTTTCCGGGAAGGCGCGGAAGTGGTGCTGTTCTATCAGCCGATGCTTTCGGAAGGCAATCCCGGCATGGTATGGGCAGGTTTCGGCGCGGGCTGCGTGCTGCTGGTGTTCGTGTACCTGGCCATCACCAAACTGTCTATTAAACTGCCCATCAAAGTGTTTTTTACCGCCACTTCCATCCTGATGGCTGTGATGTGTGTTTCCTTCCTGGGCAGCGGCATCAAGGAACTGGCCGAAGGCAACGTGTTCGACCTGACGCTGAATGTGCCCGGCATCCCGGAAAACGACGTGATCCAGATTTTCGGTATTTATCCCTGGCTGGAAACGCTGCTGCCGCAATTGATCCTGGCGATCATCCTGCTGGTCACCTTCATGATCGCTCACTACCGCGGAAAAATCGACGCGGTGAAGGCGGAATACGCCGCAAAATCCTGATACCTTCGGGATGCTGCCCCGCGTAGCGTACCGATGGCTATACAAAATGAATACAGAATGAGGAGGATTTTTACCATGAAAAAGTTTATCGCTCTGCTGCTGGCCGCTATGATGCTGATGAGTATGTCCGCGTTCGGTCTCGCCGAAGAAGAAGCGGGCTTCGATGAATACGAACTGGGCGTGGAAGGCGAACAGGAAGTCGGCTTCATGACCATGTCGATGGTGTATTTCCAGCCCGTGGACATGGCGCCCGCCGAGAACGCTACCCCCAAGGAAGGCTCCGACCTGCACATCGAAGTGGACCTGACCGCCAACGAGAACCCCTACGGCTTCCCCGTGGACGGCTGGGTGCCCTACCTGAGCATTGATTTCGTCATCAAGGATAAGGATGGCAAAGAAGTGTACTCCGGTTCCATGATGCCCATGGCGGCTTCCGACGGCCCCCACTATGGCAACAACATCCCCCTGCCCGAGGGTGAATACACCATCACCCTGTACATCAAGAGCCCCGCGGAGAACGGCTATCTGCTCCACGTGGACGCCGAAACCGGCGTGGAAGCCAAGGACGGTTTCTGGACTGAACCCCTGACCGCCACCTGGACCGGCTGGAAGTTCGTCAAGGAATGGTAAGACCGGGAGACTTTCTGGGGGAAACCATTCTTTGGAGACCAAAGAATGGTTTCCCCCAGACCCCCTTCCAAGAAAGCCGCAAAAGGTATGTCTCAAATCATATACTTTTATGAGGCTAACGTTTGCTGGCGTGTCCTCCGCGGGGGAGGACATGCCAGCATTACGCACGTTTATGAACTCTGATTTTTCGGAGGGTTTACTGTGTTCAAATACCTTTGGATGGTGACCCAGGATCTCTTTCTCTGCGTCACCCTGACCACCCTCATGCACGTCATGCTGTCCCGGCTCTATGGCCGCAAGGGGTGCAGGCTGCATGGCATTGCCCTTTGCGTGGGCACGCTGGCCTCCGTCGCGCTGGCGGCGGTGAAATACAACACCAATCTCATCATTTCCAGCCATTGGAATCATTATATCTATGCGGTTGTGCTGGTGCTGACCGTTCTGTTCCTGGTGCTGACGGCCATCGTCGGCAGGAAGGAAAACCAAAAGCTGAACGCGGGCGGTATTCTGCTGTGCGTATCGAGTTCGCTCCTGTCCGCCGTGTTCATTTTCTACGCCCTCCCCGGCGTGCTGCTGTATCCGTTCAGCTTCAACACCATGGGTCAGGGCTATTTGTCTTCTTACTATCTGGTGCGCATGGCCGGGTGGCTGGGCGCGCTGCTGCTTCTGTTCGTGTATTCGCGCCTGCTTTCCCGCTGCGCGCTGTATATAAAGCCCTACGGTTTGGCGCCTGCCGCGCTGAACACGGGGCTGCTGACCTTCGCGGTGTACTGCTTCGGCCGCTTCTTCGTGCCCTGGGTGAACCGGGCTAAGTGGCTGGGCTGGCCGGTGAAATATGACGACGCGGCCTACGGCTGGATCGGCGATTGGATGATGTTCACCGCCAATCATTCCATGCTGTTCATCTGGATCGTGGCGGGCATCGCCGCGGTGCTGGCGGCGATCCTGTTCCGTCAGGGCACGATCATCAAGGAAACCTACGATAACCCCGCCCAGCTGCGCAAGCTCAAGGCCCGTAACCGGCATTGGCGGCGGGTGGCGGTGGGCGTGGTGATCTGCCTGACCCTGTGCGTGGTCATTATGACCGTGGTGAAAACCAACGATACCAAGCAGGTGGAGCTGTCCGCACCGGAATCTTACACCGTGGACGAGGACGCGGGCGTGATCCTGGTGCCCATGGAAAACGTCAGCGACGGGCATCTGCACCGCTTTGAATACCGCACCGAAAAGAATATCGACGTGCGCTGGATCGTGGTCAAGAAGCCCAACTCCGCGTCCTTCGGCGTGGGTCTGGACGCCTGCGAGGTGTGCGGCAACGCCGGTTACTTCGAGCGCAGCGGTCAGGTGATCTGCAAGCGCTGCGACGTGGTCATGAACATCAACACCATCGGCTTCAAGGGCGGCTGCAACCCCATTCCGTTGGCTTATGAAGTAAAAGATGGAAACCTTGTTTTCAAACTGAGCGATATTATCGCAGGTGAAAAAGAATTCCGATAAACGGGGAGAAGCAAGCTTGTTCAGCCAAAGAATCAATTTCCCTCTATGGCTTTCTTGGAAGGGGGTCTGGGGGAAACCATTCTTTGGCCTCCAAAGAATGGTTTCCCCCAGAAAGGATAATCTCTCTATGCTGTTTCGTATGATCCGCGGCGTGCTCTTTCATCAGAAGGGCAAAATGCTTTTGATCGCGCTGACCATCGCGCTGGGCGCGTCCCTGGCCACGGGGATGCTCAACGTGGTGCTGGGCGTGGAAGAAAAGGTCAATAAGGAACTGAAAAACTACGGGGCCAATATCACGGTGAAGCCCAAGGATTCCTCTCTGTTGTCGGACATTTACGATGTGGGGGAGGGTGGATCGCTGAACGCCGCCTACCTGCGGGAGGACGAATTGGGTAAGCTCAAAACCATCTTCTGGGCCTTCAATATCGTGGACTTTACGCCCTTCCTGGACGCTTCCGTCACATTGCCGGACTTATCCAGCGTGAAAATGACGGGCACCTGGTTCAACCACCATCTCGACCTGCCCACGGGTGAAAGCCTGGACGCGGGCGTGGTGGGCATGCGCTCCTGGTGGGACGTGACAGAGGGCCGCTGGCTGGACGAAAAGGATGGCAATGCCGGGTCTGAAATCATGGTCGGCGCGCTGCTGGCCGAAAAAATGGGCTGGCACGCGAGCGACACCGTGCATATCGCCGCTTCCCATGGGGAACAGGACGTCACCATCGCGGGCATCTATGACGCGGGCGGCGACGAGGACGAGCAGATGTTCGCCACGCTGGATTTGGTTCAATCAATGACCGACCGGGAAAACAAGGTGGCCTCCATCGAAGTGTCCGCCCTGACCACTCCGGACAACGAGCTGGCCCGCCGGGCGGCCCGGAACCCTGCCGCCCTCAGCAGCCGTGACTATGAAACCTGGTACTGCACAGCCTATGTCAGTGCCATCTGCTATCAGATTCAGGAGGTCATCACCGGCTCCGTGGCCAGCGCCGTGCGCAAGGTGGCAGAGAGCGAAGGCACCATTCTGGACAAAACCAAGCTGCTGATGATCCTGATCACCGCGCTGAGCCTGATCGGTTCGGCCCTGGGTATTTCCAACCTGGTCACCGCCTCCGTCATGGAGCGCAGCCAGGAAATCGGATTGCTCAAAGCCATCGGCGCAAGGGATCATTCCATTACCGGCGTGGTGATGACAGAGATATTGATTACCGCTCTTGTGGGCTTTGGAGCCGGGTATTTCCTGGGCTTCGGGTTCGCGCAGCTCATCGGCCACAGTGTCTTTGGTTCGTCCATCGACATGAACCCCAAGGTTGCGCCCATTGTGGCCGGTTTGATTGCGCTGGTCACCATTGCCGGAAGCCTGCCCGCCATTCGGCAGATTTTGAGGCTGCGGCCCGCGGAAGTGCTGCACGGCGGACATTGAGGGGATGGAAGAGATTTCTGGGGAAACCGCTCTTTGGAGGCCAAAGAGCGGTTTCCCCAGGCCCCTTCCGAGAAAGCCATAAAGGGAGAAAGTATTTATGACAAAAAGACGTATGTTCTTACGAATGATTACCGCGTCATTACTGCGCCGAAGGTCGCGTATGCTGATCGCGCTTTTGTCCATCGGCATCGGCGCAACGATCCTGGCAGGGCTGGTGACCATCTATGTGGACGTGCCCCGGCAGATGGGGGCCCAGTTTCGCTCCTACGGCGCGAACATGCTGCTGCTGCCCAAGGAAGACGCGGAACTGAACAGCGAAACCCTGGCCGAAGCGCTGAAAGCGATCCCGGAGGATGCCCTGGTCGGCGCGGCGCCTTACCGCTATGTGCGCCTGGATATGACCAGCCGTCAGCAGAGCTTCACCGCCGCCGGCACCGATTTTGAGCAGATCACCAAAACCAGTCCCTATTTCAGCATCGAGGGCGAATACCCCGAACGCACCCGCCAGGTGCTGGTGGGCAAGGAAATCGCCGACACCATCGGCGTGAAGCTGGGCTCCACCATGGAGCTGACCTATCAGCCGACGGCCAAATCCGGTGATCAGACCCCCGAGGAAAGCCGCGTGCCCAACGCCACCCTCAGCGGCAGCGCGGAAGGCTTCGGCGGAGGCGTGGTCTATGTGACCGCCCGGCTGGACAGGGAAGGCAAGATCGCTTCCCTGTCCGTGGATGCCTCCACCCAAACCCCGGAATACGGCGGCCAGGTTCCGGAGGATGAAACTTATCTGAACCAGTTCATTGGCAAAGCCCTGCCGCTCACCCAGGGGCAGGACGTGGACGCCTTCACCGGCGCCACCGTCACCTCCGCCGCCGTGGTGGACGCCCTGAACAAAGCCACCGCCTCCGCTGCCCCCGTGCAGCCCAAGACGCTGAACTTTACCGTCACCGGTATCCTGACCACCGGCGGCGAGGAAGAAAGCTATGTGTTCCTGAGCCTGAGCGATATAGAGATCATGACCGGTTCGGATCAGCTGGACGTGGCGGAGCTGAGCGTGTCCGCCGGGGCCGAACAGCTGGAAGCCTATGTGAACCAGATCACCGAAAGCAGCGCCAGTGTGCAGGCCCGGCTGGTCAAGCGCGTGGCCCGTTCCGAAGCGTCGGTGCTGGAAAAGCTGACGGCACTGGTGTTCCTGGTGACCCTGGTGGTGCTGCTGCTCACCATGATTTGCGTATCCACCACCATGATGGCGGTGGTCTCTGAGCGCCGCCGGGAAATCGGCCTGCGTAAAGCTCTTGGCGCGTCGGACGGCTCCATCCGGGCGGAGTTCCTGGGCGAGGGATTGTTCCTGGGTTTGCTGGGCGGCGTGATGGGGGCCATCCTGGGCTTCGTGTTTGCCCAGGTGGTGAGCGTGAACGTGTTCGGCTCCTCCATCACCTTCCAGCCCCTGCTGCTGCCCGCCGCCATCATCGTTTCCATGGCGATTGCGGCGGCGTCCTGCCTGCTGCCCATCAAGCGCGCCGTGGCCATTGATCCGGCTATCGTTCTGAAAGGAGAGTAATACTATGAGCCTTCTGGAATTAAAGAACGTCTCAAAAATATATGGCGAATTAAAGGCCCTGGATAACGTGAACATCCACGTGGATCAGGGGGAATGGGTGGCCATCATGGGGCCCTCCGGCAGCGGCAAAAGCACCATGATGAACATCATCGGCTGCATGGATAAGCCCACCAAGGGCGAAGTGCTGCTGGATGGGGTGGACATTTCTAAGGAAAGCAGCAAGCGCCTGACCGACATTCGCAGGGACAAGATCGGCCTGATCTTCCAGCAGTTCCACATGGTCAATTATCTGACCGCTGTGGAAAATGTCATGGTGTCCCAATACTATCATTCCATGCCCGACGAAAAGGAAGCGCTGGAAGCGTTGGAGCGGGTTGGCCTTCGGGAACGCGCCCGGCATTTGCCCAGCCAGCTTTCCGGTGGCGAGCAGCAGCGGGTCTGCGTAGCGCGGGCGCTGATCAACCATCCTGAACTGATCCTGGCCGACGAACCCACCGGCAACCTGGACGAGGCCAATGAAAACATTGTGCTGGATCTGTTCGCCCAGCTGCACAAAGAAGGAACGACCTTGATCGTCGTCACCCACGACCCGGAGGTGGCCGAAGCCGCCCAGCGCACCATCGTGCTGGAGCACGGCAAAGTGGCCCGGGAGGTCATCAACGAGAATTTTGGGAAGTGACGGCAGGGGGAACCGTTCTTTGGGGGCCAAAGAACGGTTCCCCCTGATCCGCAGCCTCAATGGTCGCAACTCTCCTTCATGGAGAGATTGCTCCCTTTCGGCTGATCTCACCGCCGATGAGATTCCCGCCAAGGCGGTCATCGGCGGTTCGTCCCCCTCCAAGAAAGCCATAAGGAAAACGAAAATATGAGAAAGCAGAGTATTCCGGCAATCATTCTTTTTTTGATTTCTTTGACTATCATCATCGGTTCCCAGTCATTTCTTTCCCCCTGCGTCCATGAGGATGGTACCTTTGGTCCATGCCATTGGGCGGGACAGGCGCTGTTTGGGGTGGGCTGTGCGTTGGGGGTGACCGCGGTGCTTGCGCTTTGCGTCAACCGCGCACGGTTCGGCGTTTATCTTAGCGCCATGCCCCTCTGTACCTTGGGCATCCTGACGCCCGGCACGCTGATCGGCCTGTGCCACATGAGCACCATGCAGTGCCGTATGGTCATGCAGCCCGCTATGATCATTCTGTTTTCTGTGGCGCTTTTGTGCGCTTTGACCGGCGCGATTCTAAGCGCGAGAAAGTAAAACGATGATGAGAAGTTTTTCCTTGACCATCAAAAACCTGGTTCGCAAACCCGGACGCACAACGGTTTTGACGCTGCTTACCGCTTTTCTGGCCCTGGCTGTATTCGGCGGATCGGTAGTCGTTTTATCCCTTCGCAGCGGCTTGAACAGTCTGGAAGCGCGTCTGGGCGCGGACATCATTCTGGTACCCTCCGAAGCGCAAAGCAAGGTGAGCTTCCAGAACATGTTTCTGCAAGGGACGACTGGCGCGTTTTATATGGACGCCTCCGCGCTGGACAAAGCCCTGGAGGTGGAGGGTGTGGAAAAAGCTGCGCCCCAGACCTTCCTGGCCTCCCTGAAAGCGGACTGCTGCTCCATCAAAATCCAGGTGATCGGCATCGATCCGGAAAAGGATTTCACGGTGCAGCCATGGATCGCGCGGAGCCTCACCCGGGCATTGGGTGATATGGACGTGGCTGTGGGCTGCAAAGTGGAAGCGGGCATCGGCGAGATCATCCGCATCTATGAGCAGCGGTGCAAGGTGGTGGCCCGGTTGGAGGCTACCGGCACCGGATTGGATACGGCGGTTTACTGCAACATGAACACCATGAATCAACTTTTGAAAGCCGCAGAGGAAAAGGGCGTGAGCCACAAGATGGCAAGCGGCGATGCTGTGATTTCAGCCGTTTATATCAAGGCGAAAGACGGCTATGACATCGACGCTGTAAACAGCCAGCTGAACAGCTGCGTTCGCAAGGCTACCGCTGTTCGCACCCGCAGCATGATCACCGGCGTATCCGACAGCCTGGCGGGCGTCAGCCGCACGGTGACGATCCTGATCATCGCGGTGTGGTTGCTGGCTTTCATCATCCTGCTGCTGGCTTTTGTGCTGATCATCCGGGAACGTGCGCGTGAATTTGCCGTGCTGCGTTTGCTTGGCGCGTCCAGAGGAATGTTAGCTCGCACGGTACTGCTGGAATCCGCCCTGTGCGGGCTGCTTGGCGGCGTGACAGGTGTGGGGCTTTCGGCGCTGCTGCTCTTTCCCTTTGCGCAATTGATTGAAAGCGCCCTGCAGTTGCCTTATCTCATGCCGGATGTGATAAACGTCGTATGGCTGGGATTGGGTACTGTGCTTTTGTCCGTGATCGTTGCAGCCCTTTCCAGCGTGATCGCGGCTTATCGCTTAAGCCGCGTCGATCCCGGATCTGCCCTGCGGGAGGGAAACTGAAATGACCATCAAAGCTGAAAAAATCTCCAAACAGTATTTTCGCAAAACGGGCAGTGCCAATTATTTCTATGCCGTCAGTCCCCTGAGCCTGGAAATCAGGGCTGGTGAGGTGACCCTGCTTATGGGCCGCAGCGGAAGCGGTAAAACCACGCTGCTGAATATGCTCGCCGGGCTGCTGGCCCCAACGGAAGGAAGGGTATGGATCGGTGATACCGACCTGTACAGTCTGGACGACAAAGCCCTTTCCCGACTGCGGAGCGAAAAAATAGGCGTAATTCCCCAGAGCCGAAGCGCCATCGACACCCTGACGGTCATGGAAAACATTCTGCTTCCCGCGAAGTTGTATGGAAAACCGCTCCCCGCTGAATCCGCCCGGCAATGGATGAATGAACTCGGCATTGCGCATTTACAAGATGCCCGGCCTGCCGAATTATCCGGCGGCGAGCTTCGCCGAATGGCCATTGCCCGCGCCATGATTCAAGGGAGCGATATCCTGTTGGCGGATGAGCCTACCGGTGATTTGGATGATGAAAACACGTCCCTGGTTCTCTCCGCATTTCGTGCCGCCGCCCATGCGGGTAAAGCCGTGCTGCTGGTGACCCATGAAAAAGACGCTTTGAATTATGCGGATCAAGTATATCATATGAGCGCAGGGGTGATCCAGCCCGTTGACCAGAACAAAGAGCAGTCTTAGACAAAAGCATGTCTTGGGATTTTTGATGGAATGGGGCACCATCGACTCCTTGCTGGAGATTGTGGGCCTGGCACTTTTTACCGACGGCCATGTCGGTTACTATGTGGGCGACGGATATGCCGTAGAGTGGCGCGGTTTCAATTATGGCTGCGTGAAAACTGTGGTGAAAGAACGCACCTGGAAGTACTGGGCCAAGCTGCCGTTTATCGATTACGGCGATACATCCGCCGCACAGCCCGCCGAAACGGTAGCCTATACCCTTGGCAGCCGTCTTCTGAAAAATGGTTCAGTTGGTGGGGATGTGAAGACCCTGCAGGAACTGCTGAACCAGCTGGGTGCTGCATTGGAGGTGGACGGGGATTTCGGCAGCAAGACCGAGGCCGCTGTGAAGGCTTTTCAGAAGAAGGCCGGACTTAAGCAGGATGGCCTTTATGGAAACCTGACCCATACTGCGCTGATGGCTGCTATAGCCGATAACGATGTCGGGCAGCAGGCCATGACGGAATCACAGCCTGATTCAGAGCAGGACCAGTCTGTAGCTGAACAGAACACCATCCGGGTGCTGATCAAATCTTCCGGTGGGAAGGTCAACATCCGCACAGGCAACGGCACCAGTTACAGCCGCATCACTGCTGTCGCACCGGGCACAACGCTGGAGTACGTAGCCAGCGCCTTCAACGGCTGGCAGGCCGTGAAGATCGGAAGTCAGGTCGGATGGGTTTCCGGGGAGTACAGCGAAATCACAAGTGAATAATGCAGCAGGCCTGCAATCCGGTTCATACGAGCCGGATTGCGGGCCTGTTTTTTTCATGGCTAAAAAAGTTTTGAAAATTTTGTTGTAACTGTTGACATTACATCTGCGATGTGCTATGATCCTCCCGTCGAATGAAACCACAAAGGTTACATCTTAAAGAATAATCAGGAGGAATCCACCATGACAAACATCGAAAAGGCTCTCGCCCTCATCAACACCTTCGCGACCGGAGACACCGAAAAAGCAGCTTCTCTGCTGGCGGAAGGCTATATCCAGCACAACCTCGCCTATGGCACGGGCCGGGACGCCTTTGTCGGCAGTGTGGCCTGGCTGGCTTCTGCGCCTGTGAAGACCACCGTTCAGAACATCCGCGCCTTCGAGGACGGCGACAAGGTGTTCCTGCAGACCGTCTACAACTTCGCCGGAGCCGGTGAGCAGGTAGCCTTTGACATCTTCCGCTTCGATGCCGACGGCAGAATCGCGGAGCACTGGGACAACCTGGCGGCGAAGGCTGATCCCAACCCCTCCGGTCACACCCAGATCGACGGCTGCAAAGAGCTGAAGGATCTGGACAAGACTGAAGCCAACCGGGAACTGGTGAAGAACTTCCTGGCTGACGTGATGCAGGGCCAGCATCCGGAAAAGACCCCGGATTACTTCGACGGCGATACGTACATCCAGCACAACACCGGCATCGCGGACGGCCTTTCCGGCCTGGGCGCAGCGCTTGCCGCGCTCGCCGAGCAAGGCATTCAGATGATCTATACAACCGTGCACCAGGTGCTGGCGCAGAGCAATTACGTGCTGGCTGTATCCGAAGGCACCTTCGGCGGCGCACCCACCAGCTACTATGACCTGTGGCGCGTGGAGAACGGAAAGATCGCGGAGCACTGGGATGTGATGGAGACCATCGCCGCGAAGGAAACCTGGCAGAACCAGAACGGAAAGTTCTGATCGTAAAGAAGATTGAGGAGGAAACCGCTATGAAGAAGTTTGCTGCTATGCTGCTTGCCGCTATGATGATGCTGACCGCTATGACTGCTGTTGCTGAGGAGAAAACTGTTATGAACTGGGCTTATGGCGCGGTGCCGCTGAACAATGGAAACGTGGGCACCATCTATTACACCGCCGCCTACTATGAGCTGGAAGGCATTGTGAATCCCACCAATCCCGAGTATGCTCCCTACACCGCTGAAGAGATCGCCGCGATCAAGGACGGCGCGGTGGAAGGCGCGGAGGGCTACCGCTTCGACGCTCCTGCCTCTGCGCTGATCGGCGTAGGTGTTGCCGACTCTGACGTGATCTTCTGGTACGACGCGGAGAACGCCGCCGCCATTGTCGGCCATGCCGATCCTCTGACCCTGGACACCGCCACCGGCGCGTTTGTGACGGCCGAGGGCGAAGCCGTAGCTGCTCCGATCGTGCTTTGGGCCTTCGGCGCGATGCCGCTGAACAACGGCAACGTGGGCACCATCTACTACACCGCCGCCTACTATGAACTGGAAGGCATCGTGAACCCCACCAATCCCGAATACGCTCCCTACACCGCTGAAGAGATCGCCGCGATCAAGGATGGCGCAGTGGAAGGCGCGGAGGGCTACCGCTTTGATGCTCCTGCCTCTGCTCTGATCGGTGTTGGCGTTGCTGACAGCGATGTGATCTACTGGTATGACGCGGAGAATGCCGTTGCCATTGTCGGTCACGCCGATCCCCTGACCCTGGATGCGGAGACTGGAAATTTTGTAACCGCCGAGGGTACAGCTGTTGCTTCTCCCATCAAATAAGGGTATAATAGGCATGAAAGAAAGCACCTGCGGCAAAAAAGGCAGCAGACGCAAGGAGGTGAGCGCATGCAGATATCCAGCCGATTTACCATCGCGCTGCATATCTTCGCCTGTGTCGAAACCTTCAAGGACGACTACAAGGTCACCAGCGACTTCCTGGCAGGCAGCATCAATACCAACCCTGTCATCATCCGCCGGATTCTGACGCAGCTGAAAAGCGCCGGGCTGATCACAGTGGCCCGGGGCACGGGAGGCATCGAGCCGACAAAGCCGCTGGAGGAGATCAGCTTCTACGATGTGTATCAGGCCATCGAGCCGGTGGAAAACGGCGACCTGTTCCATTTCCACGAAGCGCCGAATCCCAAGTGCCCGGTAGGCCGGAACATCCACGCCCTGCTGGACGACAAGCTGAAGGCGATCCAGAACGCGATGGAAGACGAAATGAGAAAGTATACCCTCGCGGATCTTCGAGAAGGCATGCGCGATCTTCTGGCAAAGGGAAACTGATCTATGGAGGCTCCGGTGCGGTTGTCATCGGAGCCTCTTTCAAAGGAGCGGCACATGGAAGCGAAAGATTATCTGGTGTATATCGTGAACGAAATCCACACGACCATCGTGGCGACGGTGGATGACAAGGGCCTTCCGGTCACTGCCGCCATCGACATGATGGACAGCGATGAAAACAGCCTTTACTTCCTGACCGCAAAGGGAAAGGGCTTCTATGACCGGCTGAAGAAGCGCGGCTTTCTGGCCCTGACCGCGATCAAAGGGCAGAACACCATGTCCAGCGTCGCGGTATCCGTTCGCGGAACAGTCAGAGAGCTTGGCTATGCGCGGATCCCTGCGCTGTTTGAAAAGAATCCGTACATGCATCAGATCTACCCGACGGAGGAAGCGATGCATGCCCTGACGGTTTTCCAGGTTTATGAGGGTACCGGTGAATGGTTCGACCTCTCAAAGAAACCCATTGAGCGAGCCTCGTTCACTTTCGGCGGCGCTCAGGAGAAGACGGAAGGCTTCATCGTCACGGACGCCTGCATCGGCTGCGGAAGCTGCCTGCCGGTATGCCCGCAGAGCTGCATCAGCACACTCAGCATTCCTTTCCGCATTGAGCAGGAGCATTGCCTGCACTGCGGCAACTGTATGAAGGTTTGCCCGGTTGGAGCGATGCAGAAGAGGTAAAACACGATGGACAAAACGATGACGCAGGACCAGCGGCTGAGCTTTCTCGTTGAGGCTTTCAAGGCCGACTCGGGCGGCTATCAGAATTTGACCACGCCCAAAGATACCAGCGGCAGGCAGCGCATCCTCCGCTCCCTGATGAACATCCGCATGCCCGGCACGATGCCGGAAAATGTGCTGCGGGTGCAGGATGATTACCTGCAGGACCGCGCAAGGGAGAAAGGAATCGTTACGCTGGACGAGATCCCGATGCTCCGTGACGGTCTCTCCATCTGGCAGGGCGACATCACCAGGCTTTCGGTGGACGCCATCGTCAACGCCGCCAATTCTCAAATGCTCGGATGCTTTGTGCCCATGCACACCTGCATTGACAACTGTATCCACTCCTTTGCGGGTATCCAACTCCGCGTCGCCTGCAACCGGCAGATGGAAGCGCTCAGGCGTCAGTACGGTCCGGATTACGAGCAGCCGACGGCTGTCCCGATGCTGACGGATGCCTATAATCTACCCGCAAAAAAGGTGATTCATATCGTCGGGCCGATCGTCGAGAGCGGATTGACACCGGCGCTGGAAAAGGCGCTGGCTGACTGCTACACGAACGCGCTGGACATGTGCCTGGAGAACGGACTGAAAAGCGTGGCCTTCTGCTGTATTTCCACAGGGGTTTTCCGTTTTCCGGGTCGACGGGCGGCTGAAATTGCCGTGAAAACCGTAAGAGACTGGATGACCATGCATCCAGGTGTCATTGATCGGGTGATCTTCAATGTTTTCAAGGACGAGGATAAAGAATACTATGAGCAGGAATTGCGATAAACGGCCCAACGGCTATCTGGAAACCATTCAAAAAGGCCTGGATGGAGTGCGCAACTTCCGGGACGGCTTGTCTCTTGGTATCGGCACCCGAGCGGAACAGATTGATCGCTTGAAGACGGAGCTGAAGACTGCGGACGCCATCGTCTCGGCGGGCTTTGTCTACAGCGGTGAACGCTTCCGGTACTGGTTCTCGGACTTCGCGGAGCGCTTCGGGATTAAGGACATGTATTCCGGCGGCTTCTACCCCTTCCCGGATGAGGAGACATATTGGGCCTGGTGGAGCAGGCATATCTACTGCAACCGATACGCGAAAGCGCCGAAGCCTGTCTACGAGAACCTTCTTCAGCTTATGGCTGACAAGGACTATTTTGTGATCACCACCAACGTGGATCACATGTTCCAGAAGGCGGGCTTTGACAAGAAGCGCCTGTTCTATACCCAGGGTGACTATGGCCTCTTCCAGAATCAGCGCCCGACTGTGCAGAAGACCTGGGACAACGAAGCATGGGTCATGCAGGCCATGGCCGCACAGGGCTTTGTGAAGAATACAGACGGCTCGTTTGTAATGCCGGAAGACAGGAAAGTCGCCATGCGTATTCCAACTGCATTGATTCCTCGCAGCCCGGAAGACGGGCGCAAAGTGATGCCCAATCTGCGGTCGGATGATTCCTTTGTGGAGGACGAAGGCTGGCACCG
>CADCJO010000036.1:17263-18532 GCA_902801765.1 uncultured Eubacteriales bacterium
CTGGCAGATGACGGACGACAATCCGAAGGCGGTTTACTGCTGCCTGAATTATGATGAGGCTTACTGTCCGAAGCAGATTGAAGCGCGCAGCATCTGCATTGATGGAGACACAGGTGCCTTGCTGGAGTTCATTGGTGAATAGCGAATAAAACACTTTTAAGGCTTTGCTTTCGGGCAAAGTCTTTTTTTATTTTCCCGGTTGCCAAACCGCTCGCTTTTGTCCTGTGGGTACTGAAGGAGAGGAACGATACAGCCTCCTTCAGATAGGAGCGACCCCATGACCAAAGAGCAGAAACGCCTGATTGATCAGTACCGTCAGTCCGGCATGAAATATTCAGAGATTGCCCGCACGATTGGTCTGCCGGAAACCACCGTCAAATCCTATTGCTATCGGAACCCCATCATCAATCCGTCACCAGTCCCCGCCGGGCCATTATGTCCCCAGTGCGGGAAGCCGATCGTATCCGGGAGATTCAGACCCCGCCGCTTCTGCTCTGATGCCTGCCGGAACAAATACTGGCTGACGCACCATGAAGCCACCGCCAGCCGTGCAGGCAAAAAGATGGTCTGCCAGCATTGCGGGAAGCCCTTCATGGATTACGCAAACCGGCATAGAAAATACTGCTCCCATCCATGCTACATCGCCGCCCGCTATGGAGGTGACCAGCATGAGTGAAGAGCAGTTTGACCGGGAGCTGAAGTTTCAGGTATCCATGGCGCTGGTGGATGAGATGCTGCAGAAAGGAATCCTCGGGCCGGAGGATTATGAAAAATGGCTCCGTCACATGACGCAAAAATATAACCCGCCCATTGGTCGTGTTGTATCAAAGAAGAGCTCGTAACCGCTTGACTTTATTGGCTTTTAGAGTGAGTAATGTCGACCGAAAGGAGGTCGTGAAATGGCCAAAGTTGTAAGGAAAATCGAGGCGGCTGCGCCAGCGCCGGTCAAGCTGAAGCGGGTCGCCGCATATGCGCGGGTGTCCATGGAAACAGAGCGCCTTAACCATTCGCTCTCCGCGCAGGTCAGCTACTACAGCGAACTCATCCAAAAGCATCCCGGCTGGGTGTACGCTGGCGTGTATGCCGATGACGGCATCTCCGGTACCAAGGTCAACAGGCCGGAATTTCAGAAAATGCTGGCTGAATGCGAGGCGGGCAACATCGACATTATCCTGACCAAATCCATCTCCCGCTTTGCGCGAAACACGGTGGATCTGCTGGAGACCGTCCGTCACCTGAAGGAGCTGGGCATCGAGGTTCAGTTTGAAA
>CADCJO010000037.1 GCA_902801765.1 uncultured Eubacteriales bacterium
ATCAGCCGAAACGAGCAATCTCGCCATGAAGGCGAGTTGCGACGATTGAGGCTGCGGATACTCAGGACCCTGGTTGGGGTCTGGGGCGAACAGCCCCAGTGTAACCCCAAGTGTATTAAAGTGCCTTTTCAATCATCGCCTGTATCGTTACGTTGAATGCTAAAATATCCGTCAGCTTCAAAGCGCACAGTATATTCGTCCTGTGCTCTGCGCGCTCTTTTTCTTCCACGCAGGGGAAGCCTTTGGGCCGGGTTTTGCAATTTGTTCAATCATGCGCAAGCTGTGATAAACATTGAATCCCGCCTTGTCAATTCATGGATTTTGTGGTATGATAATTGCATATTTCGGAACGTTGGAGGCTGCTTGCATGGAACTGCTCGAAGCGGTTGCGGAAGCCAGGCGGATACTGGCGGATGTGACGCCGCTCAAAACGGACTGCGGCCGCGCCTGCGGCGGCGCCTGCTGCCAGCCGGACGAGGACGGCCAGGGGGGAATGCTGCTGTTTCCCGGGGAAGAAGCGCTGTATGAAGCCTTGCCCGACGGGTTTTCCATCCAAGAGGATGACGCCGTGCTGCCGGGCATGAAGCTGCTCATCTGCGACGGCGTCTGCGCGCGCGAAAGCCGCCCCCTTTCCTGCCGCCTGTTTCCCATGCTGCCGACGCGAACCGGCGCGAAAATGGATCGGCGCGCCTGGGCGGTGTGCCCCTTAATGGAATCAGGCAAGCGCGGACTGAATCCCGCGTTTGTGGAAGCGGTGAAAGAAGCGGGAACAGTCCTGTATGCCTGCCCGGAACACGCCGCCTTCCTCGACGCCCTCCACGCCTTTAACGAACGCCTGAAACAATTTTGAATCAGACATTCCCTAATCCCTATTCCCTATTCCCTACTCCCTCATCCCTCATCACAGCACTGGAGGTAAGAACCATGTCCTGGGTACAGGTGGAATGCGACCGGGAAATCCATTTGAACGGCAGCCAGGGTCATTTGCTCCTGCGGGATGCCCGGGGCGATTTCAGCCCTTGGGCAGGGCAGGCTACATGCGTTTATCTCGATCCGCCGTTTATGACGGGGGACGATTTTTTCATGCGGATGCGCGTGGGGGAAAAGGGCTGGATGACGGGGAAAAACATCCTGACCCTGCCCGCCTATCAGGATAAGTTTTCCGGGAAAGCGGAGTTTCTTGGGCTGCTGCGGGAAGCGCTGGAAAACGCCAAAGCGCTGCTGAGCGAGGAAGGATCGCTGTTCCTGCATCTGGACAGCCGGACGGCGGCGCACGCGCGGCTTTTGTGCGACGATATATTCGGGGAAAGCAATTTTGTCAATGAAATCATCTGGGCCTACCAGTCCGGCGGGCGCACAATGAAACGCTTTTCCCGCAAGCATGACGTGATCCTTTTTTACCGCAAATCCCGCAGCCAGTATTTCAACATCCAGGCAGTTCCCATTTCCCGGGGCGAAAACCGCTCCAATCACATGCGCCGCAGCATCGACGAGCAGGGGCGGCCCTACCGCAGCATCAAGTCCGGGGGAAAGACCTACATCTATTACGACGACGATCCCGTCTATCCCGGCGACGTGTGGACGGATGTGAGCCACCTGCAGCAAAAGGACCCTCAACGCACCGGTTACGATACCCAAAAGCCCCTGGCGCTGCTCAAGCGCATCATCCTTTCCACCACCCGCAAGGGCGACTTAGTGGCCGATCTGTTCGGCGGCTCGGGCACCACGGCGGTGGCCGCGGCGGAGGAGGGGCGGCGGTTCCTGTCCTCGGACGTGGGGACGCTGTCTCTGTCCGTGACGCGCAAGCGCCTGCTGGATACCGCCATGACGGTGGAAGCGCCGACAGGCACGCCCGGGGCGGTGATGGAGGCGGAGTTTGATCCCGGCATCGCCTTCCACGACGCGCATCTGATCGATTATCAAACCCCGGAGGGTGCGTCCGTGACCGGGCTGGACGCGGTGGATCAATGGTCGGTGGGCTTTTACCGCGACCGGACATTCTATGTGCAGGCCAACGCCGCGCGGGCCAAGCATACTCCGGCGCTGCAAACCACGCTGCAATTGCCCCAACTGCGGGGCGTGCCCGCCGTGCTGATTTCGGACGTGCTGGGCAACCGCAGCGTATGGATACAGGAGGAAAACACATGACACAGGAAACCAAAAAAGCGGGCCTGATCGCCCGCATCGTTGCCGTCGCGCTGGCTCTGGCCGTGATCGGCGGCAGCATCTTCTTTATCTTCGCGCCGGGCAGGAACGGAAATACCGGCGCGCTGCCCATCGCCGCCGCGAACGCCGAGGGTTTCCGAACGCTCAAAAAGGGCGATTCCGGCAAGGAAGTGAAGGTCGCCCAGGAAGCGCTGAAGCAGCTGGGCTATTACAGCGGCAAGGTCGACAGCAATTTCAGCAAAGCGCTGGAAGCGGCGGTCATGGATTTCCAGCAAGACTTCGGGCTGAAAGCAACCGGCCAGCTGGATGAAGAAACCTATGTGCTGCTGGCGGAAGAGGTTGGCGCGGAGCTGCCCGCTGATCCTGCCGCCGCGAAGCCCGATGCCACCGCCCCGCCCGCAGAAGAAAAAACGGAAGAAGAACCCTTTGTCGTCCAGGAGGGCGAATACGCTGATAAGGAGCATGTGGCGGCGTACCTGCGGGCGTTCGGCAGGCTGCCCTCCAACTACATCACCAAGAACGAAGCCCAGGCGCTGGGCTGGGTGAGCAGCCAGGGCAACCTGTGGGACGTGGCCCCCGGCAAGAGCATCGGCGGCGACCGCTTCGGCAACTATGAAGGGCAACTGCCTACGGCAAAAGGCCGGAAATACTTTGAGTGCGACATCGACTTTGACGGCAAATTCCGCAACGCCAAGCGCATCATTTTCAGCAACGACGGCCTGATTTTCTATACCGAAGACCACTATACTACCTTTGAGGAGATCGAATGATATGAACAGAGTGCAGCTTTCCGCCGCCGCCTGGGACACCCCCGAAAAAGCGCATGCCGCGCTGGCCGATGCCCTGGCCTTTCCCGATTATTACGGCCATAACCTGGACGCCCTTCACGACTGCCTGACCGACCTGAACGATACCCAATTGGTCATCACCGACTGCGCCGCCGCCAGCGGACAGATGGAGAAATGGGCGGGCTTCCTGTCCGTGTTCTTTGATTCCGCATCGGAAAACCCCGGTCTGGATATTCGCCTGATGCCATGATAAAATGAACCGCGTTTGCGGTTCTTTTTATAAACCATCCTTCTCTATAAAGAAAGCGGGAGGAACGCGGAATGAAATATCCCTGGATTGATGAATATCTCTTGTCCAAACGCGGCGTGACCAAGGACCTGCAGCCCGATTGGAACTGGATTCGGTATCATGTGGGCGGGAAAATGTTCGCCGCGATTCTGCTGGACGACGATGACCGGCCCTATTATATCAACCTGAAGCTGGAACCGCTTGAAGGGCAGCTGATGCGGCAGAATTATGCTGACATTATCCCCGGCTATTACAGCAACAAAGACCATTGGAATTCCGTCAAGGCTGACGGCGATGTGCCGGATGATCTGCTCAAAACCCTGCTGAGCCGCTCCTACCGCCTGGTGCTGGCTGGGTTCAGCCGGCAGAAGCAGCGGGAAATAATTGGGCTTTCCTGCTGCGGCACGGACTGCGCCGCCTGCCCTTTCCAGGGAAAGGAATGTCCCGGCTGCAACGCCTGCGGCGGAAAGGTGTTCCATGCCCCGAAGGGCAAGCCCTGCCCCATCTACGCCTGCTGCGTGAATCAGCACCGGTTCGCCACCTGCGCCCATTGCAAAGAACTTCCCTGCGATGTCTGGCGGGACACCCGCGACCCGTCGCTGTCGGAGGAAGCGTTTGAACAAAGCATCGCCGACCGCGTGGCGCGGCTGCAAGAATGATAAAGGCTTTTTCATTTTCTCATGATTTTCTAATTGTTTTCCCCCTGCTGTTTTCATTTTTCAGGTTTATTCTATAACCGTTCCAAGGGGAACAGAAAACAAAGAAAGCGGCGGCGACGCCAAGGAGGAAATAAACATGGATCATTTTGAAATGGTAGAAAAGCTGCGCACGAAGGCGAACGTTTCCTACGAAGAAGCCAAGGCGGCGCTGGAAGCCAGCGACTGGGACATGCTGGACGCGCTGGTGCTGCTGGAAAGCGAAGGCAAGGTCAACAACGGCGAAACCAAGGCCGAGTACACCACCCAGGAAAAGCCCGAAACCAAGGCTCAGTGGAACACCCCCGAAAACAGGGCGAAGGTGACCGATGGGCTGGGCAAGCTATGGGCCTGGATCAAAAAGATGTTCACCCTGGGCAACAGCAACCAGTTCATCATCCGCCGCAACGGCGACGAGCTGGTGTCCATGCCCATCACGGTCATGGCGATCCTGATGGTCGTGTTCTGGCCCTTCTCCCTGATCGTGCTGTTCGTGGGCCTGTTCCTGGGCGCGCGGTATTCCTTCCAGGGCCCCAACATCAACAGCAATGTGAATGAAGTGATGGACAAGGCCCAGAACAAAGCCGCCTCCGCCGTGCAGATCCATGTGGAGAAGGACGACGAAAACAAGGTGGAATGACGTGGAAAGAGTATAGAGTTCAGAGTGCAGAGTACAGATGGTATAGTTGACCAAAAAGCGGTATCCAGTATTGGTGGACATCATAAATCTGAACTCTGTACTCTGAACTCTGCACTCTCATTTTATTATTTTCAAAGGGGTGAGGGCTTATGACCCGTATCCTGCTGGTGGAGGACGAAGAAAAGCTGGCCCGGTTCGTGGAGTTGGAATTGACCCACGAGGGGTATCAGGTGGAGAAGGCCTTTGACGGCAGAACCGGCCTGGAGCTGGCGGAGAAGGGCGGGTTTGACCTGCTGCTGCTGGACATCATGCTGCCGGGGCTGAATGGCCTGGAAGTCCTGCGCCGATTGCGCAAGGAGGGCAGCGCCGTGCCGGTCATCATGCTCACCGCCCGGGATGCGGTGATGGACAAGGTGACGGGCCTGGACATGGGGGCCGACGATTATGTGACCAAGCCCTTCTCCATCGAAGAACTCCTGGCCCGCATCCGGGCCGCCCTGAGAAAGCAGACTGTTCAGAAAAAGGAGGACAGCCTGCTTTCCTGCGCCGATCTGACGGTGGATGTATCCCGCCATCGGGTCACCCGGGGCGGAAAGGAAATCGAGCTGACGGGAAGGGAGTTTTCCCTGCTCCAGTTTTTCATGGAAAACAAAACCATCGTGTTCTCCCGTGACCAATTATTGGAAAAGGTGTGGGGGTACGATTACCTGGGGGAGACCAACGTGGTGGACGTGTACGTGCGGTATCTTCGCGGCAAGATCGACGAGGGCTTTGAACCCAAGCTGCTCCAGACCGTCCGCGGCGTGGGCTATGTGCTGAGGGACGACGCATGAAAGAGGAAAAACGAGTCAATTCCATCGCCCGGCGCATCAACGCTTATTGGACCCGACGCACGCTGCTGCTGATGGGTCTTCTGGACGCGGTGCTGGGCTCGATGATCGCCGCAAGCTGGATCACTGTGCGGGAGGAGGTTTTCTGGCCCGTCCTGACCGGCGCGGAAGTGATTCTGGCGCTGCTGCAATTCCGGGTGGGCAAGGACAAGGCCAAGCGCCTGATGGAGCCCTTGGAGCGCATCGCCCTGACCGCCCAGGAACTGAGCCAGACGCGCTTCGACCCGGAAAAGCTGCATCACCTGGAGGACGCCATCGGCACGGTGGTGCCCCTCTCCCCCGACGCCCACGTCATCACCGGGGACAAGGAGCTGCAGGGGCTGGAAACCGCCATCAACGACCTGCTGAACCGCACCCAGGAATCTTACCGGGAGCAGACCCGCTTCGTCTCCGACGCCTCCCACGAGCTGCGCACGCCCATCGCCGTCATTCAGGGCTACGCCGATATGCTCCAGCGCTGGGGCAAGGACGACGAAAAGGTGCTGGAGGAGGGCATCACCGCCATCCAGACGGAATCCGGCCACATGAAAAAGCTGATTGAGCAGCTCTTGTTCCTGGCCCGGGGCGACAACGGGCGGAACCAATTGGTGTTTGAGAATTTTGATTTGTCTCAGATGATGGCGGAAGTCTATGAAGAATCCCGCATGATTCATCCCGACCGGGAATGGCGGCTGGACACGGCCCAGCCCGTGATGGTCAACGGCGACGTGGCCATGCTGAAGCAGACCGCCCGCATCCTGACCGACAACGCGGTCAAGTACACCGGAGAAGGCGCGGTCATTTCCCTCCGCACCCGGTACAAGGATGGATCGCCCTGCTTCGAGGTGCAGGACAATGGCATCGGCATCAAGCAGGAGGATCTGGAGCACATCTTCGACCGCTTCTTCCGTTCCGACCCCGCCCGCAGCCGCGCCACCGGCGGCACCGGTCTGGGCCTGAGCATCGCCAAATGGATCGTGGAGCGGCATAAGGGCTATTTCGACGTCTACTCCCGGGAGGACATCGGCACCCGTATCGGCGTCATCCTGCCCCGGCAGGAGGCATAAATGGTATTTCAAGAAAAAAATTCTTTTTGACAAAAAACAGTTGACAAAGTTTTGATCCTTTGCTATAATATTTCCTGCGGTCGGAAGTGAGGCTTTCGAGCGCAGGCTAATGGGGAATGGTGTAACGGCAGCACCTACGACTCTGACTCGTATTGTCAAGGTTCAAATCCTTGTTCCCCAGCCATTTGCCTCCATTGTCTAGAGGCCTAGGACGCCGCCCTCTCAAGGCGGAAACATGGGTTCGAATCCCATTGGGGGTGCCACCCAGAAACGCCACCTTGATGATCGGGTTGGCGTTTTTTTTTGTTGTATATTATTCCCTTTTCCGCTTGACCGGAACGGGAAGAAGCATTATGATATTTTTGTTCGGTATTCTTTCCAATCGGCGCAAAGGAGCGGCAGTATGAACAGAATGAAAAAGCCCGATACCGGTCTGGGCATCGTGGACGGCGTAATTTGGCAGCAGATTCTTCTTTTCTTCTTTCCTATTTTGTTAGGCACTTTTTTCCAGCAGCTGTATAACACCGCCGACGCCATGATCGTGGGCAAGTACGTAGGCAAGCAGGCGCTGGCGGCGGTGGGCGGCTCCACGGGCAACCTGATCAACCTGATCGTGGGTTTTTTCATCGGCTTGTCCTCCGGCGCCACGGTCATCATTTCCCAGTTTTTCGGTGCGCGGCAGAACGACCAGGTGTCCCGCACCGTGCATACCGCCCTGGCCCTGGCCGTTACAGGCGGGCTGCTGCTGACGGTATTCGGGTACTTTCTCTCCCCCGCGCTGCTGCAACTGATGAATACGCCGGAAGACGTGATGGGGCCCGCCGTCACCTACATCCGCATTTATTTTATCGGCATGGTGCCGTCGCTGATTTATAATGTGGGCAGCGGCATCCTCCGCGCGGTGGGCGATTCGCGGCGGCCTTTATATTTTCTGATTGCCGCCTGCATGACCAATATCGTACTGGATTTGTTCCTGGTCATGGGCCTGGACATGGGTGTGGCAGGCGCGGCCTGGGCCACAATCCTGAGCCAGACCGTCAGCGCCGTGCTGGTGATCCTGGTGCTGGTCCGCTCGCCGATGGCGTATCATCTGGATGTGCGCAAAATCCGCTTCCACGGCGATTTGCTGGCCCGCATCGTGCGCATCGGTCTGCCCGCCGGACTGCAATCGGTGATGTATTCCATTTCCAACGTCATCATTCAGACCTTTGTGAACGGGTTCGGCACCGATGTGTCCGCCGCGTGGAGCGCCTGGGGCCGCATGGACGGCCTGTACTGGATGATCCTGAACGCCTTCGGCATTTCCATCACCACCTTTGTGGGCCAGAACTTCGGGGCCATGAAGTTTGACCGGGTGAAGCATGGCGTGCGCCAATGCCTGCTGATGGCCTTAGCCGCCGCCGCGATGTGCACCACGCTGATGCTGCTGTTCGGCGAACGGATTTACCATCTTTTTGCCAACGAGGAGGAAGTCATTGCCCGCGGCATGGAGATTCTGCGCCTGATTTCGCCTTTCTTTGTCACCTATGTGTTTGTGGAAATCCTCTCCGGCGCGCTGCGCGGCGCGGGCGAATCGCTGATGCCCACCCTGTTTACCTTTTTCGGCGTATGCGTGCTGCGGCTGGTCTGGCTGCTGGGCTTTGTATCCCGCAATCCCTCCGTGCCCCTCACCATGATCAGTTATCCCGTCACCTGGATCGTTGCCTCCACCCTGTTCATTGTCTATTACCTCAAAGGCGGCTGGATGAAGCGTTGCCAGGAACGGCTGGTGACCAGAACGCAGGGATAATAACAGTGATGTTCTCATGGATGAATTAATACTGTTAACAGTGTTGTTCTCAAGGATAAATTTCAAGACCAACGTGGAAAATACGCTGGGGGCTGCGCGCCCCCAGACCTGCGCCAGGGTGCTGAGGACCCTGGACCCGCAACTGGCAAATGAACGTAGTTGGGAAAAGCAGACAAGCTCCGCCTGCCGCGCTGGGGTTACGAAAAGTTTGAGGACTTCTGGCCCAAGAAAGCCCGGGAACATCCGAGGGGGAAAGTGAACTTTCCCCTACGGATGATTCCCTGGCTTTCCCCGGATGCAAAGCATCCGGGTTGGTACAGGGGGCTGAACAAGCCCCCTGCCTCGTCTTTGTTTTTCACTCTTCACAACATGACTGTTAAGAGTAAAAAAATAGCTCAAACGCAAAAAGTGTGGAGCCGCATGGGCTCCACACTTCGATTTATTTAGAGTGAAAACAGTATTAACCGATTTCCTTCCGGTAGCCGTCCAGCTCACGTTCGTTGCCGTAGACGAAATGGCCGGGGAGGATTTCGTTCCAGATGGGTTTTTCCTTTTCGTAGTGATGCTGGGTGGGATCGTAGACCAGCAGTTTTTTGCTGCGCTCGACGTAGGGGTTGGGGTTGGGCACAGCGGACAGCAGGGCTTTCGTGTAGGGGTGCAGCGGATGAGCAAAGAGTTCTTCCGCCTCGGCCAGCTCCACGATACGGCCCTTGTGAATGACGGCGATGCGGTCGGAGATGAACCGCACCACGCTCAGATCGTGAGCGATGAACAGATAAGTCAGGCCGCGGCTCTTTTTCAGGTCGTTCAGTAGGTTCAGCACCTGAGCCCGGATACTCACGTCCAGGGCGGAAATGGGCTCGTCCGCCACGATGAACTGGGGCTCCATGATCAGGCTGCGGGCAATGCCGATGCGCTGGCGCTGGCCGCCGGAAAACTCATGGGGGAAGCGGCTGGAGAACTCGGGCAGCAGGCCTACTTCCTGGAGCGCCTTCTGCACCTTGTCCTGCCGGTCGTGCTCGTCCTTGTAGAGGTGGTAATTGATCAGGCCTTCGGATACGATGTAATCCACCTTGGCGCGCTCGTTCAGGGAGGCCATGGGGTCCTGGAAGATCATCTGCATGGAGCGGATGACCTTGGTGTCCATTTCCTTGCTGATCTTGCCGCTGACCCGCTCGCCCTTGAACAGCACTTCGCCGCTGGTGATGGGGTTGATGCGCACGATGGCGCGGCCGATGGTGGTTTTGCCGGAGCCGCTTTCGCCCACCAGAGCGAAGGTTTCGCCTTTGTAAATCTCAAAGTTCACGTCGTCCACAGCCACGAACTTTTTGCGTCCGCTGCCGAAGGTGACCTGCATATTCTTGACCTGGATCAGGGTTTCCCGGTTGGGGTCAAGGTGCGGATGCCAAGCGTTGGGATCGGGCTTGGCCTGCTCAGTCTCGGACAGGCGCTGGATGGCGCTGGGCTGCTCCACCTTGGGAGCGCGGGGGTCCCGCAGCCAGGACTTGACCATGTGGGTGGCCGTCACTTCGTACATGGGCGGCTCTTCCAGGAAGTCGATGTTCAGAGCCTTGCGGTTGCGGGGCGCGAAGGCGTCGCCCTGAATTTTATTGAACAGGTTCGGCGGGGTGCCGTCGATGGCGGGCAGCTTTTCGCCCTTCACGCCCAGCTGTGGCAGAGCGGAGAGCAGCGCCCAGGTGTAGGGGTGCAGCGGCTCGAAGAACACTTCGTTGGCCATGCCGATTTCAATGATCTGGCCGCCGTACATCACCGCCACCCGGTCGGCCACGTTGGCGACCACGCCCAGGTCGTGGGTGATGTAGATGATGGTCATGTTCTGTTCTTTTTGCAGGCGGCGGATCAGGTCCAGGATCTGGGCCTGGATGGTCACGTCCAGGGCGGTGGTGGGCTCGTCGCAGATCAGAATCTGAGGACGGCACGCCACGGCGATGGCAATGACCACGCGCTGGCGCATACCGCCGGAAAACTCATGGGGATACTGCTTGTAGCGGCGTTCCGGGTCAGGAATGCCCACGGCCTCCAGGATGCGCAGCACTTCCTGCTTGGCGGCGTGGCCCTTCAAACCCTGGTGCAGCTCCACGCTCTCCTGAATCTGATAACCGATGGTTTTCAGGGGGTTCAGGCTGGTCATGGGGTCCTGGGTC
This sequence comes from uncultured Eubacteriales bacterium, assembly GCA_902801765.1. Taxonomy (GTDB): domain Bacteria; phylum Bacillota; class Clostridia; order Christensenellales; family Aristaeellaceae; genus RUG563. Next base: position 10,469 of record CADCJO010000037.1, read on the forward strand.
ACCATCGCGATCTTGCGGCCGCGGATGCGCAGCCAATCCTTTTCGGAGAACTGGGCCAGGTCTTCCCCCTGATACATGATGGAGCCGTTGGTGATGGAGCCGTTCTTGTCCAGCATGCCCACAAAGCATTTGGTGAACACGCTCTTGCCGGAGCCAGACTCGCCCACGATGGCGAGAGTTTCGCCCTCATACAAATCCAGGGAGGTGCGGCGGATGGCGGTCAGCTTGTTGCCGCGCAGGGAGAAGGTCACTTCCACATCCCGGGCGGAGAGCAGCGGCTCCTGGGAAAGAATCTGATGGGAGCGGGCTTCGAAATCGATGGTCTGCAGCTTGCTTGCTTCGCTCATGCTTCTCTCCCTCCCTTATACATGGTTGCGGGGGTCGCAGGCGTCGGAGAACGCATTGCCCACCAGATAGAAAGTGATCGTAATAATGGACACGATAGCCGCCGGGAACCACAGCGTATACGCGGCGCGAGGGAACACGGCGCGGGCGGCGGACAGCAGGTTGCCCAGGGAGGGCACCATAATATCCATCAAGCCCAGGTAAGTCAGGGTGGTTTCATAGGCGATGGTGCCGGGAATGGCCAGGGCCAGACGCAGGATGATCACGCTGACCAAATAGGGGAAGATATTCCGGAACAGGATGCGGCCCAGCTTGGTGCCCAGGCAGCGGGACGCCAGGTTGTATTCCCGGTCGCGGTACATAAATACCAGGTTGCGCACGTTGCGGGCCGTGGCCAGCCAGCCAAAGCCCACCATGGCAATGCCCATGGTGACCATGGTTTTGCCCACCATCAGGGCGATCAGAGTCATATAAATAATTGTGGGAACATTGTCAATCAGGTTATAAAGCTCTGTAAAGAACCGATCCAGCTTGCGCACATAGCCCCACACCAGGCCGATGATCACGCCCACGGTGATCTGGCCGATGGAGACCAGCACCGCCAGCAGGATGGACGCGCGGGTGGCGTACCACACCTGGGCCCAGTAGTCCTGGCCGATGGCGTTGGTGCCGAACCAGTATTCGCCGTTGGGCTCGATGTAGGCGCGGTTCAGAACGTCGGGGGCCATGTTGATGTCATACTTACCGATGGCGGAAGCCACGAACGTGAAGATGAACAGCAGGATGAACACGATGGACATGAACACGGCGGACTTCTTTTTCAGGAAATTGGCCCACACGCTTTTCCAGTAGGAATAGTTGGAGTAGCCGATCTTTTCCGCTTCCTGCGCCTCGTATTTGGCAAAAGCGAACAGCTGGTTTTCGGGCATCTGGCTGCGGGCTTTCGGATATTCCCGACCCATAGGACGCGCTCTGTGCGGGTCGGGGTCGACGGTGGAATAATCCACATGCATATCCACCTTCGGGGCTTCCAGCTCCTGAATGGTCTTTTCTCTATTTGTTTTCTTGCTCATCAGCGCACATCCCCCTTCCCGGTCAGCTTGATTCTGGGGTCAATCAGGGTCATCAGCAGATCGCCCAGGAACACGCCCAGGATACCCATGGTGGCATATAGCAGCACGATGCCCTGCACCAGGTTCAGGTCGTAGCGGCCGATGGCCATGGTCAGCTCGGGGCCCATGCCGGGCACAGCGAAGAACGTTTCCACCAGCAGCGAGCCGCCTACCGTCAGCAGGATGGAATAGGGCAGATACTGGGCCAGGGGTACGAAGGCGTTTTTCAGCACATGGCGGAACATGACCTGACGGTCACTGAGTCCCTTCAATTTGGCCAGGCGGATGTAATCCTTGTTCAGCTCGTCCACCATGTAGCGACGCGTCCAGAGCATATAACCGGCGGTGGAGCCTACGGACAGACACACGATGGGCAGCACCATGGTCAGCCAGGGCTGGGGCGCTGTGGCGTCGTAGCGCATGGGCAGGCCGAAGATCGACGCGCCCGCGATCATGAACACGGTGTAAATCACCAAACGCGGCACGGCGTTCACCACCACGGTATAGCCCGTCCCGATGTGGTCAAACAGCTTATCCTTGTACCGGGCCTGCAAGACGCCCAGCACCACGCCCAGCACCAGCGACACCGCCAGCGAGATCAGGCCGATGCGCATGGACACGCTCATCTTGACCGCGATCACGTCGGTGACGTACTGGTTCTTTTCCAGTCGGATGCTCTTGCCCAGGTTGAACATGACGCGGGTGGAATAGTCGTCCTTCAGCTTGCCGTTAAAGGGATCCTCCCCGGCGGACTTCATCTTCCAATAATTGACGATGGAAACGGGTTCGATGGATTTGACTTCCTTGCCCTTGGCGTTGAATACGCGCATTTGCAGCATATCAGCAAAGAAGTCACCCAGCTGCGCAAACACGGAGCGACCAACGTAGCCCGGCCCTTTCGCATCCTGCGGAGTCTCGCGGCATCTGGAGCAGGCGCTATCGCCCTCCAGGCCGCTGCCGTGGCACTGGGGGCAGATTTCCATCATGCCCAAACGTTCCAGCTTGGCGTACTTCTGGCTTTCGGTAAACTTCATCAGCTCGTCTTCGGTGAAGAAATAGTCGCTGGGCATGAGCCGCAGCAGGAAGAATACCACGCAAACGACCAGCAGAATCACAACCAGTGACTGAAACAGCCGTTTCAGGATATACTTGACCAAAGGTCATCCCCTCCATTTTTTTATTTCGGGAAAAGAAACGCAATGGATTCCGGCGAATCCCGACGGAAACCGCGGGCGACACTGCGGCTTGCGTCGAGAATCTTCCAGCGTGAGATCGTAAAAAAATCCGCAGCGGCGGCATGTACGCCGCGAGGACTGAAAATTTCAGAAGCGAGCGAAGACGAGCGAAAGAAATTTTCTTTCCTTACGGTTTTTCCGCCCGGGAAGCCCGAAGGGCTGACAGGAAAAACCGCAAACCGAAATGGGAAAGCATTTCCCATTTCGCGTTCCTGTGCAGCCGAAGGCAGAACAGGAATGAAATATGAAACTTCCGGGGCAGTCCGATGGGGGCCGCCCCGGAAGCGTCATTTGCTTTTGACCGGTGTTACACCGGGATCAGATTATTCAGCAGCGTAAGCGGCGGCGAAAGCATCCACTTCTTCGGTGGTGTAGGGCTCGGTCTGAGCCTGCCAATCCACGTAGCGGTAGCTCTGCATGCCGTACATGCTGTACACCTTGGTGTAGTTGTTGATCTTGGTCAGTTCCCAGCCCACTTCGTAGGAGCAGGGGATAACCAGCGCGTGATTCAGGAAGCAGGCTTCGGCCTTGGCGAAGGCGGCATAGCGGGCATCCAGATCATTGGTGATGGCCTTGGCTTCGGTCACCAGGTTGGTGAATTCCTGATAAGCGGCGATCAGGTCGGGATCGTCGTTGTCGTTGCAGTTGCTGTAAGCGTTGGAGTAGTAAGCGGCGGTGTCGTTGTAGGTCTCCTGGCCCAGGAAGTTGATGGGATCGGCGAAGTCAGCGCCCCAGCCGTTGATGTAGATGGAAGCCTTGCGGGGCTTACGCACTTCGTTGGCCAGAGAGGAGATGTAGGTGTTGGTCTTAAGCACCATATAATCGTCGCCCATGCATTCGGAGAAGATGTTCTCCAGCACCTTCGCGGTCTGAGCGGCCACGTCGGAGGAACCGGCGATGTAGTAGTCCACGGTCACGGGGAAGGTGACGCCCTTGGCAGCCAGTTCTTCCATGGCCTTGGCCTTGTATTCAGCAGCCAGGTCCTTGTTCAAGCGGTTGTAGGTTTCGTCGCTGTATTCCAGGCCCAGTTCCTTCAGCACCAGCTTGGTGTAATCGGTGCCGTCAGAGGTGAAGGCCACGCCATTGCCGGTGTAGCAGAAGTTCTGGCAGGACAGGGGGTTGATGGCGTTGGTGCGGGCGAAGTAGTTGGTCAGGTCGAGGCCGTAGTACAGGCTCTTGCGGAAGTTTTCGTTGGCGATGGCCTTGTTCCAGTTTTCATCGGGGGTTTCGCCGTCTTCCAGGTTCTTGCTGTACACCAGGTGGATCTGGTAGCTGTACTTGGTGGGACGGGCCTGCACCAGGTTGGGCTTGTATTCGGCGTCAGAGGTGCCGCCATAGATGCCCTGCAGGGTGGCCTGGTCGAGGGACACATGGTCGATTTCGCCGTTCTTGAACAGCTGGAAGGCCACGGAAGCGGAGTCCACCATCTTGATGGTCACGGTGTCGAAGCGCTTGCAGTTGGCGTCGTTCCAGTAGTTGGGGCTCTTGGTGAGCACCTTCTGGTTCTGGTTCTCAAAGTAGGTCACGGTGTAAGCGCCGTTGTACCACATATCTTCCCAGGTCACATCGCGGTAGCCGTCCACGCCCAGTTCTTCGATCAGCTCGGCAGACAGGGGATAGAGGCAGTTGTAGGTGGCAACAGAGGGGAAGTAGGGCAGCGCGTCCACCAGGGTGTAGGTGATGGTGCCGGCTTCGTCGTCGCACACGATACCAACTTTGGCGAATTCTTCGCCGGTGGCGTCCAGAGCCTTCACGGCGTCCGCGCCGTCGGATTCGGTCAGGGCCTTGGTGTATTCATAATACTCCGCGGCGCCTGCGATCATTTCCATGGGCATGGAGGCGTTGTAGGAATCGTTCTTGGCATAGTTCAGCACCCATTCCAGGCCGGTGGCCCAGTCGGAAGCTTTCACGTCGGCCTGCACTTCGCCGTCCTTGTTGAACCAGGTCATGCCCTCGTTCAGGGTGAAGATCCAGGTCTTGCCGCCGTCGGGAGATTCATAGCTCTTCGCGGCGTTCAGCTTCAGGTTGCCGTGGTTGTCGTTGGTCAAAAGACCATCGTACAGGTTGCACAGCACGTTCAGGTCAGCGGCGGCCTGGGAATAATGAATGTTCCAGGTTTCCAGCTCACGGGCCTTGGTTTCATAGGTGTTCAGGTTCTTGAGTTCCTCAGCGCTCGCGCCGGTGACGGCCAGGGTGGCCAGCATCGCCAAAGCGAGAACCAATGAAAGCAGCTTCTTCATTCTTTGCTTTCCTCCTATATTGTTGATTGGGTCATGTATACAAAAATACATCGCACCCTTATGCACGGATTATTATACATTCATATTAGAAAGGCTGTCAAGCCTTATATGAAAAAAACAATAAAAACACATTTTCCCGAACATTTTTTATAAAATTCATGGTATAATTTTGTTTTTCGAAAGGAGGCCGATCCCGTTGATTGCCTGGCTGAAGGAGCATTTCCACGCGTCCATGACCCGCGCTTTCATCTACAAGGTTTTTTCCAGGGGAATTTTGGCGCTGTTTGCTGCGCAGCTCGTCCACTTTTTCGCCCCTGCTTCCTGGCCGCTGATGCGCTTTAACAATCTGGCCGCCGCGCTGGGGGTGCTGTTCGCGCTGTTCGCCGTGCTGGCCTGGCTGCGGTATGACGGACTGAAAATCCCCCACGCAAAGCTGCCGCGCATGAAACGAAAAGACCCGCCCTTCCTCACCAACGACATCGCCGACCACCTGGACGACGACATCATCCTGTTCGACGACCTGGAAAAGGAAGAACAGGACGTGTGCGTCCTGCTGGCCGACGTGCTCCTGGCCCTGGTGTGCTTCGCGCTGGCCGCGGTTCTGGGATAATCCTCTTGCTTGATGACACACAAGCCACAAAAGGCGAAACCAAAAACGAGGAAAGCGGCTGATTCGACCCTCCGCCCCGTTTTGGATTTTCATCCTTCACAGCATGACTGTAAACAGCATTGAATTGAAAATGACAAAATACAAAACCGCAGCGGCATGAACTCGCTGCGGTGATTTTATTTTACGATTTGTATTCGATTCGGTGGCCACAGCACGGCTTTCACATGGCCTTGGAGCATGGTTTCCGGGATCGGCCCCACGTCGGCGGCGCGGCTGTCGTGGGAAGCGAGGCGGTTGTCGCCGATCACAAAATATTGCTTCCGCCCCAGCTTACGCGGCCCATAATCGTGAGGCGGGCTGGCCATGCGCGGAGGGTCGGGAACAGGCGCATCGTTGACATATAATTGCCCCTCCCGAATCTCCACCACATCGCCGGGCAGGGCGGCCAGGCGCTTGACGAACAGGGTGTGCCAGGTCAGCGAAAAGGCCGCGTTGATTTCCAGCGTTCGGCTGACGCGCCGGGGATAGCGGCAGATGACCACCTCCCCACGGCGGTACTTGCCCGGCCGGACGCAAAACAGCAGGTCGCCGTTTTTCAGCGTATGTTCCATACTGTTTCCCTTCACCCGCACCAGCTGAAACAAAAAGCGGGTGATGACCGCCGCCAGTAAAACCGCGCACAGGAAAATGCTGACCGCTTCCCGGATGACGGCAAGAACCATTACTTCACGGCCCGGGCATTGCCGAGCGGCAGAATGACCCGCGTGACCTTGCCCACAATATCCTTTTTGGAAATCGGGCCAACGTCGCTGTAGCGGCTGTCATGGGAATTGCGGCGATTGTCGCCGATCACAAAATACTCGTCCTCGCCCAGACGAATCAGGGGATAATCCGCCGGCACGCTGCCCATATTCTCCGGGTCCTCCACCAGTTCGCCGTTCACATACAGGTGTCCCCCGGAAATTTGCAGGTAATCCCCCGGTACGCCCACCACACGCTTGACGAAAATGGTGGAAAAGTCCAGCCGGAATGAAGCGCTGAAATTGATCGGTCCAATACCGCCTTCGTTCACGCGGCCGGGATAATGGCAGATGACCACGTCGTTGCGCTGAGGATTCTGCGTCCAGTAGGGCGTTTTCATCGCCAGCACGATTTCGCCGTCCTGCAGGGTGTTGCACATGCTCTGGCCATCCACCCGAACCGGCTCCACGATAAACATGCGAACCACCATGGCGATGAGCACCGCTTCAATGATGACCGCCACCCAGCCCCAGATTTTCTGGGGCAGGGTCTTTTGTTTTTCCTTTTCCTTGGCGATAGCGGCCCGCTTTTTATGCCACGCCCAATAGCGGGCGAAGATATTCCGGTTCTGATCCCCGGGTTTATTTTCCGTCTGCATCCTTCCAAACGCTTCCTTTCCTGCTTATTCTGCGGCGCGATGATTCGCCCACGGGAGCAGCACGTTCGTTACCTTTCCCATGATCTCGCTGCGGGAGATGGGCCCCACGTCGTCGGCCCGGCTGTCATGGGAAGTGAGGCGGTTGTCGCCCACCACGAAATACTCGTCCGCGCCCAGCGTCCGCTTGGCGTAGTCCCTGGGCACGCTGCCCATCTTTTCAGGATCAGGCACCAGCTCGCCATTCACATACAGATGGCCGTCCGTGATCTCCACCGTATCCCCCGGCAGCGCCACCAGACGCTTGACGAAAATGGTGTAGGTGTTGATCGTCAGCCCGCCGCTGATGTGGATGGGGCTGCTGCCCCGCTCGTTCACACGGCCCGGATAATGGCAGATGACGATATCGTTGCGCTGGGGCTGTCCCACCAGGTAGGACAGCTTGGAGCACCAGACGACTTCGCCGTTTTGCAGGGTGTTGGTCATGCTGGTGCCGTCCACCCGCACCAATTCGCCCACGAAAAGGTGCACCACGGCGGCGATCAAAAGCGCGTACAGCGGCAGCACCAGCCAGCTCAGTATTTTTTGCTTGAGCGTCATGTTCTTTTCTTTTTCCTTGGCGATGGCCCTGCGCTTTTTGCGCCAGGCGATAAACCGGGTAAAAACGTTTTCTTTTTGGGGGGCGGGTTGCCGTTCAGTCTGCATGTTCACTTTGCTCCTCTCGCGCTGCGTCCGGAGGCACGGCGGCCTGGATCACCTTTTTGCGGCGTTTTAAAAACACCGCCCGATCCAGCATCACGATCCGCCCGCAGCCCTGGCATTTGATTTTGATGTCGGCGCCCGTGCGGATCACCGTCCAGATGTCCGAGCCGCAGGGGTGGGGCTTCCGGGTCTGGATCACGTCGCCCAGATTGATCTCGTTCTCCATGCGGCCATCCTCCTTCCGATCATAACAGGATCTATTATATACGCATTTGCGTGTTTTTTCAATGACAATTGTATGCAGATCGAAAAAAGACGAAATGTGAATGCCGTTGAAATGGTCATTGGAATGTGCTACAATCATACCGGTATCTTCATCAATCCACAATACGAGGTGAATGAATATGGCGGGCTGGGAAACGCGGCGCGCGTGGCTGCGGCGCATGGGTGACAATATACCGGAAGGACTGGATACGCCGCTGGCCGTGGCGAAGTACGAAACGGCGGCTTTCTTTACGGACGGGCGGAAAGTGGACTTCCATTTGGACAGGGATTTGCAGGAAGGCTACGAAATCAGCAAAACGGATGCCGGGTATACCATTCGCGGCGGGGAAACCGGCGTGCTGTACGGGGCCTATGCCCTCCTTCGCGCGTGCGCGGCGGGCGAAGCGATTCCCGCCGGGCTGCAGAAACCCTGTTATGATTTGCGCATGATCAACTGCTGGGACAACATGGACGGCAGCGTGGAGCGCGGATATGCCGGGCGCTCCATGTGGTTTGAAGGGAACCGCTTCGATTATGACCCCGCCCGCATCCGCCAGCTGGGCCGGATGCTGGGCAGCGTGGGCATCAACGTTTTTTGCATCAATAATGTGAATGTGCACCAGCCCGCCCAGCATCTGCTGGACGGCCTGCTGCCCGACGCCGCCGCGTTCGCCGCGCTGCTGCGGCCCTTTGGCGTGCGGCTGATGCTGAGCATCGACTTTTCCCAGCCCATGCAGAATGGCCTGGACACCGCCGACCCGCTGGACGGGCGGGTGCAGGCCTGGTGGGCGGAAACCGCGAAGCGCGTCTGGGCTGCCATCCCCGATCTGGCAGGCTTTCTGGTGAAGGCCGACAGCGAGCACCGTCCCGGCCCCAACACCTATCACCGCACCCACGCCGAAGGCGCGAACATGCTGGCCCGCGCCATCGCGCCGTTTGGTGGCAAGCTGGTATGGCGCGCGTTCGTGTATAACTGCATGCAGGATTGGCGCGACCAAACCACCGATCGGCCCCGGGCGGCCTACGACCTGTACAAGCCCCTGGACGGCGCGTTCGACAGCAACGTGATTTTGCAGGTCAAGCATGGCCCTTACGATTTCCAGGTGCGGGAGCCCCTGTCTCCCCTGCTGCTGGGCATGGAGAAAACGCCCATGGCCATTGAATTCCAGCTGGCCCAGGAATACACCGGCCATCAAATCGACCTCTATTATATGGGCGGGCTGTGGCGCGAAACCTTTGATCAGATGGGCAAGCAGCGTGTGGCCGCCATTGCCGCCGTCAGCAATCTGGGCCGGGACGAAAACTGGACGGGCCATCCCTTCGCCGCGGCGAATCTGTTCGCCTACGGTCTGTTTGCCTGGAATCCGGGCAGCGACCCGGAAGCGGCGCTGCGCCAATGGGCGAAGCTGACCTACGCCCTGCCCGAAGATCAGGAAAACAAGCTGGTGGACATGCTGCTGCAAAGCCGCGCTGTATACGAAAACTACACCGCGCCGCTGGGCCTGTGCTGGATGGTGCAGCCCAATGTCCACTATGGCCCCAACCCCTACGGATATGAATTCCAGGCCTGGGGCACCTACAACCGGGCGGACCGGAACGCCGTGGGCATCGACCGAACCAAAAACGGCACCGGTTACGTTGAGCAGTATCCCGAACCCTTGCGCTCCCTCTACGCCGACCCGCAGGCCTGTCCGGACAGCCTGCTCCTGTTCTTCCACCGCCTGCCCTACGGCTTTGTGATGAAGGACGGACGCACGCTGATCCAGCGGATTTACGACGACCACTTCCTGGGCTATGACCAGGCGCAGGCCATGGCAGATACCCTGGCCTCCCTTGCCCTTCCCTCCCCCGACCGGGAGGAAGCCGCCCGGCGTATGGACGCCCAGCTGCAAAACGCCCGAGAATGGCGCGATATTACCAACACCTTTTTCCACCGTTTCAGCGGCGTGGAGGATGAAAAGGGAAGAAAGATTTTTGATTAAAGGGCACTTTAATTCACTAAGGGAACCGCTGGGGCTGTTCGCCCCAGACCCCAACCAGGGTCCTGAGGACCCTGGACCCGCAACTGGCGAAATAACGTAGCTGGGAAAAGCAGACAAACTCCGCCTGCTGCGCTGGGGTTACGAAAAGATTTGAAGGCTTCTGGCCCAAGAAAGCCAGGGAGAATCCGAGGGGGAAAGTGAACTTTCCCCCTCGGATTCTCCCTGGCTTTCCCCGGATGCAAAACATCCGGGTTGGCGGCTTCGCTGCCGGGCCAGAAGCACAACGGCACCATACCAACCTTCCGCGTCCCTCTACGCCACAGCGGGAACCAAGCCAATTTGCAAAGTCAAGCAACTTCCGCTATTGCGGGTCCAGGGTCCTCAGGACCCTGGCGCAGGTTTGGGGGCGCGCAGCCCCCAGCGTTTCCTCCTCGCTGGCTTTTTACATTCGCCCTTGAGAACATAGCTCTTAAGAATTTGAAAGAAGACAGCCTTGCTCATTCTTTCAAAAAAGCATCAATCAATTCCACCGCCTGCTTTACGGGGTCGGCGCTCATATCCAGCCAATGGAGGTTTTCCTCCTTGCGGAACCAGGTCATCTGGCGCTTGGCGAAGCGCTTGATGGCGCGGGCCAGCTCGTCCAGCATCTGGTCATAGGTCCACTTTCCCAGCAGGTATTCGGTGATGTAGCGGTATTCCAGGCCCAGCTTGGTAAGGAACTCCGTGCTGACGCCCGCGTCCATCAGCCCCTTCACTTCATCGATCATGCCCTGCTGCAAGCGCCTTTCCAACCGCTCGTCAATGCGCTGTTTCAGAATTTCCCGGGGCCAGGTGACACCTAACTTTAACACCTCATAGCGTGGCGAACGCCTGCCCGGGTGGTAGTCGTCCGCGGCCAGGCGCTCCAGGGCGCGCATGACCCGGTTGCGGTTTTTGGGGTCGATTTCCGTATTAGGCAGCTTTTCTTTCAGCATGGCATATAAAGCAGGCGTTTCAAAGGTCTCCAGGTGGGCCCGGAACTCCAGATCGGGTTCGATCTCGGACAGCTCGTACCCGTCGATCACCGCGTCCACGTACAGCCCCGTGCCGCCCACCAGGAAAGGAATCTTTCCGCGCGAAAGAATATCGTCGATAGCGGCATAAGCCAACCGCTGGAAATCCGCCATGGAGAAAAACTCCCCCGGCTCGCATACGTCGATCAGGTGATGCGGCACGCCCTTCGCTTCCTCCGGCGTGATTTTTCCGCTGCCCAAATCCAGCCCGCGGAACACCTGCCGCGAATCGGCGGAGACCACCTCTCCCCCATACCGCGCGGCCAGTTCAATCCCCAGCCCGCTCTTTCCCGACGCGTTCGTGCCCATCACGGCGATCAGCTTGCCATGCATAAAAACCTCCAGGATAATAGAAGAGTTCAGAGTACAGCGTTCAGATTGGTTTGTCTATGCAGGATGGCATATCAAACTGTATACAACTGAACTTCTTGCACTGTGCCTTACGATTCTAACACACCGTTATCCCCCTGTAAAGTCTGTCCGGAAGGTTTCCAAATCCGTAGCGCGATGATTAAATATTCAAAATATATCGCATATGATGAATAATATAACTGAAATATTCAATGTTTTTTCACTGTATCTGAATAAAAATTCAATTTTGCTATTGACAATCCAATTTTCGGGTGGTATACTTGCAATCGTTCTCAGGAATCAATTGAAAGTTTAAGGAGGCTTATCCCATGAAAAAAATGATCGCTGTGCTGGCCGCGATGGTCATGCTGTGCTGCTGCGCTTTCGCCAGCGCCGAAACCCTGCTTTACGCCACCAACCCCGAATATCCGCCCTTTGAATCCATGGACGACAACAACCAGGTGATCGGCTACGACGTGGACCTGATCAACGCCATCGGCGAAAAGATCGGCATCGAATTCCAGCCGGAAGCCATGGCCTTTGACGCGGTGGTTTCCTCCGTGCAGACCAACCCCAACATGATCGGCCTGTCCGGTATCTCCATCACCGAGGAGCGCAAGCTCTCCGTCAACTTCTCCGACGGTTACATCGATGCCGGTCTGGTCGTCGTTATGAAAGCCGACGCGGGCTTCAAGACCATGGACGACCTGAAAGGCAAGCTGATCGGCGTGCAGCAGGGCACCACCAGCGACTTTAAGGCCGAAGAAATCACCGGCCAGGAGAACGTGATGCGCTATGCCACCTTTATCGACGCCATGCTGTCCCTGCAGGGCAACAAGGTGGACGCCGTGATCGTGGACGCTCCCGTGGGCCAGGCCATCCTTGCCAGCATGAACGACCCCTCCCTGATCATCACTGACATCGACCTGGGCGCCGCCGACTGGTACGGCATCGCCGTGAACAAGGACAACGTGGAGCTGCTGGAAAAGATCAACGCCGCGCTGGCCGAACTGAAGGCCGAAGGCTTCCTGGACACCTTGGCCGCCAAGTATTTCGGCAGCGCCGAATAATCCTTCCCCGGAAATGTATTCATCGCCGTAAGGGGACTTTCCCCTTACGGCATTTGTACTAATGTAACTTTCTCACATCCCTCTTGTGACAAGAAAGACAAGCTTGAAGGTTTCTTCTTCCTTATCGCCTTTCTCGGAAGGGGGTCTGGGGGAAACCGCTCTTTGGGCTCCAAAGAGCGGTTTCCCCCAGCAATATCTGAATTGTAAGAATAATTAGGAGTGAACCGCATGATCTTTGAGCAGTGGTGGGAGGCCATCCAGCCCGCCTTGCAGAGCAACACGCTGAATTTCTGGCAAACAATTTACAAGGAAATCTACCTGAACGTGATCAAGGACGGCCGGTGGCTGAACTATCTCCAGGGCCTTGGAAAGACGCTGGAGGTATCGCTCTTCGCCATTCTGGTAGGCCTTTTCCTGGGCACCATCCTGGCCATCCTGCGCCTGCCGCAGATCAAGGACATGGACATGCGCGGCAAGGGCGTTTTGAAGCAGGCCGGCGCCGTGGTGGTGCGCTGCCTGTCCCGGCTGGCGGGAGGCTACATCAACCTGATGCGCGGCACGCCGCTGCTTTTGCAGGTATTGCTGATCAACTTCGGCGTGTTCGGCTCCATCCGCATTGAAAAAATCATCATCGGCGTGATCGCCTGCGGTCTGAACAGCGCGGCCTATGTGGCGGAGATCGTCCGCGGCGGCATCATGAGCGTGGAGAAGGGCCAGACCGAGGCGGGCCGTTCCCTGGGCCTGTCGGGCTTCCGCACGATGATGTACATCGTATTGCCCCAGGCGGCGAAATCCGCCCTGCCCGCCATGTGCAACGAGTTCATTTCCCTGATCAAGGAAACCTCCGTGCTGAGCTACATCGCCCTGACCGAACTGACGAAAGCCGGCGACTACATCCGCTCCCGCACGTTCTCGGCCTTCACGCCCTACATCGTGTCCGGCCTCCTGTATCTGATCGTCACCCTGACGCTGACGACGCTCATCGGCAAGCTGGAAAGGAGGCTGCGCAACAGTGACCACTGATGTGTTTATTTCCGTAAAGGATCTGGAAAAGCATTTCAACGACGGCGAGCTGAAAGCCCTGCGGGGAGTCAGCGCCGACATTCACAAGGGCGAGGTGGTGGTGGTCATCGGCCCCTCCGGCAGCGGAAAATCCACCTTCCTGCGCTGCCTGAACCTGCTGGAAACACCGACCAAGGGCGTGATCACCTTTGAGGGTGTGGACATCACCGACCCGAAAGTGAACATCAACGTGCACCGGCAGAAGATGGGCATGGTGTTCCAGCACTTCAACTTGTTCCCTCACATGACGGTGCTCAGGAACATGACGCTGGCCCCCATGAAGCTGCTGAAAAAGAGCAGGAAGGACGCCGAGGAAAAGGCCATGGGATTGCTAAAGCGCGTGAACCTGGAAAACCGCGCCAACGCCTATCCCAGCCAGCTGTCCGGCGGGCAGAAGCAGCGCATCGCTATCGTCCGCGCCTTGTGCATGGAGCCGGAGGTCATGCTCTTTGACGAGCCCACCTCCGCCCTGGACCCCGAAATGGTGGGCGAGGTGCTGGACGTGATGAAGCGCCTGGCCAAGGACGGCATGACCATGGTGGTGGTCACCCACGAAATGGGCTTCGCACGGGAGGTGGCCGACCGCGTGCTGTTCATGGACGAAGGCCAGATCGTTGAGGAAGGCACCCCCGATCAGATTTTCTCCGCTCCCCAGCAGCAGCGCACCAAGGACTTCTTGAATAAGGTGCTGTAAACATAAATAAAAAAGAGCCCGTCCGGGCGGGCTCCGTAACACAGTATTAGGTTCCAAGCGACGAAAACGTAATGTTTTCAAGGCTCACGGCGTGATTTCGGTCACGCCGTTTGCTTTGC
>CADCJO010000038.1:0-15752 GCA_902801765.1 uncultured Eubacteriales bacterium
CCTCAGGACCCTGGCGCAGGTCTGGGGGCGCGCAGCCCCCAGCGTCTCCTCCCTGCTGGCCTTGAAAATCACCCTTGGGAACATGACAGTTAAAATATTAAAAGATTTGGGATGGATTTTTTACCCTGGCTAAGTTGAATGAAGGGAGACGTAGCAGCGCTACGCTGACCGGAATAGCGCCGAACGCAGTGAGGCTGAGGGCGAGCAATCCTTGGATTGCCGCCCGAAACCCGCGCTTTCGCTTTGTCGATAAGCGCGGGGCATCTGAAGCAACGCCAGGGTAAAAAAGACACCCAAAGATTCAATGCTTTAGAGTGAAAACAGTATTAGATATTCTTTTCATTAGGCATCTTGGCTTTTTGCTATTTTGCTTGTGGGAAAGTTGAGAACATTACGCTTCAGCATCACTTCCACCCTCAGGCATTGAAATTCACCCTTGAGAACAATACTGTTAGATATTTGGAATTGAAAAAGGAGCAGAACGCAATAGGCAACCTGCGATTTGCAGGTTGCCTGAGTGCAGTGTTTACGCCTTCACAGAGCCATCGGCATTGAACAGCGGCAGCTTTTCCAGATATATGATATCGTCCCGTTCGGTGGCGTCGCCTTCAGCCAGGATTGCCATGCGGCCCACCACGTTGCCGCCGGCCTGCTTCACCAGTTCTTCCACGGCATGCAGCGATTCACCGGTGGAAATCACATCGTCCACGATCAGCACGCGCTTGCCCTGCATGAAGTCCACATCGTCCTGATCGATGCACAGGATCTGTTCCTTCGCGGTGGTGATGGAATTCACTTTCACGGTGAACACGTTCTTCATATACAGCTTGGGCGACTTCCGCGCAAGCAGGTAGCGGTTGGTGCCCGCCTGCCGCGCCATTTCATACGCCAGCGGGATGCCCTTGGATTCGGCGGTGATCAGCACGTCGTATTCCGGGGCTTTTTTCAGCAGTTCGCGGGCGCAGGCGATGGTCAGTTCCACATCGCCGAAGATCACAAACGCGCCGATATAGAGGTCATCGGTAACTTTGCAAAGCGGCAGGTCGCGCGTCAGACCGGCAACGTGCATCGGATAGGTCATGCCCATGAAAAAAGCCTTCTCTCTTTTTTATTCGTAACAAATTGTTACTGCTTATTTTAACAGGCCCGGCCAGGGTTTGTCAATTGTTTTGCAACGCAATTTCTGAAAGAACGGGAAAAATATGGCCGTGTGCAGTGCTGCGCGGGCGGCTTTTTCAGATCACGTCTTTCCGTTGTATCAGGGATTCGAGCAGCTGAATATAGCATTCGTGGAACGCTTCTATCTGTTCTTTGCCGAACATCCCCTCGGCGTATTCCATCTCTGAATCAAAGCCGCCGTCGCCGTATTCGTTTTCCAGCAGATCCAGCGCAATCAGGCCGCCGGGCGCGGAGAATTCATCCTTCAAAGGAATCAGCGTGGGATGCAGCGCGTTCAGTTCGTCTCCGTTGATGCCCAGCTGGAGATTGACTTCGATACATTCCGAAAGGAACGATTGGAAATACTCCGATGTGGCGTCGTAGGTATTGTGGGCGATCCCTTCCGCCACCTGCTCTTTGACGGAAAGCAGCAGATCCCGGGTGGAAGAAACCTCCTCCATCCGGGCGGCGGCGGGCAGGCCCTTGATCAGCATGCCGACCGCGTTTTCCGCTTCGGGGGAGAGGCGGTTGTTGAAAATCCAGCTCACCATCACGTGCTGTTTTCCCGTGACCTGAGACAGGGTCATCAACGCCGCCGCGATGGCCATCACGGAATGGGACACACCCCAGTACGCTTCAGCCTGTCGCACCTCATCCGCGCTGAAGGACAGCCGCACTTCCCGGCTGCCGGAGCTGATATTGCTTTCCTGCCGTTTGGTGGGAATATTGTTGCACCATACTTCATCCCCGTATAGCGCATGGAACCAGGCTTTGTCCTGCTCCCTGCTGCCTGCTGCCACGCGTTTTTCTTCCTCGGCCAGGAGCGCAAAGTAGTAATCCTTTTTCAGCTCCCGCCCGAAATAGGCGTTCACGATATCGCCCAGCACCACGCCCAGCGAACCGCCGTCCAGCAGCAGATGATGCGTGTCCATAAACAGGTAGACGAAATCCGGCGACCGGAACACGCCCACCCGGCACAGGCAGGAATCGATCAGCCGGTCAAAGGGCATGATCAGCACGTCGGGCAGGACTTCCGCGGTTTCCCGGCTGATATGACGCACCTTTACCTCGGGCAGCAAACCGGGGATATACTGCTGCTTGAGCTCGTTGTTTTCATCGAAGCGGAAGGCGATGGAGAGGCCGGGATGATTTCGCAGCGCCTGGTTGACCGCGCGGCACAGACGTTCCGCCTCCACCTCCTCCGGGTTAAAGCGTACCAGGAAATGGGTGTTGCTCCACATGGTGGAGCCGGGACGGAACAGCTGGCTGTCCAGAATTTGCAGCTGCTGCTGAGAGAGGGAATGCGCCGTCTTTCGCGCGGCTTCATCCCGCTCGTCCAGGCTTCCCATGCCGGAGCGTTCCTCCAAGGCGGCGGAAATAGCCCGGGGCGTGCGCTTCTGGAACACGTCTGCGGCGCTGAGGCCCTCCAGCGCGGCTTCCGCCAGCACCGTCATGGCCCGCAGGGAATCGCCGCCCAGGTCGAAGAAATCGTCCAGCGCGCCCACGCTGTCCTCCGGCTGCCGGAGGGCCAGGGCGAAGGCGCGGCAGATGACCTTTTCGGTTTCTGTGGAGGGCGCCACGTATTCCGCCTTGAAGGCGGAGAAATCCGGCATGGGCAGAGATCGTTTATCTACCTTGCCGCTGACGGTCATGGGCATGGTGTCCAGCCGCATCAGCACGTGGGGAACCATATACTCCGGCATTTTCACCTGCATGTGCTGTTTCAGCGCGTCGGCAGTTACGTCGTCCTGGGCGGTATAGTAGCCGATCAGGTATTCCGTGCCGTTGTTTTTGCGCACGGCTGCCGCGCCGGTCTTGACGCCGGGGAATTCCGCCATCACCTTTTCGATTTCGTCCAGCTCGATGCGGAAGCCCCGCAATTTAATCTGGTTATCCGTGCGGCCAAAGATGCGGATCTTGCCGTCCTCCGTCCAGGCGGCCAGGTCGCCGCTGTGATAGGATCGCAGGCCGTTGCGGGTAAAGAAGGAAGCGGCGGTTTTATCCGGCAGGTTGATATAGCCCCGGCCCACCTGAGCGCCGGAGATGATCAGCTCGCCCCGGACGCCCACGGGCAGATCGTTGCCGAAGGGGTCCACCACGGCGAAAACCGTGTTGGCGATGGGCGGGCCGACGGTGACCAGCTGGCTGCCAGTCATTTCCTCGGCGGCGCAGCCCATGGTGGCTTCCGTGGGGCCGTAAACGTTGAGAATCACGCTGTCCTGCCGCAGCTCCCGCAGCCGGTCATAGAGCCGGGCGGGGAAGGCCTCCGCGCCGATGTCAAAGAAGGTGAGCTGGGCGATGGCCTCACGGGTTTCGGGAATATCCAGCAGGCTGAGCAGATAGGTGGGCGTACAGGTGATGCCGGTAACGCCGTTTTCCCGGATCAGCTTCGCCAGCAGCTCGGGGGTGTGGATTTCCTCTTCCGTGGCGATGACCACGGAATTTCCGTTGCACAGCGGTACGAATTCCTCCACCACCGACACGTCGAAGGAGAAGGAGGCCAGGGCCAGGCAGACCCTGCCCGGCGCGGCGTAGTGCATGATCTCCAGGGATTTTTCGTTGCGGTGGACATAGTTGGTAATGTTGCGGTGCGCAATCATCACGCCCTTGGGCCGGCCTGTGGTGCCGGAGGTGTAGATGCAGTAAGCCAGATTGTCCGGCGTGACCTCCGCATTTGGAACCTCAGAGAATGCTTTATCAGGCTGAACGTCCTGCAAGGTGTTCACGCCGAACAGTTCCTCCAGCGTAAGCATGGCAAAGGCCGCGTCCGCCAGCCCCGTCCGCTTTTCCCGCAGGGCCTCCGTCGTAAGCAGGAAGGGAATCGCCCCGTCCTGCATGCAGAAGTCAATGCGCTCGTCGGGATAATCCGGGATGAAGGGCACGAATGCGCCGCCCGCTTTCAGGATGCCGATTTCAGCCGCATAGGCCCACACTTCCCGGTCGAACAGCACGCCCACCAGCGTTTCCGGCTTTACGCCGCGCCGCTGTAAGGCGCAGGCCAATTGGCTGGACAGCGCATCCAGTTCCCGGAAGGCGAGGGATTTCCCGGCGGCGGTGACGGCGGTCTTTTCCGGCGTTTGCAGCGCGTGGCGGTGCATCTGCTCCTGCACAGGCACAAAGTCCATGGGCACGGTGGTATCATTGAAGTGGGCCAGGGCTTTCTTGTCCGCGGCCGTCAGCATTTCAATTTCGCTGATCTTCTCTTTCGTCAGCAGCCCTTCCGCGATGGTGAACAGGTTTTCCGCAAACCGCGTCACAAAAGCGGGGGAGAAGCGCTCGTTGCGGTATTCGACGGTCATGTTGTAGAGCCCGGCGGTGGCGAAGAACTGGATGGAGAAGCAACCCGTCACCATGCCTGTGTGGTAATGCTCCATGAACCATTTGTCGCCTTCGATCAAGGTTTCTCCGGCGGCGCTCCCCATATTGTCGGTAAACAAGTCGCCCTGATAAATGAATTCCACGTCCTCATTGACGGGGCATTCCTTCAGCACTTCATCAAAGGAATAGATATCGTTGCTCATGTTGGAAAACATCTGGCGGCTGATGGCGCGCAGATAGTCCCCGACCGGCATATCCCTGGACAAATCGCCGAAGACGGGAATGCGCTTGATGAGCGTGCCAATGGTGGTTTCCGTGCCGGACTGGGCGCGGCCATTGTAGACTGTGGAGAAGGAAACATGTTTGCTGTTCAGGTATTTGCCCATCATCAGCGCCATGGCCCCCAGGAAGAAGCTGCTTTCCGTGATCTGATTCTTTCCGCAGAACGATTTCACCCGCTCGGTGGTCAGGGTGCCGGGCTCATAGCGCAGGTTTTCGCTCACGCCGGGGGTCAGCGGGCCTTCCAGGTCGCCGCTGAGGGAGGGAATATCCTCCATGGCTTTGAACAGGTCCGCGTGATACTGCTTCGCTGCTTCATGCGTACCGTCCCGCATTTTTTGTTCTTCGTACATGCCCACCTGCTGAATGGTATAGTCCTCCGGCAGCAGGGGCTGGCCGGCCAGCGCCCGGTTCAGCTCGGCGATAATCAGACTGATGGAGGTGCCGTCCAGGAAAATCAGGTGGCTTTTGAGCGCAAGATAGCAGCGCTCTTCCGTGCGGTACACGGCAAAATGGAAGAGCAGAGCGCCCATCATGGGCACAACGGGCATGAACCGCTGCATGAATTCCAGCCGGTTTTCCGCTTTCCCATCCACGATGGGCACTTCCACCTTTTCCTCCGGGGTCATGAACATATGGGGCACGCCATCCGCCCCGGCTTTGATCATATATTTGACGGAAGGATGAGCGGAAACAAGAGCCTTCACCGCAGCGATGAGCTGATCCGCGGTGATGTCCGGCGATGCCTGCATCAGGTATGGCACGGTATAGGTGGCGCTGCTGCCGCCGGTCAGCGCTTCCAGATAGATGCCCATCTGGGTTTTGGTCAGGGGATAGAAATCCCGGTTCATGGGGAACTCGTCCTGATCCTTTTTCGGCGCTTCCAGCAGATACGCGGCCAGCGCCCGGGGGGTGGGATACCGCGTCACATCCTGGAAGGAAAGGCCGGGACGCAAATCGCTCAGCTTGGAGATCAGCACGGCCACGCTCAGGGAGGTACCGCCCAGCTCGAAGAAATCCGCCGTCGCGCTGACGCGCTGCAAATCCAGGGCGGCGGCGAAGGCATCGCAGACAGCCTGTTCGGTTTCGTTCTCCGGTGCGACGTATGCTCCTTCCTCCACCGGCGGCTCCAGGGCGGCCAGGGCCAGATAGTTCACCTTCTGCCGCTCGTTCAGCGGGAACTGCTCCATCCACACGGTGTAGTCCGGCACCATATAGCCCGGCAGATACTGTTCCGCGTAGGCTGTCAGCACGGCATGATCCGTCTGTTCTCCGCGGTAATAGCAGCACAGCTTATCGCCGCCGCCCACCTTGACGGCGACGCAGGCCGCGTCCGCAATCCCCGGGGCTTTGCGCATCACGTTTTCAATTTCGCCCAGCTCCACCCGGTAGCCCCGCAGCTTTACCATCCGGTCCTTGCGGCCGTGGAACAAAAGATTTCCATCCGTGTCCCAGGCCATGTAGTCGCCGGTACGGTACATCCTCTCGCCCGGCTCAAAGGGGCAGGGCACGAACCGTTCCGCCGTTTCTTTGGGCAAGCCGATGTAGCCTTCCGCCGTCCAGGGACTGACGACGCAAAGCTCACCGATTTTTTCGGGCGATGTAATCAGGCTTCCGTCCTCGTCCAGCAGGTAAGCCCGGGCGCCTGCGCTGGGCTTTCCCAGCAGCCGGGCATTGCCATGGGTGAGGGGATGGATCATGGCCACAAAATTTTCGCTGGAGCCGTACACTTCATACAGGTTTCCGTCGTCGGCGTATTTGGTTTTGGCCTTTTCGCCGCCCAGCAGCACGTATTTCAGCGGCAGACGGCCGTACAGCTCCCGCATGACCGTGAACATCTGCGGCGGCAGGAACATGCCGGTCACATGGCGTTTTTGAATCAGAGAAAACAGCAAATCGGCGTTCTGCCGCTCGTTTTCATCGGCGATATACAAACTGCCCCCGGTCATCAGCGGGGTGAACAAGTCCAGCTCCGCCGCCAGAAAGGTGAACCCCGCCATGCAGCAGATCACGTCGTCGCGCGTAAAACGATGAATTCCTTCCATCAGTTCAAGATGGTGGGAAAAAATGGACTGCCGGTGCAGCACGCCCTTGGGCTTTCCGGTGGAGCCGGAGGTAAAGATCAGCAAGCCTTCAATTTCAGGCGCGGACAGATTCAGCGTAACATCCGCCTCCTGTTCGTCCTCTGCCGAAAGCGCATCTTCTATCAGGAACGTCGGAAAATGTTTGACTTTTTCCACAAAACTGTCCGTCGTAACGCACAGCCTGCTGTCCCCGTCCCGAAGGATGGCTTCGATCCTTTCCCTGGGATAAGAGGAATCAACGGGGATCAGCGCACACCCCGCCCGAAGCACGGCCAGCACAGCGGTCATATACTCCTTTGTGCGGGGCAGCAGCACGGCGACGCGGGCGCCGTTCCGGCCCGCTTTCCGCAATGCTTCCACATCCGTTCCCTGTTCCTTGCAGGCATTCAAAAGCTTCCGCGCCAACAGGGCCGAACGGCGGTTCAGCCTGTCGTAGGTATCCGCGCCGTGGCAGTCCATGACGGCTGGATCGGTTTTATGGGTATTCGCCTGGGAAAGAAAAGCGTCCACAAATGTAAGCATGCGTTCCTCCTGGATAAAGGTAGAAAGAGCAATTGGATTCAAAGTATTTGCTTTTTCCGATAGCGAAGTAAAAAGAATACGGCGGTCAGCATCGCAAAGATTTCAGCCAGGGGCGTTACCAGCCATATACCAATCCTGCCCAGCGCAAGGGGAAGCAGCAGCAGGCCCGCCATGGGGAACGCAAAGCTTTTCACCACGGCCACGGCCAGGGAAGCGGTGCCATCGCCCATGCCGGTGAAAAACGCGGAATAAAAGGTGGTAACGCCGCCCAGCAAGTAGGAAAAAGCAATGATGCGCAGGGCTTCAACAGAAAGCCCGGTCAGCGTTTGATCATACCCCACAAAGATATGGGCAATCGGCGCGGCAAATCCGTAGCTGACAGCCGCCATGGCAATTCCCAGGGCTCCCATCACCAGTGTGCCGTTTTTCCTGATTGAGCGCAGCTCTGTTTTGTTTCCCTGCCCCAGATGGAATCCCACCACGGGGGTCATGCTCATGGAGATACCAAAGAAGATGGCCAGGAATATACCGCCCACATATTCGCTCACCGCGTAGGCGTCAACCCCGGCTTCCCCCGCGTACCGAAGCAGCTGCCCGTTAAATAGCATGGCGACCAACGCGTAGGAAATTGCGTCGGCCATTTCGGAGGAGCCGTTGTAGCAGGTCTGTCCCAAGTCTTTCGCATCAAAGCGGAAGGGGCCAAAGCGCAAGGCTTGGCTCTTCTTCGCGAAGCAATAAAGCGGCACCATGGCGCTGATGATCCAGGCCAGGCCCGTGGCCAGAGCCGCGCCTTTGAGCCCCCAGCCGAGAATGGCGATGGCGACCCAGTCCAGCACGATGTTGATGGCCGCGTTCAGGATGGATACCAGCAGTCCCAATCCTGGCTGATTCGCTGTAATCAGGAGCGGGTGAAACGCCCCGTTCAGCATATAGAATGGCATGCAGACCGCCAGAATACGCCCGTATTCCACACAGTAAGGAATCAAATTTTCCGGTGCGCCGACCGCTTTGGCGATCATTGGCATAAACAAAAACAGCAGAAAGGACAGGAAGACGCCCGCAATTATCAGGCTGGCTACGGTTAAAGTCAAGCGCTGATTGGCTTTCGCCTCATTTTCTTCTCCCAGGGCATGGGAAATCAGAGCCGCGCCGCCGCTTCCGAACATCATCCCCACGCCGGCAATCACCGCCAGCGGCGGGAAAATCAGGTTCTCCGCCGCGAAGGCCGAGGGCCCGATATAATTGGAAATAAAATATCCGTCCGCTACCTGATAGGTATTGTCCACCAACTGCATTCCGATACTGGGCAGGGAAAACAGCAGAATTTTCGACGCGGTAAAATGATCGGATAGCTGGATTTTTTTCAATCGTTCTTCTCTCCTTTATGCGGCCGAAATTGGTGCTGTCGACCATGGAAACCATGAAAGAGGGAGAACCCCTCCGCCCCCTGCGGGGGCGCCTCCCCTGATAGGGGAGGCAATATAGGCTCCCCTATCAGGGGAGCTGTCGGCGCAGCCGACTGAGGGGTTTCATTCACGCTTCTTAGGGATGAAGTACCCTACATTTCTATGCCACCGAATCATTCCATTTCTTCTAATCTTTTTCAAAGGTTAGGGTCGTCCGCATGCCGTCCTGGCCGCACACGGCATGCTCAAAGATTTCAGCGGCGTTGGGCAGATAGGCCTGGGGATCTTCGATCATTTGGGAATAGTGCGCCAGCCAAAGCTGCTTCACCCCGGCCTGCCTGGCGATGGATGCCGCCTGTGCAAAGTTCATGTGGCCATGATCAATCGCCAGCTGCGCCTGGGCGTTTTCACCGTAGGTCGCTTCGCTGATCAGCAGATCGGCGTTCTCTGCAGCGTTTGTCAATGCCTGGCAGGCTGCTGTGTCGCCGCTGAACACGAATTTCAGCCCCTTGCGCGGTTCGCCCAGTACCTGCTCCGGACGAATCACGGTTTCGCCTGTTTGTACAATCTGCCCCTTCTGCAGCAGACCCCATTGCTGCATGGGAACGCCCAACGCCTTCGCTTTCTCCGGGAGAAACTTTCCCGCCCGGCTCAGGGTAAAGCAATATCCCTGGCTGGGCACCCGATGCTCTGTTTTAAAGGAGGTCAGCCTTGCCTCCGACGGCCAGCCTTTTCCCAGCTCCTCGAGCCGCAGGCCCCCGTCCGGAAGCCTGAACAGGATGATTTCATAGGACGTCCAGCCCGCCAGCTTCAAAATAGGCGCAAGCTCCTCCTCCAGTCCGACCGGGCCGGTGATGTACAATGGTTCTGTGCGCCCCAGGCAGAACATCGTTTGCAGCAGGCCGGGAAGGCCGAAAACGTGATCGCCGTGGTAATGCGTCAGCGCAATGATATCCGTTTTCATCAAACTGACGCCCGCTTTTCTTGCCGCGGCTTGGGTTCCTTCGCCGCAGTCGAATAAAATCGTATGTCCGCCGCAGGTCAATGCCACCGCGGTCAGCGCCCGGTCCGGCAAGGGAACGAGGGCCGATGTTCCCAGCAGCGTAATATCAATCATGGGCATTTCACTTCTTTCTTGCCCGCCTTTTGCAGCGCCTTCCGCAGATACCCCATCGTTTGGGCAAGCTGCTCCTCCTTGGGAACCCCCGCCAGACGGAGCTTGCGGGCATAAGTCAGCGCGTCCGTGAAAAGCGGCCCCGGCTCCGCGCCCGCCGCCATCAGATCCTTGCCCATCACATAGGGCCGGCTCATCCGGTCCTGATACAGCGCAAGCATTTCCCGCAGCCTGCTTTCGGTTTCCGCATATCCGTCCGCGAGGTTTTCCCGCTGTGCTCCGGCGCCTATACGGCCCAGATGATCGGCTTTTGCCAGCAGCAGCAGGTCTTTCGGGCAGACGGACTGGTCGAACATGCGCATAAACGATTTTTCATGGGAGGCTCCGCGGGCAAGCTGGTTCGGCTGCATGTGCAGCTCCGTCATATTCAGCGCGTATTTGGTCAGCTTCACTTCTTTGGTGAGCCGTCCGAGAAAGCGCTGAACCAGCGGAAGGCCCTTCTTTTCATGTCCGTATGCGTGCAGCACGCCGTTTATCTCTTCCGTGGCGGCTGCTTTTCCGAAATCGTGGCAGAGGGCTGCCAGCATGAACCACAGGGGTTCTGCGGCCTCGTCCCGCAGCCTCGCGCCTTCGTCCAGCACCTGCATGGTATGCGTCCATACGTCGCCTTCCGGATGATACGCCGGGTTTTGCGGGATGCCAGCCAGGGCTGAGAGCTCCGGGAACCAGCAGGACAGCTGATTCATTTTCCGAAGCGCTTCAAAAAAGATGGAGGGCCGCGCCGCTTTCAGCAACGCTTTTTCCAGTTCGCCCATGACGCGCTCCCCCGGCAGGGCCGTTACGGCCATCCCAGCGGAAATTGCCGTTGTTTCTTCCGCCACAGTGAACCCAAAGCGGGCGGCAAACTGGGCCGCGCGGAACACCCGCAGCGGGTCCTCGGCAAAGGTTTGGTCATCCACATGCCGGATGATTCCGCGTTCCATGTCGTTCAGACCGCCGAAAAAATCCAGCACTTCGCCGGTGATCACATCCCGCATCAGGGCATTCATCGTAAAATCCCGGCGGCGCGCGGCCTTCTCCGCACCCAGAAAGGGATCGACGAATACCGCGAAATCCTTGTGGCCCCGGCCGGTCGCCACCTCCGAACGGGGCATGGCGATATCCAGATCATAATGGCGCAGACCCATTACGCCAAAACTGACGCCCATGGTCAGCCGTTCACCCAGCGTGTCCAGAATGGTTTCCAGCGTTTCGATGGGAATCCCGTGCACTTCGATATCGATATCCTTGTTTTCACGGCCAAGGATTTCGTCCCGGACAAACCCGCCGACATAATATGTTTTTCCGCCCGCTTTCCGCACTTCCTCCGCAATCCTGCGGGCCATCACGATGTTTTTATTTTCCGCCTGTATCTTTGTCTTCATTGATCCATCATTCTCCCGTCAATCTTTCCGCAGCGGATCATTTTTCATGCCGCGGGATACAAAGCTGTGATCAAAACGCGCGTCCTGGTCTGTATTCGCCAGATCCATGATTTGTCCTTTGCAATCGGGCGGATGACATCGTTTCGCGCGAAGATGCTTCCGAATAAAACCCAATTTTATTATACTGATCATCCAGCCAAAAACAAGATAAAACAAACCATGTTTTTGTAAATTAGGCAAAAAAATTGCCTTGCTTTCCGGAATCAGTCTGCCGCCGCTGCGCGGCTTGCTGAGCCCGGGATGGCGGAGGCATCATCATGATGGAGCAATCAGGCCGCTGTTTCGGATGATTCCGGCGATTTTTGTTCGATGCCGGATATGGTATTGTCCCATGAGGAAAAGAATGGTATAATCATCCCCTGGAAGGGCGGAAGGCGGAATGAATTTCATGCCTTGCCCCATTGCCATGATAACAGGACGACCTGTCCTGACACCGAAAACAGGAGAACAAAGGACGCTATGATTGCCATTCCGCTTGCCAAAAAGATCATTGAGCTGTTTCTGATTCTGTTTGCCACTGCCGCCCTGGTGAAAACCGGCATCCTCAAATCAGAAAACAGCAGGGTACTGTCCAAGCTGTCGCTTTATTTTGTGACGCCCTGCGTCATCTTCAACTCCTTCCAGGAGGAGCTGACGCCTGAAATTCAAAAGGGGCTTCTGACAGCGGCCGCGCTGGCGATCGGCTTTCAGGCGATTTTTTTCCTGCTGGCGGCATTGCTCCGCCGTTTCTGGAAAGCGACCGAGGTGGAACGCGCCTCCGTCATTTTTACGAACGTCGGCAATCTGATCATTCCGCTGGTCGCTTTTGCGAAAGGACAGGCGTGGGTCATCTATACCAGCGCGTATATTCTGGTGTTCAACCTGCTGTTCTGGACGGTGGGCGTGCGGATATTTGACAACGGAACCCCCTTCAATCTTCGGAAAGCGCTGCTGAACCCGAACATTCTGGCCATTGCGGCAGGCCTGGTCACGCTGTTCACCCGACTGCGTCTGCCCGAACCGCTGGCCCTGGCGTTCAGCGACGTGGCGGCCATGATCGGCCCTATGAGCATGATGATCACCGGCATGGTGGTGGGCGGGATGACTTTCCGTGGAATGTTTGCGAACCATCGGGTGTTCGGCGTGATCTTCTTCCGCATGATCCTTGCGTCCGGGCTGGCCGTCTGCGCCGCGGCGCTTGCCGCAAGGCTTCTGCCGGTGGAACAGTCCATCGTGATGATTCCGATGCTTGGCGCCATCGCGCCGTCAGCGTCCAATATCAACCAGGTAGCCATCCTCTATAACAAGGACGCCCAGTATGCTTCCGCGATCAATGTGCTGACCACCCTGTCCTGCCTCGCGACCATCCCGCTGTGGGTCATGCTGTTTGAAGCCATCATCGGGTAGGGCGGCTCATTCAGAAAGAAAGCAGGATAGCCGGCTGATTCTTTCATCGCTGCACAGCGATTCAATCCTTCCAGACCCGGGAGACAGTCTATGCGCCACACCAAAGATATGACCGTCGGCAATCCCATCCGGCTGATCATGGCATTTTCGCTGCCCGTTATCGCGGGCAATCTTTTGCAGCAGGTCTATTCCATCGTTGACTCGCTCATTGTGGGCCAGCAGGATGGGGTGGCGGCGCTGTCCGCGATCACATCCTCGGGCTGGCTGGACTGGGCGCTGGCCAGCATTGCGATTGGACTGGCCCAGGGCTTTTCCATCGAGATTGCCCATCGGTTCGGCGCGGCGGATCATGACGGGCTGAAACGCGCGGCGGGGCAGAGCGTGCTGCTGGCTGTGCTGGCGGTCGCTGTGCTGGAGCTGTTCGCCCAAAGTACGCTGACTCTTTTTTTGCGGCTGCTGCAAACGCCGGAGGAAACCTATCGCCTCACGCTGCTGTATCTGCGCGTGATTTTCAGCGGACTGCCGCTGGTGATGGCGGGCAATCTGTGCGCGTCTTTCCTGCGGGCCGTAGGCGACAGCAGAACGCCCATGATCGCCATTACTGCTGCTACGGTTGTCAACATCCTGCTGGACGCCCTGTTTGTGATCGTTTTTCGCTGGGGCGTCGCAGGCGCGGCGGCCGCTACCGTCACGGCCCAGGGAGCCAACGCTTTGATCTGTCTGGTGACGCTGTCCCGTTTGCCGCTGTTCCGATTGGATCAGGGCTGCCTGCGGCCCCAGCCCGTTCTGTGCCGGAAGCTGTTCCGGCTTGGCATGCCCGTTGCCACGGGGAACCTGGTCATTTCCATTGGCGGGCTGGTGCTGCAGCGGGCGGTGAACGGCTACGGGTTCCTGTTTATGGCGGGATACAATGCCGCCTCCCGTTTCCAGGGATTGATGGAAAACGCAGGCGCGTCCCTGGGCGCGGGCGTCGCTACTTTTGTTGGGCAGAACGTTGGCGCCGGAAAGATGGATCGGGTGCGGAACGGGGTGAAAAAGTCCGCTGGGATCGGCATCGGGCTGGCCGCCGGTGTAGCGGCGGTGATGCTGATTTTTGGCAATTACATGCTGTCGCTGTTCATCCATGATGATCCGGCCATCGCCGATCAGGTGCTGACCAATGGCTCACGTTTTCTGCGCGTGATGAGCCTGGGCCTTCCTTTCCTGTACCTCCTGTTTGTGTACCGTTCCGCTCTGCAGGGCCTCGGAGACGCATTCATCCCCATGCTCAGCGGCGTGGTGGAGCTGATCATGCGCGTGGGCTCGGTGCTGCTTCTGCCGCTGATCCTGGGGGAGTGGGGCATCTATCTTGCCGAAATCATGGCGTGGATTGGAGCGATGGTGCTGCTCATTTGGGGGTATTATGCTCGGCTGCGGCAGATGACAGCGTCCAGTGGGAAAAAACAGGATTCTGCATGAACCGTTCCCAGACGAAAAGGCTCCGGCTGCGCGCCGGAGCTTTTTGCGTATGTATCTTTTTTAAATTGGTAAAATTGTTCCTGATAGGAGACAGCTCCCTGCTTATTCAGGGAAACTGCTGTTTATCCTATTTTCACCCTAAAATATTATTACTTCTGAGGTACGGCAATATCAAATGCGCCGGATTCCGGTCCTTCAGGCAACAGCCTGATTTCTGCCGCAGGGATTGTCACCTTGGTTATATACTCAGTATCGCCAATCGTATAGGAAGCGGTCAGGCTGGGATTGCCATCCTTATCCGGGACAGCGCTGACGGAAATGCTGGCCTTGGCGCCAATCTCCATTCCTTTGTCGTCATATTTGACTTCTGCCTTGCTCGTGCTGTTGTCATCCGCAAGAGATACTTTGTCGACTGTTTTTCCTGTCTCGTTGATGATCGTGTAGTTGTACACTTTTGTTTCAGGTGCCTTGGCGGTATTGTTCGAGCTGCACGCAACGCAGGCCACAGCCATGACCAGAAGAAGAACGGCTGCAATCATCTTTTTCATTATCTTTTCCCTCTTTTTTCTTTATTTTTCAGATCCGATCATGAATCCTCTGCGAATCTGCTTTGTGTTTCGCTTTGCCGTTTCCGGAGCGTTTGCAGATTCCGTTATATTATACGCGCATCCGTCAGTGGATGGCAGCAGGCCGTTATTGTTTGTTTATTTGACTGTTGACACGCGAACACTCGGTCGCTATAATAGACACGCGAATGATCGGTCGCAGATTGCGGAGGTGCTTTCATGGCCAAGGATACAAAGGAACGGATTTTGATGGCGGCGTTGGAAATGTTTTCTCAAAACGGTTATGCGGGAACGAATATCCGAGAACTGGCGGCATCCCTGGACATGGGAAAATCGTCCATGTACCGGCATTTTGTAAGCAAAGAGGAGATCTGGAACGTCCTGCTGGACAGAATGATCGCCTATTACAGGGAACGCTTCGGTTCCGCCGAGCATCTGCCGCCTGCGCCGGATTCCCTGGAAGGCCTGGTGGAAATGACGATGCGAATGGTGGATTTCACCGTTCATGATGAAATGATCATCCAAACGCGCAAGGTGCTTGCCATCGAGCAATTCCGGGATGAACGGGCGAAAGCGCTGGCCACCAAGCATTTTCTCACGGGCCTGACACAAATGTTTGCGCCTGTTTTTCAGCAAATGATGGAGAAGAACTTGCTTCGGCAGGACGATCCGGAGATGCTGGCATTTGCCTATACCGCGCCGATTTCCGCCCTCATTCACCTGTGCGACAGGGAGCCGGAGAAAACAGAAGAAGCCATGGCCCGGGTGGAAGCCTTCAGCCGGCATTTCATCAAAACATACGGAAAAGGATAATCGGCAGGAACACCGTGGCCCGGGCCGGAGGCGATACGGTCATGGGTGCGGTGATGGATGGCTGCTTATACTATTGCTCGTCTAAACCATTGAATCTTCGGGCGTCTTTTCCGTCCTGGCTGTGCTTCATTCCGGTCAACGTAGCGGTGCTTTGCCGCAGCCTC
>CADCJO010000038.1:15849-19046 GCA_902801765.1 uncultured Eubacteriales bacterium
CCACAGGCGGTCATCGACGGTTCGTCCTCCCTTCATTCAGCTTTGCCAGAACGAAAAATCCATCCCGAATCTTTCAATATTTTAGACGAGAAATAGTATTAACGCTGTTTTGGAAGGAGAAAACCGCCCATGAATACGAAACCGGGTGTTTCTCTTTTCGGTCAGGTGCTGGGCGCGCATTCGTTCCTTTTGAAGGGCGGGTTTTTGCAGCAGGATGCGTACGCGAAGCCCCAGGCGCGGATCAATGAAAAATATGAAAGAAACGGCTGGAAAAAGAACCTGAAAGGAATGAATAATGTGGAGAATTGCATCATTCGACTGGAGAAAAAAGAAGACTATCGGGAAAACGAGAACCTGATCCGGGAATCCTTCTGGAATGTGTACCGCCCGGGCTGCAGCGAGCATTATGTGATGCACGTGCTGCGGGACGACCCGGCCTTCATCCCGGAGCTGGATTTCGTGATGGAGCAGGAGGGCAAACTGATCGGACAGAACATATTCATGAAAACGGTCATCAACGCCGACGATGGGCGGGATATTCCGGTGCTGACCATGGGACCCATCGGCATCACACCGGCATTGAAGCGGCAGGGGTACGGAAAGCGTCTGCTGGATTTCTGCCTGGAAAAAGCCACAGCGATGGGGTTTGGCGCAGTGCTGTTCGAGGGAAATATCAACTTCTACAGCCATTGCGGCTTCGATTACGCCCGGAAGTTCGGCATCCGGTATCACGATCTGCCGGAGGGCGCGGACGATTCCTTCTTCCTGTGCCGGGAACTGATTCCGGGCTATCTGGACGGCGTGACCGGCGTGTATCAGACCCCCAAGGGCTACTATGTGGACGATAAGGACGTGGAAGCCTTTGACCGGCAATTCCCGCCCAAGGAAAAGCTGAAGCTGCCGGGGCAGCTGTTTGACTGATCTACGAAGGGAATCGAAAATGCAGGAGATACGAACCAAACGGCTGCTGCTTCTGCCATTCAGAGAATCCGATTATGATGATCTGTATACGTTTTTATCCCAGCTTGCGGAGGACGAGTTTGAAGGCTATCCGGGGATTACCTATGAAAACGGGCGGGAGCATCTGACATACCGCCTCGGATCGGAGGAGTTCCGTGCCATTGAGCCGGTGGGCTCCGGGAAGGTAATCGGCAGGGAGATAATAAATACTTCATGGTATAAAAAAAGAAGCGATAAATAAAATGTTAAGTTTTCATTAAATCTACTATGACTGGTGGCAATGATCTTTCCAAACAATGGGCTTTGGATATATAATATAATAGTTGGAGTCTATTATTCATATGCTGTATATCATATGAATAATATTTCTATGTTTATGAAAATCCAACGTGAGCGTACCATCAGATGCCCATGATTCCAAAGAATTGTAAAAAACGAAGGAGGAATAAATCATGATGACGAAAAAAAGTATCGCGGCCCTATTGCTTGTGCTGGTCATGCTTCTGGCACAGGGCGCATTCGCTGAAACAGCGGAGAATGAATCCGCAGTCTCTTTTGCGCAGAAGCTGGACGCCACCTACACGCTGGCGCTGAACGCCATCAACAAGGAAGACTACGCCACGGCGAGGAAATACCTGAATATCAGCTTTGTTTACTGTGACCCGCAGACGAATCCCGTGATGTATGCCGATCTGCTGCTGAAGGGAGCGTGCATCGACGTGATCGAAGGGGAAAACGACATTGCGCTGATGGAGCTGGACGCGGCGCTGACCGTGCAGCCCGAGCTGGCGGACGCTTACCTGGTGCGGACGCAGATTTATACCGCCAATGCCGATTTTGACAATGCTGTTGCGAACCTGGAAAAGTATATCGAACTGACCCAGGACGAAACCCTGTACGAAACCGTGGCGCAGCTGCATGAAGCGAACGGCAATATGGCGGCGGCGCAGGAAGCCTATGACAAGTTTGCCGCGATTGCCGGAGAGGACAACCGGGAAGCGGGCTTCCAGGCGGGACTGTACCGGATGGAAAACGGCAAGCTGGAGGAAGCAATCGAAGCGTTCCAGGCGTATGTGGACGACGAAACCTACGGCGCGGGCGCGCAGTACAACATCGGCGTGTGCAAGATGAACCTGGGCAGCTACGCCGAAGCCATCGAGGCGTTCAACGCCTGCGAGGAAAAGGGCGGGGCGTTTGAAGGCCTGTGGTATAACCGGGGCATCTGCTATCTGATGAGCGAGGATTGGGTGAACGGCGCGGATGATTTCGCCCGCTCCATCGAAATGGAGCAGTTTGTGGCTGACGCGCGGTACAACCTGGGCATCTGCCATATGCAGCGGGAAGATTACGAAGCCGCCGTGGCCTCCTTCGACGAGCTGCTCAAGAGCGTGGAAGGCCAGGAAGGCGTGACGCTGAACGACGCGGTGTATTATTTCCGCGCAGTGTGCAATGCGGCGCTGGGCAACCTGGAAGAAGCAATCAAAGACCTGACCACTTGCATCGACCATGGCTACGAGCTGGCCCAGACCTATTACCAGCGGGCGCAGGTGTACGCCGCCATGGGCGACACCGAAAACCAGACGAGCGATTTGGAGAACTCCCTGAAATATACGAAGTAAGATAGCCCTTCATTATAATAAAGGAAAAAGACAGGCGGCCCCAGACCGACTTCCCGAAGACAGGAGATCGAGCATATGAAGATAAATGGAACATTGATCAAACGGATCGTAGCATTCATGCTGACGCTGGCGCTGGTGTTCACATCCGGAGACTTTGTGCCTTGTATCGCTGCAGCAATTGCTGAGGGTGAAACGGCTGTGTCCATAGAGGAACAGCCGGAGGCTGTGCTGCCTGAAACGGAGGAGTCAGTATCGTCCGATCCTGAAACAGCGGAGCAAGCCGAGCAGGAAACTGCTGAGGAAGCTGCCGTGGAACAGGCTGCAGCGGAGCAAGCCGAGCAGGAAGCTGTTGAGGAAGCCGCCGTGGAACAGGCTGCAGCGGAGCAAGCCGAACAGGAAGCTATTGAGGAAGCCGCCGCGGAACAGGCTGCAGCGGAGCAAGCCGAGCAGGAAGCCGCTGAGAAAGCCGCCGCAGAACAGGCTGCTGCGGAACAAGCGGCCAAGGAGCAGGCCGAAAAGGAAGCTGCTGAGAAAGCCGCCGCGGAACAGGCTGCTGCGGAACAAGCGGCCAAGGAGCAGGCGGAGCAGGAAGCCGCTGAGAAAGCCGCCGCAGAACAG
>CADCJO010000039.1 GCA_902801765.1 uncultured Eubacteriales bacterium
CGAAACGAGCAATCTCGCCATGAAGGCGAGTTGCGACGATTGAGGCTGCGGATACTCAGGACCCTGGTTGGGGTCTGGGGCGAACAGCCCCAGCGGTTCACTTAGTGAATTAAGGTTCCCTTTTCCATCAACATCTGTTGCAATGACTTTTATCCGGAGGAACACGCATGAGCGGTTTGCGGGAAATACAGCCAAGCTATCGGGCCGTCTATTATGTGCCCATCTCTCTGATTCATTCGCGTCCCGTTCCGCCGCGCGGCGGAGCGGACGGTCAAAAGCTGCTGGAGCTGGCGGCGTCTATCCGACAGCATGGGCTGCTGCAGCCCATTACCGTGCGTGCGGCACAAAACGGATACGAAATTGTGCTGGGTGAACGGCGGTTCCGGGCCTGTGTCATGTTGGGCTTTTCCTATATTGACGCCTTTGTGCTGAATGCCGCGGAAGAAGAAGCCACGCTGTATGCCCTGCTGGAAAACAAGGATCAGGAAGCGCTGCATTTTCTGGATGAAGCCGCGGCATATGCAGCAATGTCGGCAAACGGAATCAGCGCGGAAACCATTTCCCGGCAAGTTGGAACAAGCGCGGAAGAAATCGGCAAGAAGCTGAGATTGCTTTCATTGACGCCCGAGGTACGGCAATTGATCCGGGAATCAGCACTGACCGACCGTCATGCCCGCGCTTTGCTGTCCGTGCGGGACGCGGAAAAGCAAATGAGCCTTGCCCGGCAGACGGCAAAACTGCGGCTGACGCCTCAGGAAACAGAAGCGCTGGCGGCAAAGGCAGCGGGCGATGCATCGCGTCCTGTGCCGAAACGAAAAGTGATCTCTGTCGTTTGGGAACCGCGGCTGTATCTGAACGCGATCTACGGCATCATCCGTCGGATGCGGGAGGCGGGCTTGGAAACGCAAACAAACACTGCGGAAGACGACGGCTGGATTACCCTGAACGTAAAAATCCGCAAGCAAAAATGAGCTTGCGGATTCTTTTGCATCCTGATATAATGAACAAAAGCAAAGGAAGAAAGGGACGCAGCATGACCCGTGATTTATTGGAAGCTCTGAACGCCTATATTCCCTGGAACGAGCAGGAGGACCGCGACAGAAGGATCATGCTGGCCGCGCTGTCCGCCCTGCCCGATCCTTTTACCCGCGACAACGAAATCATGCACTTTACCGCTTCCTCCTGGATTGTGAACCGGGACTGCACAAAGGTGCTGATGGCGTATCACAACCTTTACAATGCCTGGGCCTGGACGGGCGGCCACGCGGATGGAGACCGAGATCTGCTGGCCGTGGCGCTGCGGGAAGCGCGGGAGGAAACGGGAATTCACGCCAAGCCTGTGACAGAAAGTATCTTTTCCCTGGAAACCCTCACCGTGGACGGCCATGAAAAGCGCGGGCGTTATGTGCCCAGTCATCTTCATCTGAATGTGACCTATCTGCTCCAGGCCGATGAAAGTGAAGAAATCCGCGTCAAGGCCGATGAAAACGCCGCGGTGCGGTGGTTCGCGCTGAGCGACGCTTTAGCGAACTGTTCCGAGCCCTGGATGGTCAAACGGGTATACAGCAAGCTGAATCAAAAGCTGGGATCGTTCGTCGCATCCCTTTGCTGAATATCCGGCGGCGGGCAGAAGAAATACACTTTCAGCATATCAAAGCGCTTATCTCCGATGCCGGAAACATCCTTGAGCTCTTCCAGAAAATGAAATTCTCCCCGTTCCTCGCGCGATGCGATGACGCGCCGGGCCAGTTCCGGTCCGATTCCGGGAACGGCTTTCAAATCGCTTTCCGCCGCGGTGTTGATATTGATTCTTGTTTCGTCGGAATCTGGCAGAACGCGGTTCGATTCTCCGGCGGAAGCCAGGATGGAAATGCTTTCCCGACGGAAGGAAAGCGCGTATTCAACGCCCTGCGCCAGCAGAATGCCCGCGCAGACAATCAAAGCACAGATAACGATCAGGCGCGCCGCAATGCTACGGCGCGCCTTTTCATGTTCGGCTGTTGCTTGGCGCGGCACCTCTGTTTACCTTTCTGAGTAGGGCCGCCAGTCCTTCACGGGCGTTTCATTCATGGCGTCGGGATACACACCCTTCTTGACCAGCTGGAAGCCCAGGTCGCAGTGCAGGTTTCTACCGCCGCTGGGCACGATCACAGTGGGTACGGTGACGGTGGTTCCCTTCTCCTCGGGCAGAATGCTGGCCACAAGGGGGAACTTCTTTTGCTGCACCGTGGCTTTCAGCTCCTTATGCATGGTCACCCGCATCTCATATTCGCCGGGATAGATATCCGAAATCAGATACTTGCCATATTCGTTCGTGACCGTCTCGGTAATCTTTTCTCCGTGCTGGTACAGAACGATCCTGATGCCGGGAATATAGGGCTCGCCCACGTCCTGCATGCCGTTGCCGTTTTCATCCAGCCATGCGCAGTCGCCGATTTCGCCCATGGCGCCCATGCCGATATCCACGCCGGACAGCTCCTCACCCATGGGCAGGTCAATCGGAATGGGGTTGGGCGACCCATCGGGATTGCCCTGGATATAGCTTTCCCGGTTGTCGGTATCCTGCGCCCGGGCGAACAGATGGCCCATCGGCAGCACAGCGGACAGCGTATACCGACCGGGCAGCAGACGGTTAAAGGCATACGCGCCCCGGGCGTCTGTCATGGCGGAACCAACGGTCAGGCCTTTTTCGTCCAGCAGGGAAACCGCCAGACCGTCCACCCCGGTCATGGAACCGTCCAGGCTCCACACCTGGCCGGCAATCGCGGAATAGCGCATCATCGGCAGCATCACGCTGGTATCACCGCGGGCGCTGAGGGGCATCGCCCAGCATTCGGCCTGCTGGTTCGCGCCGGGCACGTTCACCAGCACTTCGTTGTCGTCCATGCCGATGCGCAGCTCATAATCCGCAGGAATCATATGCTCTATGACAAACGCGCCGTTTTCATCGGTATAGACGCTGGCCACTTCCTCGCCGTTGCGCCACAGGGACAAGCTGCGGCCCTCCGCGCCGTATTCGTTCTCGTCCAAAGACGCGGACATATCGTCGTCATAATACACGGTACCGCTGATGGTGACGGGCAGAGAGGCCAGAATATCCGCGTCGGTCCGCTGTTCACCCATTTCAAAGGTGATGTAGGCGGTCGCCGTGGAAGCGGCGGAAGCCTCGATGGGCGAGCCCTCCAGCTGTCCAAACACCAGGTAATCCGGCAGTATAACCTGCATCACGTAGGTATCAGGCTTGAGATTATTGAAGGCATACGTGCCGTCCGGCTGGGCATGAATCTGAAACGCCTGGCGTGTGCGCTGGCCGGACAGAGAAAGCAGCGCGCTGAAGTTTTCATCGGTTTCAATGGCGTCGTAGACGATCCTGCCGGACAGGGTGGAGTTGTAGACGCCGTAGAGCGTGGACATGTGAATATCCGAGCCGCTTTCCGTGCTGAACGCGGGAGATGTCCATTGCTTTTCCATCGTGCGGGGGGAGATGAACTGACCGGTTTCCGGCATCTGGTAATTGACGGAATACGTGCCGGGCAGCACGCCTTTGATAAAGAAATACCCGTTTTGGTCGGTGCTGCCATAGCTGTAGGCGGAGGCAGGCTGGCCGTTTTCGTTGAGCAGCACCACCTGGACGCCGGACAGGCCGACATTTCCGGGAGCGTATTCCTCGTCAATCAGCACATATCCGTCCACCCGCCCGGCGCGGAACACACCGCCATCCAGACCGGTTACCGCCTGACCGGGGGAAAGCGTCACGGCTTCGGTCTGGCCGTTTTCCGGGGTCTGGTAAATGATATGGCTGTACATTCCCTGGGGGGCGGCAGGTTCAGAGGACGCCACGTAGTCGTCGGACAGTACAAAACGCACGGAATACGTGCCGGGCAGGATGCTGTTAAAGGTGTATGCGCCATTATAATCCGTCTGGGTCTGAGCGGCCACCTCGCCGTTCATATCCACCGCCTGCACGGTCATACCGGAAACCATGGGGCTGCCTTCACGATACTGTCCGGAGCTGTCTGCATCCTCAAACACGCTGCCGGACAGGGAAGCGGGAAGCGTGACTGCCACGGAGTAGGAGGTTTCCCCCTGCGCGCCGTCCAGGAACACGACGGTGTCCGCCGCGGTTTGGGCGTCATAGGTTCTGAACAGCTGGATCTGGTCGTTGCTGAACACGTAGCCGCCCGGCAAGACGGCGGACAGCGTGGTTTCGCCGCCGCGGAGAGAATGGAAAGCCGCCTTGCCCATATCGTCGGTAAAAACGGTTTCGATGGCTTTTCCGCCCTGGGAGGCGGTGATCTGCACGCCATAGACGGGCGCGTCGCCTTCATCAGGCTGGCCGTTCAAATCAGCATCCTGATACACATAGAGCGAAAGACCCGCGCTTGGAATCGCGCCGACGCTGCCGATGTTGGCGGTGACGCCCGCCTGCACAAACACGTTCAGCGCAGCGGAGCTGGCTGTTTCAGAAATCATGGACACGCCGGGATAAGTAAAGATCATCCCTTCGGGCAGCTGGAAGCTCAGCTGATAATCGCCGGACTGGAGGCTGGAGAAAGCATAATCGCCCTGGGCGTTGGGATTGGCAGTACGGGTCAGGCCCAGGGACGGAGAATACAGCGTCACGACAGCCTCAGGCAAACCGCCTTCATCCGCGTCCCATAGTCCGTTGAAATTGGCGTCGTACCACAGTTTGCCGATCAGGGAACCGGTACGCACCAGCCCCACGCCCATCCCCACGCTCTCCTTGGCAGCGAGGGTGAACGCGGCGGAATCGCCGGAATTATCAGCGTTGGGATAGAAACAATTGTAGAACGTATTGACCTTCTGCCCGACCGGACCGATTACCAGATTGTCGGGAAGATATACGCGCACCTTGTAGGTGCCCGGAGACAAATCCCGAATGACCGCTTCTCCCTGATAATTCGTTGCGCCGGTAGCGACCACATAAGTCTCCCCCGCGTATTCGTAAAGCACCTGAGCCTGCACGCCCTGCACCAGCTGTTCCTGCTGCATGCGGCCGCCATTTTCGTTTTCGTCGATAAAGGCGATCAGGGAAACCGCGCAGTAGGTTTTCGTCAGGCCTACGTTCATCGTCAGCCCTTGCCCGTCCGCCACGGTGAAATACGGCGTATAGCCCACGCTGCCCTGCGTCGGCAGGATGCAGCTGCCCGCGCCGTGCGCGGTAAAGCGGTAATCGGTCGATACCTCGATCCGCATCCGGTATTCACCGGCGGCAAGGCCGGAAAAAACAAAAGCGCCGGACTGGTCGGACATTTTGTTGATATACTGATCGCTTTCGCTGGTGGGATAACGCTTTTCCAGCGTGATTCTCGCCCCGAAGCCATAGCCGTTTTCGCCGTTTTCATACGTGCCGTCCGTATTTTTTTCCACCCAGATGACGCCGCTCACCTGGCCTTCCGCCAGGGCACAGTGCGCTCCCAGGAAAAGCAGCAGCAACGCCGCAAAAAGCACCAACCATCCCCGCTTGTGTGATACGCGCATAAACCGAGCCTCCATTTTGCTCTCTTCTGTTCCCGCCGTGGTTTTTCATCGTCTGGAACACATAGGTATACCAATACCATGATAATCCAAAGCAGCGAGAATGTCAATCGCAGGGACGCGCGGAAATGTAAAAATGTTTCCTGCGCTGCTGTTCGATCTTTGATTGATTTGCGCTTTCAATTATGGTATCATCATAAAGGATATTATGATGAAAGAACGAACGGGATTGCCGATGATGGAATTAAAGGAACTGAAAGGGCTGGGGAAAGCCCGGCTGGAAACGCTGAACAAGGCTGGGATTGCGACCCTGTCCGATCTGCTGCTGACATTGCCGGTACGGTATCAGGATACCTCCACCACTACGCCGCTGGGCGAAATCGCGCCGGGGATGGAGGTCTGCGTTTCGGGTTATCCCAAGGCCGCGCCGCGTCTCAGCCGGTTTCACGGGCTTACCTCGGTCACGCTGCGGCTGTGCGACGAAACGGGCGGAGTATCCGTGATATGGTACAATCAGCCTTGGCTGCAAACCGCCATTCACCCGGAGGATCAGCTCACCCTCTATGGCCGCATTGACCGGGATAAGCAGGGCCGCGTCCGCATGGCCAGCCCGGTGATCGTGAAGGAGCGGGGTATTCTGCCGGTGTATAAAGCGCTGGCCGGGATGCCCCCCAAGGTCATGCGGGAACTCATCCGCCAGGCGCTGACGCAGCTTGAGGACTGCTGCCCGGAAACGCTTCCGGAAATTATCCGGGTGAAGTACCATTTGTGCGAGCGGAACTTCGCTTTGCGTCAGGCGCATTTCCCGGAAACGCGGGAAAACCTGGCTATCGCCCTGCGGCGCGTATCATTTGAAGGAATGCTGCTGTATCAGGCCGCTGCGGCGTCGCTGCGGGGAGAGCGGACAAAGGGGATCGTGATCGACGTGCCGGATGGAGTCTGCGATGCCTACTGGGCGTCTCTTCCCTTTCCCCCGACGAACGCGCAGAAGCGGGTGCTGGGCGAAATCGCCGGCGATCTGAAAAGCCATCAGGCGATGGGCCGCATGGTGCAGGGCGACGTAGGCTGCGGCAAAACGGCGCTGGCCTTCGGCGCCATCGCGCTGACGGCGCAGGCGGGTTTTCAGTCCGCGCTGATGGCGCCGACGGAAATACTGGCCCGGCAGCATCTGGAAAGCGCCAAGGCGATCTTGGAGCCCCTCGGCATTTCCTGCGGTCTGTTGGTGGGTGGGATGAAAGCGAAGGAGCGCCGGGAAGCGCTGGAGAAAATCGCGTCCGGAGAATGGCAAGCCGTCATTGGCACCCACGCGCTGATCTCCGAGGGTGTGGAATACAAGAATCTTGGGCTGGTCATCACCGATGAGCAGCATCGCTTCGGCGTGCGCCAGCGCCGTCTGCTCAGCAAAAAGGCGGAATCCACCGAGGAAGCGCCCAATGAACTGGTGCTATCCGCCACGCCCATTCCGCGCACCCTGGCCTTGGTGCTGTACGGGGATTTGGATTTGTCCATCGTGGACGAGCTGCCGCCGGGCCGCACGCCGGTCAAGACTCGCATAGTGCCGGAGGACAAGCGGGACGGCCTGTATTCGTTTATCAAGCAGGAAGCGGCTCAGGGGAGGCAGACCTATATTGTCTGCCCGCTGGTGGAGGAAAGCGAACAGGTTGACGCCCGCAGCGCGCAGGAAACCTACGCCGACCTGTGCAGCGGGCCATTAAGCGACCTGCGCCTGGGCCTGACCTACGGCGAGCAGGATGCTGACGAGAAAGCGGAAACCATCCGGAAATTTTCTTCCGGGGGCTTGGATGTTTTGGTATCTACTACGGTCATCGAGGTGGGTGTGAACGTACCATCCGCCACCGTGATGGTGATCGAAAACGCCGACCGCTTCGGCCTCAGCCAGCTGCATCAGCTGCGCGGGCGTGTCGGACGCGGCGCGAAGGAAAGCTGGTGCTTCCTGATGGCGTCGCCCAACGAACGGCTCAAGACGCTGTGCGAAACCAACGACGGCTTCAAAATCGCTCAGAAGGATTTAGAGTTGCGGGGCCCCGGTGATTTTCTTGGCACCCGCCAGCATGGAGATACCCTCATTCCCGGGATGGCGCTGGGCGCGGATGTACAGATGCTGGAGGAATCCAGCCAGTGCTTAAAATGGATTCGTTCACCGGGATATGAAGCGGAATGGGAGCAGCTCAAGGAAAGCGCGCACGCGGCCTTTGCCAACGTACTGGACAACATTGCCATGAACTAAGCATTTGGATAAATAACTGACATAAAGGAATCATTGCTTTTTGCCTTTCTCGGAAAAGGGTCTGGGGAAAACAGTTCAAGGAGGATGCCATGCTCAGAGTGCTGGGAGGCAACCAGGAAGCGCTGCGGCGGCATTTGCTGGATCTGGCCGCGCTCGGCGGAAAGATGATCGTGATCGTGCCGGAGCAGTACACGCTGCAAACGGAACGCGAGCTGATGGACGGCCTGGGCGTGAAGGGCTTTTTTGATCTGGAGGTGCTCTCCCCTTCCCGACTGACGGAACGGGTATTCGCCCTGGCCGGGTCGGATGGACGGGAGCGGATTGACCAGCGGGGCAAACAGTTTGCTTTGGCCCGGACGATGCTGCTATGCAGAAAGGACCTCTGCTATTACGAGAGCGCCACGGAGAAACAGGGCTTCATCGAGCGCATCGGCACGGTGATCGCCGAATGCAAGCAGGCAGGCGTCACGCCGGAAGCGCTGTCCGCCTACGCGGAAGCCCTGCCGGAGGGCGCAAGCAAGGACAAATTCCGCGATTTGGCGCTGCTTTACGCAGGTTATGAAAAGCAGCTGGAAGGCCAGTTCGTGGACGGGGACGACGTGGTGGACAATATGCTGCTGCGGCTTGCTGACAGCGGCATCATCAAAGACGCGCGGGTGGCGGTGTACGGGTTCGATTCCTTAACTGGCCAGATGATCCGCCTGCTGGTAAACGCCGCTTTATTGACGGAGCAGGTGGAAGCGCTGGTCATCATGGGGCAGGAAGACATGTTTTCCCCCGTGAGACAGAGCGTCAGCCGGCTGTGGCAGGCCGCCGAGGAAACCAACGTGTCCTTTGAAACGGCACAGCTTCCCTTCGTGGAAGCAGGGCGGGCGAAGGAACTGACGCATCTTTCCTTGCAGTATCTGCAATCCGCGCCCGCGCCTTACCGGAACATTCCCGCCGCCGTGCGCCTGTACGCCGCGCCGAGCCCGTATTTTGAAGCCCACTTCGCGGCGCAGGAAATGGTGCTGCTGCATGAAAACGGTATGGCCTACGGCGACATGATCGCGGTGATGGGCGATCAGAACTTTTCGGGCGTGCTGTCCACCGTGCTTTCCTCCTACCGCATTCCCTGCTATATCTCCCGCAAAATGCCCGCCGCCACCCATGGGGCTTCGCGCTTCCTGCTGTCTTCTCTCCGTGCCGTCGCTGACGGATATTCCACGGAAGAAATGCTTTCGGTCATCAAATCCGGCTACGCTCCGATTGCCGAAGAAGACGCGTGGCGGATGGAAAACTATATCCAGTCCTACGGCATTCGCGGCAAGCTGTGGCTGGCTCCCTTCAAACGCGGAACACAGGAGGAAGCCGCCGCTTTGGAGGAAGCCCGCGTCCGCCTCATCACACCGCTGCACGCATTGCGCGAAGCCATGAAGGAAGCGCAGAATTCCGAAGACGCGCTGCGGGCTGTGGTGAAATATCTGGAAGAAGCGAAGGTATATGAGCAGCTGGCGGAAAGCCAGGAAGCCTTAACGGCCCAGAGCATGCCCGCCGAAGCGATGCAGATTCAGCAGCTCTGGGAAGCGATCATGCAGCTCTTGTCCCAGGCCCAGGCGCTGCTGGGGGCTGTGCGGGTATCTCCGAGACAGCTCGCCTCCTGGCTGGAAGCGGGGCTGGAAGCCTGCGAGCTGTCCTCCCTGCCGCCCACGGCCAATGCGGTCATCTGCGGCGTGATCGGCCACCTGCCGCTGAGCCGCCCGAAAGCCCTGTTTTTGATGAACATGACAGATGGGCTTCTGTCCGCCCGGAGCGCGGGACTGCTGACCGAGCAGGAGCAGGAGGAGGCGCAGGACGCCCTGCACGCTTATCTTTCCATCGACGACGAAGGACAGGATGCCCTGGCGCAATTGGATGTGTGGAAAACCCTCTCCGCACCGACGGAAAAGCTGTACCTCACCCGTTCCCTCGCTACCCAGGACGGCGGCGCGCTGCGTCCCTTCCAGCGGCTTTCGCATATCCGGCTGATCTTCCCGGGTTTGGTGGAAGAAGGCAGCGTCAGCCAGCGAATCGCGGCGGAGAAGCCCCTGGCTCCGGCTCCCGCCTTTGACGCCCTGGGGGTGAAAATGCGGGACGGACCGTTGACGGGCGAATGGCTGGAGGCGTGGAAATACCTGAGCAGCGCTGAGGATACCAAGGCGCAGGCTCAAGCGTTGATACAATCCTTCCGGTCGGCGGGAGACGCGCCCGCACTGCCCCGGGAGGTGGCCCACAGCCTGTTCATGGAGCGGGTCATGTCAGTGAGCCGGCTTGAAAACTTCGCCGTGTGTCCCTACAAGCATTTCGTGGAACAGGGTTTGTCCCCCAAGCCCCGCAAAGAATGGGCGCTGACGCCCATCGATGCGGGCAACTTTTACCACAGCGCGCTGGAAGGCTTTACCCGCCTGCTGCCCACGATTCCGAACTGGCCGAGGATCGACAAAAAGACCTGCGACGCCGTAGTGGACAAAGCCGCCGAACCGCTGTTTCAGGATCTGCTTTCCGGGGTGATGGGCGAAAGCTCCCGGATGCGGTCATTGGGCGAAAAATACAGGAAGGTGCTGCGCCGCGTCGCTTGGACGTTCACGAAGGGCGCGAAGCAGAGCGCCTTTTCTCCCGAAGGCGCGGAGATCCGGTTTGGTTATCCCGGCGGTATTCCGCCCATTGAGCTGACTTTAAAGGATGGAACCAAAGTTTACGTCCGGGGCATCATTGACCGCATTGACCGCTACGCCGGGGACGAGGGCGTGTATCTGCGGGTCGTGGATTACAAATCCGGCGCTGAAAAGCTCAGTCCGACGAAGATCTTCTGGGGAGCGCAGCTGCAATTGCTTTTGTATCTTCAGGCGGCATTGGCAGAGGAGGAAGGAAGCGAACCGGCGGGCGCGTTCTACATGCGGGTGGCCGATCCGCTGCTTCCTACGGAAGAAGAAACCGAACAGATCGAGGACGCGCTTGCCCGGGCGCTGTGCCTGCGGGGGGTAGCGCTCAAGGACGCCGCGATCCTGAGGCTGATGGACGACGGCGAACCGCCGCTGACCCTGCCCAAAGTATTGACGGCGAAAGGCGACTTCGACAAGCGCGCCATGCTGGCGACGCTTTCGGATATGAAGGCGCTGATCGGCCACGCGGGCGATATGGCCAGGCAATGGGCGGAACGGATTTACGACGGCGAAATCGCCGCCAAGCCGCTTTGCGACAAACGGCGAAACGGCGCGTGCGATCACTGCGATTACGCGCCCATCTGCCGCCGTGATCTCTCCCGCGGCATTGACAACGCCCGCGTGATGCAGGAAATGAAGTTTGACGAGCTGCTGGAGAAGATCAACGCGGCGGAAAAACCCTCCTGAAAACCTGCCATATTTCCTTGCATATCGACAGATCATTTGGTATATTAAGGTTGTTTCATCACTTCTTTGCATGAGAAAGGGAAAACTATGAATTTACAGATTTTGGAGCTGGCGGACGCTTATGTGACCATCGGCTGGA
The DNA here is from genome assembly GCA_902801765.1 of uncultured Eubacteriales bacterium. Lineage (GTDB taxonomy): Bacteria > Bacillota > Clostridia > Christensenellales > Aristaeellaceae > RUG563. Next base: position 11,255 of record CADCJO010000039.1, read on the forward strand.
CGGATGTGCCGGATGCGGAGACTTACCGGGTTTACTGGGCGGACAGGAACACCAAGGGCATGGCGTATAAATGCCTGGCCGAAACAAAGGATTCCCAGTTCCGCCTGAACAAAGCCACCCATATCCCCCACTATTTCTATGTGGAAGCGGTGGCGGACGGTCAGGTGATCGAAACAAGCGAACGCCTGAAAACGCCGGTCAAAAAAGTGTTCCATCCCCAGCTGGAAAAGCTGAATCGGGGGCTGATCGCCGTACCGCAGGAGGAGGGCGTGTTCCTGTCCTGGCGTCTTCTCAAAGACGAAGTGGACGGATACAGCGACTCCGGCCTGACCGGCGCGAACTTTGCCGTGTACCGGGACGGACGGGCCATTGGATATGTGACAGACAGCACCAATTTCTTTGACTGGAACGGGCACAAGGACGCGGAATATCAGGTGGCTCCTGTTTATCAGGGAAAAGAAGGCGAAAAATGCGCGCCGGTTCGTCCCTGGGACAAGCCGTATCTGGACATTCCGCTGCAAAAGCCCGCGGACGGCGTGACCCGTCCCGGCACCATGCACCCGGAGGGCGAGCCTTTCACCTACAGCGCCAATGACATGTCCATCGGCGACATGGACGGCGACGGCGAAATGGAATACTTTGTCAAATGGGACCCCTCCAATTCCCACGACGTTTCCCACCGGGGCTATACGGGCAACTGCATCATCGACTGCTATAAGCTGGATGGGCGGCTGCTGTGGCGTCTGGACATGGGGCCGAACATCCGCGCCGGGGCGCATTACACCCAGTTCATGGTCTATGACTTTGACGGCGACGGAAAAGCGGAAATGTGCGTCAAGACCGCGCCAGGCGCAAAGATGACCGTCTATCATGATGACGGTTCTGTTCAATCCGAACGGTACATCACTCTGCTGCCCGAGGATGTTTCAGCGGGCGTACGGAACACCGACGATTATGTCTGTTCCGCTCAGGATTATCGGAACCATATGGCCGACGTGTTTGAAGCCTGGCGGGACCATCCCGAAGTGAAGGCCGGGCATTGGCCGGACACTCTGGAAGCCTGCTTCGGCGTTCCGCAAAAGTATGCCTATCCACTCAGCCGCGCGGATGCGGAAGCGCTGGCGGATTATTTCATTCAGGTCTACGCTCCCTCCCGCAGCCCGAAAAACCGGCTGGATCAATTCGAGGGCTTCATTTACTCCGGCCCCGAATACCTGACCATGTTCTCCGGCGACGGGCGCGAGCTGGAAACCGTTCCTTTCCCCGTGCCCCGGGAGGACGACGGCCTTTTGTGGGGCGATTACAGCATGGCCCGCATCGAGCCCTGCAACCGGGTGGACAGGTTCCTGTCCGCCGTGGCTTACCTGGACGGCGAGCACCCCTCGGTGATCATCGGGCGCGGGTACTATACCCGCACCACCGTCACCGCCTATGATTTCCTGGACGGACATTTCATCCGGCGCTTTACCGCCGATTCCGGCCACGTGCCCATGCGCAATCCTTTCAACGACAACTCCCATGCGGGTCAGGGGATCAGCCCCACCCACGGATTATTCGCCGGTCAGGGCAACCACAGTATGGCCATTGCCGACGTGGACGGCGACGGCTGCCAGGAAATCGTCTACGGCGCGGCGGTGATCGACCAGGACGGCAGCCTGCTCTATTCCAGCTACGGCCCCATGCCCGACGGTTCAATGGCGAAGTTCGGCCACGGGGATTCCATGCACTGCGGCGTCATCGACCCCGACCGGCCGGGTATGCAGATTTTCAACGTGTTTGAAGGCGCGAAGGCTGCGCCTTGGGGTTTTGCTCTGCGGGACGCGGAAACGGGCGAAGTGTTCTTCGGCGAACCCGCAGATACCGACCTGGGCCGCTGCATGGTAGGCGACGTCGTCCCCGGCGTGCGGGGGCTGCAATGCTGGGTGAATGAAACCTTCGATGTCCATGGGAACAAGCTGAACGTTCCGCTCCTCGGCACCAATTTCTCCATCCGCTGGGCGGCGGATATGAGCACCCAAATCACCGACGGGGCCAACTACCTGACCCAGGAGCAGAACGGCTGCGTCATGGACAGCACCCACGGCGTGATGCTCGCCCCTGAAAACACCAAAACCAACAACGGCACCAAGGGCAATCCCTGTCTGGTGGCGGACATTTTCGGCGATTTCCGGGAAGAAATCCTGCTGCGTACCGCCGACAGCTCCGCTATTCGCATTTACACGAACACGGACATTACCATTCACAAGCTGTTTACCCTGCTCCATGACCCCCAGTACCGCGTGGGCGTAGCCTGGCAGAACAACTGCTACAACCAGCCCTGCTATCCCAGCTTCTATTACGCCAGCGATACGGATTGGGCCTGGGTGCTGCCCGCGCTGGCGAAAGAATGAGAAGATCAGCTGGCTGACGTCAGTCTGTATATGGAGATGTACCGGGAAATCAATGATTATTCCAAACATCGTCATCCGGAGGAAGAAGAATGATAAAAAACATTGCGATTGTCAGCCTTTCGAGCGGCATCCTGGGCGAGCCGTTTATTCGCTTTGAAGTCGATATCGGCCTTCGCAGGCTGAAGGAATACGGTTTGCATGTAAAATTCATGCCCCATGCGCTTAAAGGATTGGAGTACGTGAAAGCCCATCCGGAAAAACGGGCCCAGGATTTGCTGGAAGCGTTCCGCGATTCGGAAACCGACATGATCCTGTGCGCCATCGGCGGGGATGACACCTACCGGCTGCTGCCGTATCTGTTCGACCATCACGAGCTGGCCGACGCGGTCAAGGATAAAATATTTCTCGGCTTCTCCGATACGACGATCAACCATTTTATGCTGCATAAAGCAGGACTTCGCACGTTCTACGGCCAGGCGTTTCTGCCGGATCTCTGCGATCTGAGCCCGGACATGCTGCCCTATACCCGGAAGTATTTCGAGGAATTGATCGCCACCGGAACCATCCGGGAAATCACGCCCAGCAGCGTCTGGTATGAAGAAAGAAAGACCTTTGCTCCCGATCAGGTGGGAAAGCCGCTGACAGCCCATCCCAATCAAGGGTTTGAATTGCTGCAAGGGCCGCCCGTTTTTTCTGGAAAGATCCTCGGCGGATGCATCGATTCCATGTATGATTTTTTCAACGGTGAACGCTACGCCGACATGCCCTTTTTATGCCAAAAGTATCAGCTGTTCCCCGCCGCGGAGGAATGGAAAGGGCGCATTCTGCTGCTGGAATCCAGCGAAGAAAAGCCCTCTCCCGAAAAGTACCGGCAAGCGCTGGAATACCTGAAAGGAACGGGCGTGTTTGACACGGTGTCAGGCGTATTGGCCGGAAAGCCCATGGACGAAGCTTACGCCAAGGAATACAAACAATTGCTTTGTCAGGTCATCGGCAAGCCTGATTTGCCCATCGTATTTAATCTCAACATCGGCCATGCCATGCCCCGATGCATCATCCCCTTCGGCGTTGACGCGACTGTCGATGTAGAAAAGCAGGTCATCCGGTTTGACGGTAAAAAATGAATCATGACAAGGCATAGCAGCTATGCGCAGGGAGGAAAACAAACATGACCATTTATATTTGCGGCGATTCCACCGCCGCCAGTTACACGCCGGAGCAAGCGCCCATCACGGGCTGGGGCCAGGTGCTTCCGGTATTCCTGCCCGGTGTGCGGGTGGAAAACCGGGCGATGGCCGGACGCAGCACCAAATCATTTCTGTGCGAGGGCCGCTTGCAGAAAATCGAGACCGAGCTTTCGCCCGGCGATCTGCTACTGATTCAGTTTACCCATAATGATAACAATGAATTGGTCTGGCGGCATACCGACCCCTGGACTTCCTTCTATCATAACCTGGAAATCTATGTGGATACCGCCATGCTGCATCAGGCCCGTCCCGTGCTTTTGACTCCCATCTGCCGCCGCTGCTGGCAGGAGGGAAAGCTGATGGACATGCATGGGGAATACCCCAATGTGATCCGCGCGCTGGCGGCGCAGCGGAACGTGCCGCTCATTGACATTTACGAAATGAGCACCGCCTATGTGGGCAAGCTGGGCGAGGAAGAAAGCAAAAAGCTGTACATGCATGTGGAGCCCGGCGTTTTCCCCGCCTATCCCAACGGCCTGACCGACGACACCCACACCCGCCGCCCCGGGGCGGAAGCGTATGCCCGCATGACGGCGGACGCATTGAAAGAGATGGGATTGGTGTGATTGAAAGTTCCAAGTTTTAAGTTCCAAGTTCTAAGCTGATATTGGTTTTATATCAAACGATGGATGAACTTGTTTACCAGATGCTTTTGCTTTGAACTTAGAACTTTCAACTTATACTATTTTTCGTCTAACAGTCATGTTGTGAAGGGTGAAAAACAAAGACGAGGCAGGGGGCTTGTTCAGCCCCCTGTACCCCTGAACCAGGAGATGAAATCTCCTGGA
>CADCJO010000040.1 GCA_902801765.1 uncultured Eubacteriales bacterium
TTCATTGTGTTTTCCTCCATAATTCAGTATTGACCAATCCGGCACACAGATGCCTTTTCTGAATTTCTGGCTAATACTGTTTTATGGAAGACCCCAGTCAAAGGCTCTTTTTTTTACGCCGCCAGAGCAGCGCTGCCGCCGCGCCAAGACAAAGCAGGATGGACAGCGCCTGGCTCACCCGCACGGGGCCGAGCATCAGGCTGTCGGTACGCAGACCCTCGATCAAGGCGCGGCCCAGGCCGTACCAAATAAGATAAAGCAGAAACAGATTGCCGGGCATGGTGGTTTTTTTCCGGGTCAGCCACAGGACGAGGAAGCCCAGCAAATCCCACAGGGATTCATAGAAGAAGGTGGCCATGTGCCACGCGCCGTCCACGTTCACCGCCAGGGGGAACCATTGCAGCGCGGGGTTTTCGATCAGCCGCCCGTAGGCTTCGCCGTTGAAAAAATTGCCCCAGCGGCCGATGGCCTGGCTGAGAATCAGGGCGGGGGCGATCATGTCCGCCAGCGTGCCAAAGGGCACATGTCTGATTCTGGAAAACGCGAACACCGCCAGCGCTCCGCCGATGACCCCGCCGTAAATGGCCAGACCCCCTTCCCAGATATACAGGATGGACAGCGGGTTTTGCCGATACATGTCCCACTGAAAGGCCACATAATACAGCCGGGCCCCGATGACGCCCGCGGGAATCACCCACAGCGCCAGATCATAGGTCAGATCCTTGGGCAGGCCCAGCCGTTTTTCCTGCCGGGAGCACAGAAACACGCTGAGGGCCATGGCGCTGGCAATCAGCAGTCCGTAAATGGAAACCACCCCAAATAAACGCTGGTGCATTGGCCGCCTCCCATGAAATCTTCTCGTTCAAGCGCTTCACACTTGATTATTCCCCGGAATGCGGGGAAAGAATCCATCATCATGCTATGGGAAGGCGGTAAAGAGCGCAGGCGTTGTTCCAGGTGATTTCAGCCATGTCCTCCATCGGCAGGCCCCGCAGCTCAGCCAGCTTGGCCAGGGTATAGACCACATGCGCGGGCTCGTTGCGGCGGCCGCGCTTGGGTTCGGGGCTGAGGTAGGGGCTGTCGGTTTCCACAAGCAGACGGTCCAGCGGCACTTCCCGGGCGGCAGCCTGCAAGTGCGGCGCCTTTTTGAAGGTCAGCGGCCCGGCGAAGGAAATGTAAAAGCCCATCTTCACGTATTCCCGGGCAATTTCCGGGCTGCCGGAAAAGCAGTGAATAATGCCCGCGGGCAGCCGCCGGCAGGAACGGAAAAAGTCCACCATATCCCCGTGGGCGTCGCGGATATGGAAAATCACCGGCATATCCAGTGAAACCGCCAGCGCCACCTGTTCCGCCATCACGCGCTTTTGCACGTCGCGGGGCGACAGATCGTAATAATAATCCAGCCCGATTTCGCCCAGCGCGGCCACCCGGTCTTCCCGAAGTATCTCCGTCAGTTGATCCAGGTAATCCTTCGGCGCGTCCTTGGCTTCATGGGGATGCACCCCCGCCGCGGCGAACACGCCCGCATGGGAATGCGCAAAGTCAATGCACCGGAGGGAAGACGGCAAATCGCTGCCCACACAGACGCAGCGCTTCACCTCCGCGTCGATCATCCGCTGATACGCTTCCTCCCGGTCCTCGTTGAATTTTTCGTCATCCAGATGACAGTGGGTGTCAAATATGTTCAAGCTTTCCTGCTCCTTTACGCAAAAAACCGGCGCAAGCTGCGCCGGTTCGTATGGTTCTGTTATTCAAACAGCGCGTTTTCCGCTTTCAGGATGTGCGCCTGATCGTCGATCAGCCGTTGGAAGCGTTCGCGGTAATCCCGGGCGGCGGCTTTCAGGGTCTCCACTTCTTTTTCCAGCGCGGTACGCTGATCCTCCAGAGAACCGATCATTTCGGCAGCCTGCTTTTTCGCGTCGGCCAGAATATCCTGGGCTTCCTGCTTGGCGTCGGCTAGGGTTTCGTCATACAGCTTCTGCGCGCGGGCCAGCAGCTTCTGGGCGGATTCGCTGGCATCCTGGCGCTGAGGCGCGGGTTCTTCCTTTTTCAGCAGCGGAGCAGGGGCCGGCACAGGCGCGGGCGCGGGAACCGGAATGGGGGCGGGCGCTGCGGGGGCGGGCGTGGGCACTGCGGCGGGCGCATAGGCATTCGCGGAAGCGGACTGGTTCAGCCGTTGATTCAGCGTGGTGATTTCCTCCTGCATGGCGACCATTTCATCACAGATTTCATCCAAAAATTCGTCTACCTCGCTGGGATCATACCCGCGCATTTTGATTTTAAATTCTTTTTCCTCGATCATCGCAACGGTGATAGCCATGGTATTTGCTCCTTTCCGGTTCCTGGTTTATGTGTTTGCTGTCGGAAAACCAAGCGGGACAAGGCCCGCGGTCGATCAGAAGAAGATGCCGAGAATGACCCGGGCCAGGTAGCACAGGGCGGCCGCCGCCACGGGCCCCAGATCGATTTTGAACTGACGGTCCGGAAGCAGCCGGGCAACCACCCGGTTGCCGATTTGTATGCCCGGCTCGCACAGGCGGGACAGCGTGGCCATCCAGGGGCGCTGCGGTCCGCCAATATAGGGCAGGGCGAACACGACCAACTGCATCAGCGCGTAAATGCTGAGCAAAAACCGAATCACCCGAATCACAAACATCGCCTGTGCCTCCTTTTATTTCCCTGCGGTAAACAATCCGGCTTTACTGCGCCGCCGCGGCGGTATGCTCGTCAGGCGCATAGCCGACGCCTGCGGGACGGTTGGAGAAGGAAGGGATCGCGGAATCCTGCATCAAGGGACGCTGATAAAAGTTCTGAGCTGCTTGCTCCGGCACAGCTGTGCGCTGGGTAAAATCCTGGGGCTGGCCATAGGGCTGCGGCTGCTGCGCAGGCTGCTGGACGGGCTGCTGTATGGGGTTTGTATACGTCATGGGCCGCTGGGCAGCGTAAGCGGGATTCGCCTGGAAGGAAGGCGCCTGCGGCCGGACAGGACCCGCGTTCATCTGATTGGTGGCCTGGTCGGCAAAGACCGCCATGGTCTGGGGCGCCAGCAAATAGACGCCGTAGCGCGACACCTTGGTGATGGTGGCGGTCAGAGAATAGCACGCGCCGCTGAGCGTGTCCACCAGCCGCCGCATATCGCCGGGATTGGTGATGTTTTCCATCACGATCAGCACCGCGTCGCCGTTGCGCAGCAGGGTGATGGCGCTGCGGCAGTCGCTCATGCCGCGGGCATTGATGATGCGCGCGCTGAGCAGGGCGGCGGGCTGCTGGGCCGCGGGCTCCTGCACCGGCACTTCGGGCTGCTGGCTGCCAAAGTCCACCTGCACCACGTTGCTGGCGTGCTGCGCCGCGCGGCGGGCGCGCTGGGGCTGGGGCTGCTGATACGGCTGCCCCGGCTGGTATGGCTGCTGATAGCCGCTGCCGTAATACTGCTGCTGCACGGGCTGCTGATACTGCTGGAACTGCTGTTCCGGCGGCTGCTGGGGAGGCATGGGCTCCTGACCGGCGAATACGCGCCCCTTCCGGGGGGTGGAGGGAACATCCTTGCCCTCATAGAAGAAATTGGAATACATCTGGGACGCTTTGTTTTTCACTGTCCTGACAAAATCCGCGAAAGCCATTGCCTGAAACCCTCCTGAAGATTGTTGTTATCGAAACAGGGCCGACCCTACGCGCACCATCGTGGCCCCGCACCGGGCGGCCAGCGCGTAATCCTGGGACATACCCATGGACAATTCCGTCATATCCGTACCCTGAACCGCTTCCTGGCGGCACTGATCCAGCAGGCCGCGCATCCTGGTAAACAGCGGAAGGATCTCATCCTCCGCCGCGCCCAGGGGCATCATCGTCATCAGACCCTTCACCCACAGGCCCGGCAGCCTGGCGCACTCCCGCAGGAAAGGAAACAGGTCCTCTTCCGCGATCCCGCCCTTCTGCGGCTCTCTGGCGATATTCACCTGAATGAGCACCGGCATCCGTAAGCCCGCTTTCTGTGCCTGCCGGTCAATTTCCTGGGCCAGAGAAGCGTGATCCAGCGAGTGGATCAGGCATACATCTTTTATTATATATTTAACTTTGTTGGATTGCAACTGCCCAATGAGGTGAATTGAAAATTTTCCTTCCAGGAAGGGCAGCTTGTCCCGCAGGGCCTGCACCCGGTTTTCGCCGATGTCGGTCACATTCAAATCCTTCAGCGGCAGGATCTCCTGCGGCGTGGAATATTTTGTCACCGCGATCAGCCGGGGACATCTCCCCCACGGCTCGCTCTCCCTTTTGAGGGTTTCCATCACCTGGGCCACACGGTCTTGCAGCATTTCTTTTCCTCCGCAAGAAGAAGTTCCAAGTTCCAAGCGATAAGTTCTTAGCTGTCGGTTCTAAGCAAAAAAAGGAGGACAAATGGCTTGGAACTTAGAACTTGGAACTTATAACTTTCTGATCAGAACAGCCTCACCATCACGCCTTCATACACCACTTCGGGCTTATCGGGCACCACGTAAGCGAACAAACCGTCATCGGAAATGGAGATAACTTCCACGCCCGTCCAGTATTCGCCGCCCTCGGTCTCCATCACGATGCCTTTGCGGCCGTTCTGGACATAAATCGCGTTGGCGGGCACCGTCAGGCTGGACACGTTTTCGCTCAGGCGCACCTGGCACTGGCGCAGGTACATCAGATCGGGCAGGAAGCTCACATCGTTCACTTCCAGCCGCACCAGCAGTTCTCCCCCGGAACGGGCGCTGTCGAGCACGGTCACGGGCAGAGGATGCTGGTCAAAGCTCTCGATCACCAGGTTAAAGGTTTGGCCGTCGGCGGGCGTGCGATCCTGGTTGTGGCAGAGCATCAGCACCACCCATTTGTCCTCCCGCACCATGCGGTAAACATCCGCGGCGTTGCGCGAGGTGACGGTGGTTTCCAGCGTGGGCACCTGGCCGTTGTACATCGCCCGCACCTGGGTGGGGCTGTAATCGGCGTAGGTGTTCATGTTCAGCGCTTTTTCAAACCCGTCTGTGTAGAAGCTCACCAGGCCGTCCGCCGGGGCGGCAAACTGTTTCGTCCAGGTGGAGATGCGCTGAAGCTGGGTGTTTTCATCGTCGTACAGCCGGGTCAGCTTCTGTTCGTCGGGATACTTCTGCTTGATATACAGCTGCTGGTTTTCCATGGCTTCCTTGAGCAGCTTTTCCTGCACGCTCACGCTGCCGCGGGCGCCGTGCACCAGGCGCTGCACCTCGATCGCGCGGGACTGCACCTGGGTCATCAGGTTCAGCAGCGTGGAATCCGTTGTAGCCCCTGAAATCAGCAGCTTGTGATAATCCTTGATCTGATCCCGGTAATGCTTGAGGGTCGTCCACTCCTTGGCGTTGAAGCCGGAGGTGTAGATCGTGGCCACCAATTCGCCGCGCTTCACCCGGCTGCCCTCGTCCACCAGGTAATCGATCTGAGACACGTTTTCCTGTACGTCCACCGTTTCGTTGCGCACCAGCACGGCGTCGCCGGTAAAGGAGGCGGACATGGAGCCATACCTCACGATGCCATACTGTGTCTGGCCGGGCGTGAGCATCCGCCAGGCCAGGAAGCCGCAAAGCGCAAGCACGGCGATCACCAGCACAATCAGGCCCCACTTCGGCCTGGAGCGCCGCGGGCGGGACATGCCGGTTTTGGGCACCTGGTATCCCGGGCCGGGCTGAAGCGCGGACGGCGCTTCTTCATAATAAGGGCCGTTCGACTGCGGCACACTGCCATCATCCGGCCTTGCCTGCGGCTGGCCCATGCCATAATAAGGCGGCTGCATGGCCGGGTCCGGCGTGATCTGCGCCGGAGGGGGCGGCGCGCCTGGCATCTGAACGTTTCCAGCCTGCTGACCCGGCACGGGCCGCTGCACCCATTGATTCAGCATGGGCGGCTGATCCCACGGGGAAGGGCTGAGGCCCTGGCCATTTTGGTATCCGCCCTGCGGATTGGAACCTTGTGGGGGCTGCATGATTTCCTCCAATCAAAAGGATAACTCTGAATGATTCGTCATCCTGTGAAGAAAGTCCTTCTTTTTTTACAAAAGTTTTGCGATTTTGAGAACATTGCCAGATTTAGGGATTAGGGAATAGGGATTAGGGAGTAGGGAGAAGGACACTGCATCGACTGTCATCCCGAGCGAAGCCGACCCAGAGGGGAGGCGAAGTCGAGGGACCTGGGAGCCGGGGATCTTACTGTTTGGTCGAAGGCGTTTCTCTCAGGTCCCTCGACTCCGTTCCGCTCTCGCTCCACTCCGCTCGGGATGACAGTCGATGTGCAGTACCCTAATCCCTACTCCCTCAACATCCTCATTGTCTCCCGCAGCGTCTCCCCGATCGGCTGGTCGATGAGCAGATCGGCCTGACGATCCATGTGCGTGGGCGAACGGTTGATGATGACCAGCCTGCCCCGATAGTTCTGTACAAAGCCAGCGGCCGGATACACAGCCAGGGACGTGCCGCCGATGATCAACAGATCGCTGGCGGCAATGGCGTCCAGCGCGTCCTCGATCGCGTCGGTGGGCAGGGATTCTTCATATAATACCACCGCGGGCTTGATGACGCCGCCGCAGGAGCAGCGGGGCACGCCGTCGCTTTTGAGAATATCTTCCAATGAATAAAACTTGCGGCACCGGGTACAGAAATTTTTGTGCACCGTGCCATGCAGCTCGATCACATGCCGGCTGCCTGCCGCCTGGTGCAGGCCGTCAATGTTCTGGGTGATCACGGCGGTCAGGATGCCCCGGCGCTCCAATTCGGCCAGGGCTTCGTGGGCGGCGTTGGGCTTCGCGTTTGGGAACAGCATTTTCTTCCGATAGAAGCGGTAGAATTCCTCCGTATTATTTTGGAAGAAAGTGTGGCTCAGGATCGTTTCCGGCGGATAGCGCCATTCCTGGTTATACAGCCCGCCGGTGCTGCGGAAGTCCGGAATGCCGCTCTCCGTGGATACCCCTGCCCCGCCGAAAAAAACTGCCCGCCTGGCTTCCTTCAGCATCTGCGCCAGCCGTTCCTGCTTAGATAATTCCATGCCGATTTCCCTCCTGTCTGCTGCTTTCTCTTTTGTGCATATTATGGCGCGTCGCGCGGCGATTGTCAAGAAAAAATGGAAGGTTCCATGTTGAATCATACCAACGAATACATACATAGCACAAAGAAAGAAAGGAATATTTGTTAGATTTTCAGGATAGAAAAGTCAGGAAAAATTGTGTATAATAAGTCCATCCGAAAGGGAGGCGCATGTACGCCCGACCCGGAAGAATATCACGAAACAATTTGAAGGAGGATTCATCATGTCCAGCGTATCTCTGCAGCACATCTACAAAATCTATGCCGGCGGCGTTACTGCCGTGAGCGACTTCAACCTGGATATCGAAGATAAGGAATTTATCGTGCTGGTCGGCCCCTCCGGCTGCGGCAAGTCCACCACCCTGCGCATGGTCGCCGGCCTGGAAGAAATCTCCGACGGCGAACTCTATATCGGCGATAAGCTGGTCAACGACGTCGCTCCCAAGGACCGCGACATCGCCATGGTGTTCCAGAACTACGCTCTGTATCCGCATATGACGGTTTATGACAACATGGCCTTCGGCCTGAAGCTGCGCAAGACCCCCAAGGACGAAATCAAGCGCCGCGTGGAAGAAGCCGCCCGCATCCTGGACATCGCCCACCTGCTCAACCGTAAGCCCAAGGCTTTGTCCGGTGGTCAGCGCCAGCGTGTTGCTCTGGGCCGCGCCATCGTGCGTGAACCCAAGGTCTTCCTGATGGACGAACCTCTGTCCAACCTGGACGCCAAGCTGCGTGTTCAGATGCGTACTGAAATCACCAAGCTGCATCAGCGCCTGCAGACCACCTTCATCTACGTTACCCACGACCAGACCGAGGCCATGACCATGGGCTCCCGTATCGTCATCATGAAGGATGGCTTCATCCAGCAGGTTGACACTCCCCAGAACAACTACGACTATCCCGCCAACAAGTTCGTGGCCGGCTTCATCGGCAGCCCCCAGATGAACTTCTTCGATGCCCGCCTCCAGAAGGAAGACGGCAAAGTCGTGGCCGTGTTCGGCGACAACAAGATCGTGGTTCCCCAGGAAAAGGTTGCCAAGCTGAAGGACGAAAGCTACATCGGCAAGGAAGTCACTCTGGGCATCCGTCCCGAAAACATTGATGACGCTCCCGAATTCGTGGCCGAGCATCAGGATGCTACCATGAAGGTGCACGTGGAAGTGACCGAATTGATGGGCTCCGAAACCTATCTGTACTTCTCCACCTCCGGCAAGGCCGAAAACGTGATCGCCCGCGTTGATCCCCGCACCAAGACCCGCGCCGGTGACGACGTGGTGGTGGCTATGGATACCAGCCGGCTGCACTTCTTCGACAAGGACACCGAAGAAACCATCCTGAACCGCTAATTCTTCAAAATCGTTTTTCAGCCGGAAGGGGGGATTTCCCCTTCCGGCTTTTCATGTATAAAAAAGGCCATCCGAAGCCTCGGACGGCACCATTTTGTTTTCCTGAAAAGCCTGAATCATCCCATTTTCAGTCAGGGAGTATCATTGTTTCGGCTTTTTCCATTGGCCTGGAAACGGATTCAGCCCCGCCGCGGCGGGCGGCGCGCATGTAGGCGGCGGGGAGCACGCCGGTTTCCTGCACGAAAGCGCGGCGGAACGTGCGCATATTGTCATAGCCGCACTGATAATAAATCTGGGTCAGGGTCAGGAACGGATCACGCATCAGCATGGTGGCTTTATCAATGCGGATGGCATTGATAAAGGCGCGGAAATTGACGTGAAACTGCTGGGCAAACAAGTGGCTCAGGTGGCTTTCGCTGATGCCCAAATCATGCGCCGCGCTGCTGATGGTGATGCTGTCGCAGGCGTGATCGTACACATACCGCACCACCCGCGCGCCCAGGCCGCGTTCATTGTACGCCGCCGCGGAATGAAAGCTGAGCGCATGCAGGATATGCGCCAGAATCACATGAAGATACGCCAGATGCAAATGTTGATTCGCATGGCCTTGCTGCAGCGTCTCGGCCATGCGAAGCGCCTCCTCCCCCACCCGCTCCCGGTGCACAATGGGTTCGTTGGGGAGCATGGTGTGGAAGATGCCGGAAAATTCTGCGATGGTATCCGCGGGAAAAATGGCGGTGAAACCCTTCGTTCCTTCGCTCTGGGTCATGTAGGCATGCGGCGTAAGCGGGAAAGCAATGGCCGCGTCGCCGGGATGAAGAACGTACTCTCTGCCGTCGATCTGCATGGTGCATTCGCCGGTCAGCACAATCGCCATTTCCACCGTTTCATGCACATGCAGTGGAAAGGGGTATTCCGTCATGGGACCAACGAAAAAGTTATCTTTCCGAAGCTCATAAAAAGCCTTCATTGAGATCCCCCCCTTTTTCCCCAGCTGATTTTGTCCCTTCCGAAAAAAACTCACATATAATAATCAGAGGAAAACCTGTCAAAATCCGCAGCAGCGTTCCTGAATTATACAAGTTTATCAGGGAAAAGCGCATTTTAGCGGACGCGTTGACAAGCAAATTTTGTCTTTTCCGTTTGCAGGCCTATTATAATGCATCCCTTGGAAATTATCAACCCCTCCCCGACATGTTTTAAGCTGAATTTTCGTTTTCACATTGCTTTTCCCCTGCGCCGATGTTATAATTTGGTTGCATATCTTTTCATATCAGCAAAGGAAGGTGCGGACCATGAAAATCACCGCCATCGGAGAAATTTTGGTAGACATGACCCAGACCCAAATCGACGCCAACGGCATTCCCCATTTTGCCGCCAACCCCGGCGGCGCGCCTGCCAACGTGGCGGTGGCCGCGGCCAAGCTGGGCGTGGAAAGCGCGTTCGTGGGCTGCATCGGCGAGGATGCCTTTGGGGCGCTGCTGAAAGATACACTGATCAAATACCGCGTGAACATCGACGGCCTGCAGGTGACCGCGCTGACCAACACCACCCTGGCGGTGGTGACCGTGGACGCAACGGGCGAACGCAGCTTTTCCTTCTACCGCAAACCCGGCGCGGACACCCGCATCGACGCGGCGAAGGCCATCGAAGCCGTGAAGGGCACGGGCATCCTGCACTTCGGCTCCGTGTCCCTCACCGACCCCTCCTGCCGGGACACCATCGTGAACACCGTGTCCGCCGCCAAACGGGACGGGGCCATCATCACCTACGACCCCAACTACCGCGCCGTGCTGTGGCAGAACGAGGACGCCGCCATGCTGCAAATGCGGGCGGTGCTGCCGCTGTGCGACATCGTAAAAATCAGCGATGAAGAAACCCTGCTGCTCTGCGGCGTGAAGAATCCCCACGCCGCCGCCCAGAAGCTGATGGATATGGGCGTGAAGCTGGCCGTGGTCACCCTGGGCCCCAACGGCGCGCTGTGGCGCTATGGCGATCTGGAGGGCGAAGTGGAGGGCTTCAAGGTGAAGGTGGCCGACACCAACGGCGCGGGCGATACCTTCTTCGGCGCGCTGCTCAGCCGCATCGCCCTGCATGGCGGTCTGGAAGGCCTCACCGCCGACGACCTGAACGCCTACGTCCGCTTTGCCAATAAGGCCGCCTCCCTGACCACCAGCCGCCCCGGCGCGATTCCCGCCATGCCAACGAGAGAAGAAGTGGAGGAGGGGCTGAAATGATCGACCGCAGCGAATGGAAAAGCGAATTCGCCTCCCGGTTCAAGCGCCATGAAGACGAGCTCAAATGGCTGTACTGCGAGCTGTACCACAGCGACATGCGCTCCTATGAATACTTCGTGGATATGCTCTACCGCAGCTACAAGGCCCGTCCCGAAAGCCTGAAAACCATGGACCGGGCGCGGGAAGCCTACCCCGACTGGTACAAGGGTCACGAGCTGGTGGGGATGCTGATGTATGTGAACGCCTTCGCGGGAACCCTCAAGGGCGTGGAGGAAAAGCTGGATTATATCGCCGACTGCGGCGTGAATTACCTCCATTTGATGCCTTTGCTGGAAAGCCCCAAGGGCCGCAGCGACGGCGGCTACGCCGTGAGCGATTTCAGGAAGGTGCAGCCCGAGCTGGGCACGATGGAGGATTTGTACAGCCTCTCCGAAAAGTGCCATGAGCGGGGCATCGCCGTGTGCCTGGACTTCGTGATGAACCACACCAGCGAGGACCACGAATGGGCGAAGAAAGCCCGGGCGGGCGATATCGAGTGCCAGCACCGCTATTTCTTCTATGACACCTGGGACATTCCCAACTGGTATGAGCAGACCGTGCCCCAGGTCTTCCCCACCACCGCGCCGGGCAACTTTACCTGGTGCGAGGAAGCAAAAAAAGTGGTCATGACCACCTTCTATCCCTACCAGTGGGATTTGAACTACGCCAACCCCACCGTGTTCAACGACATGACGGACAACATGCTGTACCTGTGCAACAACGGTATCGACATCATCCGCCTGGACGCGGTGCCCTACATCTGGAAAGCCCTTGGCACCACCTGCCGCAACCTGCTGCAGGTGCACACCCTGGTGCGCATGATGCGCATGGTGTGCGAAATCGTGTGCCCCGGCACGCTGCTGCTGGGCGAAGTGGTGATGGAGCCCAGCAAGGTCGTGCCCTATTTCGGCACGGTAGAAAAGCCCGAATGCCATCTGCTTTATAACGTGACCACCATGGCCTCCATCTGGCACACCGTAGCAACGAAAGACGTGCGGCTGCTGGCTCACCAGATGGAGCAGGTGTTCAGCCTGCCCAAGCAGTACACCTTCCTCAACTATCTCCGCTGCCACGACGACATCGGTTGGGGCCTGGATTATGAGTTCCTCGGCCAGTTTGGCCAGCGGGAGGTGCCCCACAAGAAATACCTGAACGACTATCTCACCGGCAAATGGCCCGGCAGTCCCGCCCTGGGCGAACTGTACAACGACGACCCGCGCCTGGGCGACGCCCGGCTCTGCGGCACCACAGCCAGCCTGTGCGGCATCGAAAAGGCCCGGAAGAACAACGACGCCGCAGCCATGGAAAAGGCCCTGCGGCTGGATGAAATGCTCCATGCCTTCATGTTCACCATGAGCGGCCTGCCCGTGCTGTACAGCGGCGACGAGGTGGCCCAGGAAAACGACAACGATTACCACAGCGACCCGCTGAAGGCCGACGACAGCCGCTACCTGCATCGGGGCAATATGGATTGGAAAAAAGCCGAGCTGCGTCACGACGAAACCACGGTGGAAGGAAAGCTCTTTGCCGCCATCCAGCGGTTTGAGGCCCTGAGGGCCGATCATCTGGTGTTCGACGGCGCGGCGGACGCCTGGCTGCTGAACACCGGCAACGGCCACGTGCTGGGCATCGGGCGCTACAACAAGGGCGAAAAGCTGCTGGCCCTGTTCAACTTTTCCGATGAAAAACAGATCGCCTGGGTCAACGACCCCGACCCCTACACCGACCTGCTGACCGGCGAAGAAACCGACGCCAAGGCCGTCACCCTCCCCGCAGGCGGGTTCAAGTGGCTGTTCCGGGAGTGACGCGGTTCTGACAATTCAGCCGGCTTTCTGTATCATTCAGCCCGTTTCCTCTGGCGCAGACGGCTGCGATATGCTATACTTTCCCCGTCACAAGGAACCGGGACGGCAGCGCGGCGAGTGCCGCGGATACGTCCCGCAGAAGATACAAGGAGGATAAAGCCATGTCCCAATTCACCACGCCGCTCAACACTACCCCCCAGAAAGCCCCCAGAAAAGCAGGCAAGAAGGGCACGCTGGGTATGATCGTGGCAGTTGTGATCATTTTGATCGCGCTGATCGTGTTTTTCCGCTGCACCGTGCAGATCGATACCGGCTACACCGCCATCGTGACCACCTTCGGTAAGGTGGAGGATTACACCATGGAAGCCGGCTTCCATTTGAAGAGCCCCTTCCAGGAAATCATCCTGATGGACAACCGCGAGCAGAAAACCCCCTTCTCCACCCAGGCGTTTTCCAGCGACATCCAGCAGGTGGACATCGTGGGCTCCATCAACTACGCCATCAATAAGGCCACTGCCATGACCCTGTTCAAGGAGGTCGGCACCGACTACTTCAACAAGCTGGTCAACCCCCGCATGCTGGAAAACACCAAAGCCGTGTTCTCCAAGTACACCGCTGAAAACCTGGTCAGCGCCCGGGAGCAATTGTCCATCCAGATCCGTGACAACCTGAGCCGCGAAATGGAGCGCTACGGCATTTCCATCATCAGCGTGTCCATTGAAAACATCGACTTCACCGACGCCTTCACCGACGCCGTTGAAGCCAAGCAGGTCGCCGCTCAGCGGAAATTGCAGGCCGAGATCGAGCAGGAGCAGAAGACCATGGAAACCCAGCAGCAGGCTTCCCGTCAAAAGATCGAAGCCGACGCCAAGGCCGCCGTGGTGAAAATCAACGCGGACGCCGAAGCCTATTCCACCCGCGTGAAGGCCGAGGCCGAAGCCGAAGCCAACAAAAAAATTGCTGAGAGCCTGACCGAAAACCTGATTGAATTCACCCAGGTGAACACCTGGAACGGCCAGCTGCCCACCTATGTATCCGGCGGCGCGGCGGAAGCCCTGCCCGTGCTGAGCCTGAACGGAACCGCCGTCCAGTCTTCCGAAACCGCCGAATAAAAGCCATGATGATAACGCCCGGCCGGATCATTTCGGCCAGGCGCATCCAGCAGATTCCTGAAAAAGGGTTTTGATCTCCTTGGAGACCGAAACCCTTTTTTTCTGTCGGTGACGTACGCACCGCCTGGGGATGGTTAATGAAAGCGCTGCGGCCTGTCCGTGCTTTCCAAAAGAGCTCCAGCTCAGACCGCTTTCTTTTTTGCTTTCATCCGTGTCAGCAGGCCGCTTAAAAGCACAATCACCAGGATGCCAAACAGCACGCCCGCGCTGTCGATGCCAACATCCCGCAGGGACGGCGTGCGCGTACCGTTGAAATACTGGTGCAGCTCATCCGTCCCCGCGTACAGCGTGCCAATTACCCACGACCAAAACGCCGCCCGCCGCAGACGGTATTCCCGCAGCAGCAGGAGCAGCGGCATCCCCAGTGCGGCAAATTCCGAAAAATGAGCCGTTTTTCGCACGATAAAAACAAACAGCTCATAGATCTGCTGCTGTCTTTCGAGCGGCAGCGATTCAACATCTGGATAAAACAGCCGCATGAACCAGGCGGTAAAGCCATTGCTCAGTTCCATGGATTCCGGCCCATTCATGGCGGAAAAACCAAAAATCATTCCCGCCACGGCAATCACCCAGCCCCATAAGACAATCCGTTTTCCTTTCATTCTCCTGCTATGCTCCCGTTCGTTTCGATGCTGTCATCTTTTCCAATGCTCATTTCCTTTATTCGCAGCCCCATGGCTAAAATCCTTCCTGAAAACGAATCTGTCATTAAGCAGCATAAAGAAACAGCTTCATCCGATCTTTCGAATAATTCAAGCCTCCCGTTTTCTGTTGGAATCGGTATCAGTGAACGCTGCCGTTAAAACAACACGCAAAACAACAATCAAAAAAAAACGCAAAAAGTATCTTGACAAACGCAGAACTATGCGTTATAATCGTTTTGCTCTTTGAGAGCAGAGCAGAAATGATCATTTACAGCCACTGATCTTGATCTTTGGGTAATGAATGGCATGCTGTTCTTCGGAATCTAAATGAACGCTTAACCGATGCGTTGGGTGCCCATGGATGTGACATGGATCACAAATCCAGAAATCGGATAACATATATGGTCGCATGGCTCAGTTGGTAGAGCACATCGTTCACATCGATGGGGTCACAGGTTCGAGTCCTGTTGCGACCACTTCAAGAACCCTTGTAAATCAAGGGTTCTTTCATTTTTCCCAGGGGCAAATACCCCAACCGTACCCCAACCGCCTTTTTGTACTCGCTCTGCTGAACGATTTTGTACGAAAAGGCATGTTTTTTATTTCGGTTGATCGTTATTGCCGGTGTATCTGTCCCTGGAAAAGTATATCGTGGTCTTTGCCTGCGATTCTTTGTGTTTGACCATACCCCAACCGCACCCCAACCGATCAGAGAGCTTCATAGAATGCCTGCATCCGGTTGGCACTGTCCCGTCGCATAGTTTCGGTCACGTGAGCATATTTGTCCAGCGTGAACGCCGCAGTGAAATGCCCCATGTTCTCCTGCACCGTTTTCACATCATCGCCGGCCCGCAGAGATGAAACCGCATAGGTGTGCCCTGATGGTATAATTGCGACAAAACGGGAAATCCTTGTGGCATAAGGGTTTGAGCCGTTTGTCGCTGCGAATTTCAATCCCTTTTCCAGCCTTGAAAGGCAGCGAAACGTCGTCGCGGTAAGGAGGGTTGTTTCATTTGCGACAAAACATAATTTGGAAAAAGTGAATCGTAAACCCCGATCAATAGCGTTCAGAACATGATTCTGAGCGCTATTCTTTTGCCCATTTGCCTATAAAAAAAGAAAGGAGCTTTCATGACGAGACGAATTGA